>NZ_JBVIJE010000020.1:0-147982 GCF_055581585.1 Streptomyces sp. NPDC031426
GCCGAACGGGTACAACTTGAGGGACCGCTCCCCGAGTTCATCGAAGACCTCCGCTCGGAGAAGGTGTCGACGCTCCGGATCCCGGGAACGGCCGTGTTCCTCAACCGGGGCAAGCAGACCGCGCCCCTGGCCATGCGGGCCAACGTCGAGCACAACCACGTGCGCCACGACCAGGTCGTGATCCTCTCGCTTGAGACAGAGCCCGTGCCCCGCGTCCCGGCCGACCAGCGGATCGTCGTCGACGACCTCGGTTACGCCGACGACGGGATCATCCACGTCACCGCCCGGTTCGGTTACATGGAGACACCGGACGTACCCAGCACCCTGGCCATGCTCGCCCCGGCCCAGACCGAAGGACCGTTGAACCTCGACCAGGCGTCCTACTTCCTGTCGAAGATCGATCTCCGGCGCGGCAAGTCACCGACGATGGCGCCCTGGCGCAAGCGGCTGTTCATCGCCACCTCCTACATCACCGCCGACGCCGCCGAGTACTTCGGCCTGCCCCGCGACCGCACGGTCATCATGGGCTCACACATCGAGGTGTAGACGCGCTCCAGCCGCTGATCGTCGGGCGGAGCGGGCCCGGGATGCACTACGCACCAGGTTCTTCAGGTCCGGTTTCGTCGCTTCCCGCTCCTGCCGCGCGGCCGACGGCATACCCACCGAGTGACACCACGGTCCAGGCTGCCGTCGCCACCGCCAGGGCGAGCCATGCCGAGTGGTGGCCCAGAAGGACGGCGGTGGTCAGTGCGACCAGAAGGCCGATGGTTCCCAGGGCGGCGCAGCGGGCGTCGTCGCGGGCGCCGCGCAGGCCCTCCTCCTTGGCCACCAGGGTCAGACTGGCCGGCAGGATGGCGGGAAAAGCGAATAAGACCCCGCCTACTGGCAGTCGCCGCGATGGCGGGGAGTACGCCGGTCAAATCAAGGACGGGACAGCCGACGATGAAGACGACGGCGCTTTGGCCACGGTCTGGGTGACGAAGAAGAAGGCGCAGTTGATCACCTGGTACCAGCGCCGTGAGGGCAGTGCGGCCACCGCCTCGTCTGCGCACCAAAATCCTGGCACGGACGCCCCTATTACGAGGGGCGCTTGAAACCTGTCTCACCAGGTTGAATACCCGATCCTGCCATCCACGCCCCCACCCGCGCGTGGCCGGCCGCGCCATGTGCTACGCGTATCGTTACGGACGAGTGGGCGGGTGCGATCGCAAATCAGGCACTCCCAGATCGTCGCAGGAACCCGGACTGCGTGAGGCGCCGACTGCATCGTCCGCGCCAGCGCAGCCGATCTCACGGCGCAGCCGCACCGGAGCGATCCGGTGCGGCGGCAACGTCTCAGGGCTCCGAGTAGAGTCCCGGAAGGAAAGACCCCGGCGGGGCCTCGCCGTATCACTCGTCTATCACAGACGCCCCTATAACGCGGGGGCGCGGGAAACCGGTCTGACCAGGTTAAAGACCTCGCGGGCGACATACCGCTTGAGGCATCGGATGATCTCGCGCCGGGTCTTGCCTTCCTGGGTGCGGCGTTCGTAGTACGCCTGGGTGCGCGGGTCGTGGCGCAGGCGGGTGAACACGATGCGGTGCAGGGCGGCGTTTGCCTGGCGGTCGCCGCCGTAGTTGAGCCGGCGCGTGCTCCGACGGCCCGACGAATACTCGACGGGGCTGACTCCGCAAAGGGCAGCAAAGGATGCCTCAGTGTTCAGCCGCTCGGGGTTGTCTCCCATGGTGATCAGCAAGGTGACTGCGCTGTCCGGGCCGATGCCCACCGGTACGAGTAGCTGTGGGGCGTGGTGTTCGACGAGCTGGGTCAGGCGTTGGTTCAGCTCATTGATCTGCCCGGTGAGCTGTTCGATGCGCTGGGCGAGCATGCTCAGGGTCATGTGGGTGGCCTGGGCCACCGCGTCCTCGTTTCCCTCACTGTCGGGTGGGCTGAGGCGTGCGCAGGTGCGGAACAGCTCGGTGTTGCCGAGGCTGGTCAGCCGTTCCCGCAGGGCGGGGTCGGCTATGACCAGGACGGCCTTGAGCTGGTTGATCGCCTGGGTGCGGGCCTTGACCGCGGAGTCTTTGGCGAGCTTGAAGATCCGGGCGCTGTGCACCGGACCGTCGCCCGACTTGGCCCGGGCCCGGGCGCGGCCACTGAGCACGGCTCGCGCGGCGGCCTGAGCGTCGAGCGGGGCGCCGGGTCGTCTACGGCCTGCGCCACGGACACTTGCGCCGCCTGGTCGACGAGGCGCTGAACGTCGCCGACCACCAGATCGGCCACCTGCCGCCCCACGACTGACGCCCCACCGTGCAGGGGATGCCGGCTGGTGAGGCGGTTACCGGATCGGACGGGTCACGGTTCGACGGCTTGGCGGATGCGGCGCGACAGGCTGGAGGCGTACAGGTCGAGGACACCGGGAGGGTCGGCCAGGCCCGGCCCGTCGGCCTCGGCCCAGGCCGCTATGTCGTCTGCGGCGTCCGGCACCACGTACCGCCACCCCTCCCTGGCCCACCTGCCTCGTTAGCCGGGCCGCCAAGTCACCCGGGTCCACTCAGTGGAGCAGCAGGCCGAGGACCCCGGCCACCCCGACGACGTAGGGTTGGATCGTGAGACAGATCTGACGTGTCCCTTGAACGAGACGGCGGACGAAGCCCAGGTCACCACGCCGGAACGGGACAATCCGATTGCGGGCCTACACCACCGGCTCGGTTCGGCCTCCGACGGCGGCACAGGTGCGAGATGCGCGAGGCTCGGACCAAAACTGGCGGGCGGGGGGATCGCCTGAAATCTCAGCCCTCGATGTGATAGCGGCTCTGGGCCACGACGGCTTGGCGGATCTTGGTGGTGAAGTCGGCGGTACGGGCGATCCGGTGATCGTCTTCCACCGGCCGGGCGGCGGCGCGTGCATCCGGTTCGTGTGGACCGACCCGGGCCCCGCGCTCGGCGAGCGCATCGACCAGCTCGCCCTCGCCTCGGCTCCCTCGCTCCCCGGCTCGCTCCCGCAGCTTCACTCTGACCGACACAGATGCTGCGTGGCTGCTCCATTCCTGAAAGGCTTCAAGGCATGCGAGAGATCAGCGGGGTTGGTGCCGTCAGTATCGAGTACAGCCACTTCTCAGTAGGCGAGCATTGGGAGCGAGGCTTCGAGCGCAGGAAGAGCCAGCCGAATTTCCAGACCGACGAAGAGGTAATCGTCGTGCCCGGCCAGCTCGTCGTGACGTCGCCGGTTCAGGAGCATACTGCGCCGGTCGTTTTGGCTGTCAACGACCAACTGGACGAGGCACCGGGATCGGCCTGGACGCTGGTTGCTTCTGTGGACTACCAGCCGGTCTACAAGGGCCGCATGGCAGCCTTTGACACGATGAACGGCCCGGCTCAGCCTGCCCGTGCATCGGTTGAGGTGTTCGGTCAGCGAGTCGAGCCGGGTGAGCCGTTTGTGGCCTTGGACCCGTCTCGTACCTATCGCGCGCAGGTGTGGTCACAAGGTCGGAGTGACTCCCGCGAACGGTTCAACGCTGCCATCGAGCGCACAGAATGGGGTGTTCGTGAAGGTTTCGAGGCGTATGCGATTGTCTTCGTTCCCTCCGGAACGCAAGAACCGCCGGCTCCCTCCGAAGCCGGGAGCCGACGAGAGCGCATGGCCCGTACGAGTGGGAAGCCTCCCCTGAACATGCGCTGATCCATTTGGCAGGTCGGGGACGGCCCGAGGGCCGCCCCCGTTCCGGCGTAGGCCGGCTACTTCACGAAGATGCCGTATGCGTTGTTGTGCAGGATCCGGTCACTGCCGTACCAGTCGGACAGCTCCGTTCCCGCCTTGCTGTTCTCGGTGCCCGGCACGTAGCGCACGGAGAAGTTCCCGTCACCCAGGCCGGCGCCTTCCATGGTCGAGGCGAAGGGGAATTCGTCGCACTGGTAGCTGTCGTTGGGACGACTCAGGCCCCGGCACGCGGCGTCCTTTGCGTTCCGGTTCTTGCGGGCCGTTTCGGCTGCGGCAGCGTCGTAGTTGGCCCAGTTGCGGTGCAGGGGCGGTCGGCCGTTCCAGATGTCGCCCGGGATCACCTTGTTGGCCTTTTGCGGGTAGGTGGTCTGCGGCCTGTACAGCGCGTCGTATACATGGTTCGCGACGCCCTTGGTGTCGCTCTTGGCGCGGTCGTAGGAGAACACCGGTATGACCCGATCGAAGATCACTCCCTCGTCGTAGAACTTGCTGCCGAGAGACTTCGAGGAGTCGAAACGCAGCCCGTTCTCGGGGCCGCTGCTCCACGGCGTGGTTGCGCCGTCACCGGTGACCTTCCAATTGTGCTGGTACACGCAGGTGGCTATGTCGTCGGGGCCTGTGCCGGTGCCCTTGGCAGACACCAGGCCATAGGCGATGTACTCATCGCGCCAGGCGCCGACCGTCTCGGTGAAGGGGTTCGAGGAGATGTCGGTGACCTTGCAGGAGTTGGACGACGGCCAGCCCGCCTGCGTCACCTCGAAGCTCATCAGCGCCGAGTCGTTGAACACGCCGGACGACGTGAGCTGGTCGGTGTGGTCTTCGATGGTTGCGTCCCGCACGTTGTCGGAACCCGTGCCGATTTCCGTCTCGCGGAACCGGACCATGCCTTCGACCTCGCCCTGCCCGTTGAGCTTGATGGCCGTGTTGTAGCCCCAGCGGCAGAAGCTGAAGTGGTTGATCACCTTGCCGGCGGTTGTGTGCGCGTCCGGCATCGCTCGGCACTGTTCCTTGGTGAGGGCCGCAGCGGTGACGATTCGCTTCTTAGCGGCGGCGTTGCCGGACTCGGCAACGTACTTCTGGCCGCCATCCTGAGCGATCTTCTGCTCCTGGGCCTCGCTGGACGGTTGTGGGGCTTGCGGTGTCTCGCTGGTCTGCAGCCTTTGAGCGGAGACAGACGAGCGTTGCTTGGCCAGGGCGCTTTGGTACTTGGTGCCCAGCGGTAGGTCGATGGGCTTGCTGGAGCGCAGCCAGATGACCTGTCCCTGATCGCTGTCCGCACTGGGGGCAGCGTGCGCAGTGGTCCCGGTGAGCATCGCGGCGAGGCTGCCGATACCGAGAGCTATGGCGGTTAAGCGTCTCTTACGCATCGTGGGTGTTCTCCCATCTCGTGAACGGGAAGATCACCCCATCAGAGTGAGAACAGGTGAGCCATGCCTGATATCACGGTTTGCGTATGACCCTACAGATTCGGTCAAGTATTCGACCCGAGTAAGCGATTGAGGTGTGGCCACATCTCGTCCCAGCCTTACTGGCGCCTCACCCAGCCCCGGAAAGTGTCATCCTCTGGTCAGGACTGGTGATCAGTGCTGACGCAGAGCCCCGCCTTGTGCCCGGGGGGACAGGGGAATGCGCGACCGCCATGGACGGCCCTGAGCGCTGCCACTGCCAGTCCGGATCAGCCATCAAAAACCGGGCGCAATCCACCCTCATTTACCAGAAGACGGTGTATAACATCGCATGGGGCCACATCTCTTGAGTCCGACACACACGTAGGTGAAATCAACCAACTCATGTCCGGGTTCGCCCTCACGGGCCTTCGAAGGTGAGCAGGATCCGCGACAGGACGCCCACGTGGTCGTCGTGCAGCACGACGACGGCTTCGTTGGAGTGCTTCTCGGCGTCCACGATGGCACTGCGCTCGCACATTGGATAAATGGCTCCGGGCCGCTCCCGCCCGCGTAAGGCACCACGACGAAGACCCCGCCACTTCCGCGACGGGGCCCACAAAAAGGTCAGAAGCTCGGCAGATACGTCGTGTCGACGTGCCACAGCCACGCCTTCACGTACGGGTGCTTACTCTGCAACCAGCCCGGATCCTTCTCCGAGTACGTCCACCCGCGCTTGACGTACCTGGTGGGGTTGGTGCCGTCCGTGCCCCACTCTGCGACCTCGGGATACTGGCCGGGGGCGATGTCGACCACCAGGGCCAGGTGATCGATGGTCCCGTCTCCTTCCCAGTCGTAGGCGACGATGTCCCCCGGCTCGGCCTGCGGCACCGCATTCGCCGTGAAGTCCATCCCAACCGGCTTGGTGTACGGGTACCGAGCACTCAGGTAGTCCAGCAGCGGCTGCGCCGCAGTGGCGGAGGGAGTGCCCGGCCGGGGCTGCAGGTGTCCGTGGCTTCCGGCCGCGTTCCAGCCGGCGTCCTGCGACAGGCCACCCGCCCACAGGGCGTTGGTGACGAACCACGTGCAGGACGCCGGGAAGGGCTCGGCGTCCTGGGCGTGCTGTTCCGCCCAGTCCACGGCGGCCTGCCGGTTGTACGCATAACTCACGCCGGTGTCGTCAGCCACGGCCGAACCGGCCAAGCCGACCACCAGTGATACGGCCAGCGCCGCAGTGGCCGCCGTGCGATTGATCTTCAATGGTGCCATCCTCGCTCGCTTGTGAAGCCGTTCACTCAATCGTGCGGGCGTGTATCGCGAGCACACAAGAGGCTTAAGTGCAGGAAGAGTTACCGAACGAGTGACAGGCGATGATAAACACCGAAGTCAGGCGTATGCGGGGGGAACTCGCAATACGCCATCCTGTGTAGCCAGGGCTGATGCCATGACGCAGGATTGATCACGTTGAGTACGCATCCTTGCCACCGGGCCAACTCACGACATCGCAGGCAGCAATGGCATGTGGAGTCAGCGCGGCCACTATCCGTGACTCAGTGCGCAGAGGGGTGCTGAGCCGATGCGGCGACTCTCGCCGACGCCCCGTCTACCGCGTAAAGGGCGTCAGGGCCGCCGGTATGCGGGCACACTCCATCGCAAGTAGGGACTGTTGGCGGCACCGATGCCGCGGTTCGGGTACGGCGAGCCCCACCGCCGCGTCGCGATCACAGATCACAACCGACGACCAACGTAGCGCCATCCCGGATCACCCGGTGCCCGGCGTCCGTCACCTGGACGATCAGTCGGCTTTCACCGCCTCGGAGCCGCCTCCAGCTGCTGATCGGCTTGGCCCTCGGCTCGGGGAAGACCGTCCAGCGTGATGGCTTGCTCCTGGTGAGTGAGCTGCTGGTAGACCACCAGAACAGCCAGCACAGCGAGCAGGGCACCGGAGGTGATGGTGGTCCCCACCCCGAGGCCGCCCTGCGCCACAGGTTTTTCCACGGCGTTCTCCGCGACCGCCCCGAGGGGCCGGGTCAGGACGTAGGCCGCCCAGAACAGCACTGTGCCCGAGATCGGTGAGAAGTAGTGGGCGCCGAGGATCAACAGCATCGCACCGCCCAGCACCAGGGCGCTGTCGCGGAATCCGATGCCCAGGCCGTCGGAGAGGAAGTCACCGCTGGAGGTGCCCAGCGTGTTGGACACGAGCGTCGCGGTCCAGTACAGGATTTCACCCTTGGTGGTGGCGATCCGTTCCACGTCCATGGTCTGGCCGGTCGCCCGCCACCCGATCAGTACGAGCACGAGCAGGGTCGTCAGCACGGTGGCTCCGCCGGCATAACCCAGGCCGGCGGTGCGGTTCATGAAGTCCGACATCGCGGTGCCCACGATGCTGGTCGTCAGGATCACCGACCAGAACACCACCGGCCGGAACCGATCGGACCTCAGCTGCATGGTCAGCGTGAGCGCGAAGGCGGCCAGGAAGATGAGTGCGCTGCTGGCGTAGCCAAGGTTCAGGGGTGCCATCGACACGAAGTTCGACACCGACTCACCCAGCGTGGTCGCCACGATCTTGATCGTCCAGAAGAGCACGCCGACCATCGGCAGCTTGCTCACAGGGACTCTGCTCACCGAAGCTCCTATCCGCAGCCGGCATGACGCACAACCGGGCGTACCGGGAGAGAACGAGACTCTCGGACAGACTCGCGCGGGGTACGCACTGCAGCCATGTGTTCAGGGCCGAACAGGGCAGCCTTTCGCTCCTTCAGCCGATCGCGCAGGGGGCCTTGCCCGTGCCGACTCGTGAACCAGGACAGCGGCAGCGTGCGGTCAGGCCGTTGACACCGAGAAGCCCCACCAGGAACGGGTCCAGCACTCAACGTCCTCCGGGCCCTGGCCTTCATGTGACAGAGCAGTGCCGCTGGCTTTCGTGACGTGGCACGCGACGAGGCAAGGCAGGTGGAGGTGGTCCACCGTCCCGGGGACCCGCCGGAACCGCCGCTGCATGTCCAGATGGGCGACGAGATCCACATCACCTTGCACGGGTCACCCGCATACGGGTGGACGCCGGTCGAGGTGGTCGCAGGTCCCTTGACGGTGACCGCGTCAAAAACGACGGACGGAACCGTACGGGCCACGGTCAATGCCGTCGCTGCGGGTGAGGCGGAGCTGCGGTCGACCTCGTCGTTTCGCGGGGATCGGTTCGGGCCGCAGACGCGGCTCTGGCGGCTGCTGGTGCACGTCGAACCGGCGTAGGCGTACGACGGTTACGGGACCACGGTGAGGGTCAGTTGCCAGGCCCTTGAGGGCGGACCGTGTGGGTCGGGCGGGTAGGTGGCGGCCGAGCTGAGCGTCGCGGTCCCCGCAGAGGCGGCGCGCGCGGTGGCGGACCGGGTGCCGTCGGACGCGGTGTGGTCGTCAGGAACCCAGACTGCATGAGGCGCCGACTGCATCGTCCGCGCCAGCGCAGCCGATCTCACGACGAAGCCGCACCGAAATGCTCCGGCGCGGCTTCGTCGTCTCACGGTCCGCCCAGAGGTTCTCGTCAGGATGGATCCCGGCGAGGCTTCGCATCACAACCGTGCTCAGCGCGGGGCAGTTCTACGTCGAGCGCTCCTACGCGCGTGGCTCCGCCCGCGCACTGCCGCCCACACCCCTGCAGAGGCTCCGAGTCCAGTTGGCCACACTCCGTGCCCGGTGGCGAAGGCGACCGCGCCCGAGGTCCACCCGGCGGTCGGCGGCGACCCGTGCGCCCACCCGCGATATTGCGTTCCCTACATTTCCCATCGATTTACTAGGGAAGCATTGACGCCCCACCCAATGGGTGCGCAGGATGATGCACATGTCCCACACGCAGCAGCGACTCGTTCGTCGTCGGCATGTCGACTTTGGTCACGTCGTCAGCGCCGCCTGCTGTCGCGTGTGAGACACGCGGTCACACGTCGCACGTGCCGTTCCGCTCCTTCTCCCTCATCCCTGGCCATCGGGCGCGGGCCCACCCGCAGCGCCTGATGGCCCGACGTACCCCTTGAAGGACGACCGCCATGACCACGGCACTTCCAGCCCAGGCCACTCCATCGAATTCGCCACTTCCCGACCTGCGCCATCTCCGCCTCGTCGGCGACACCACGCGGAGCGGCTCCGAGGAACACGCTTCCACACCAGTCGTCGGCTACCTCGTGCTCACCCCCGAGGGCACCGACCCCGCCCAGCACTTCGCCAAGAACGTGCCACGGCCGGAGATCCGACCGGTCGCCCTCACGGACCCACCTCCCGTGCAGCAGACGAAAGGCAGTGCCATCCGCGTCGATTCCGCGCGACGCGTCGCCGACGTGGACGGGCACGAACTCGACCTCACCTACCTGGAGTTCGGGCTGCTGGCACATCTCGTGCGCCATCCACACCGGGTGCATTCGCGTGAGCAGCTGATGGCCGGCATCTGGGGCTACGACCACATCGGCGACGGCCGCACCGTGGACGTCCACATCGCGCGCCTTCGCCGCAAGCTCGGCACAACTCACCGGCATCGGATCGTCACCGTACGACGCGTGGGCTACAAGTACGTGCCCGACCGGCAAGAGAGCCCCAACACCGCATCTTGCCGCCGACCTTGAGGAGACCACCACCATGGGCATTGCCACTGCGCCGTCCGGCCCCGCCTCGGATTCCGACCGGACCGGGCCCGGCCGCGCGCACTGGCTGCGCGTGGCCCGGGAGACGGCGGACGACCTGGCCACGGACGCGGTGGCCAGGGAGCAGGCAGGCAAGGCCCCGTTCGATGAGGTGTCCCGGCTGCGCGAGTCGGGGCTGCTGACGCTCCTCATACCGGCAGAGCTCGAGGGAGGCGGCGCGGACTGGCCCACGGCCTACGCGGTCGTCCGGGAGATCGCCGCCGCCGACGGTGCGATCGGTCAACTGCTCGGCTTTCACTACTTCCTGTCGTGGAGCGCCCGGTTCTTCACCGAGCCCTCTCTCGCCGCTCAGGTCGAGCGGCAGTCCGCGGCGGAGCAGTGGTGCTGGGGCGGTGGTTTCGCCCGCCAGGAACCACCTCTGACGCTGGCCAGCAGAGCCGCCGGCTTCGTGCTCGACGGTCGGCAGAGCTACACAACCGGGGTCCTGGTCGCCGACCGCCTCGCCGTGCGGGCCGTACGGGCCGACACCGGCGAACCACTCGCCGTCGCCGTCGATCCCGCCCATCACGGGGTGGGGATCGACGGCGACGCCGACACTTTCGGCCAGCGGCTCGCGGCCGGCGGGAGCGTGGAGTTCGACGGTGTACCGGTCGCCGCCGACGACGTACTCGGCTCCCTGTCCGCGGACGAGGATGTCCTGTCGCCCCTGACTGCTCTGGCATCGCCGGTCGGGCGTCTCCTCTCCGTCCAACTCCGCCTCGGCATGGCCGAGGGAGTGCTCGCCGAGGCCCGTGACTACAGCAGGGCGGGCCACTCACCCTGGCACCCGGACTGGCCGGTCGGCTCCCCCCAGGACCCGCAGGTGCTCACCGCCTACGGAGAACTCACCGTCCTCACCCGCGCCGCGTCCGCGCTCACCGATCAAGCACAGGCAGCCGTGCACGACGGCCTCGTACACGGCGAAGACATCACCTACGACGAGTACGCGGAGATCTCCGTCCTCGTGGCCATGGCCGAAGCCGCCGCCTCCAGGGCTGCACAGGAGTCCACCGCCCGCGCCCTCGACATCATCGGCGCCCGCTCCGCGTCCTCGCGGCTGGGCTTCGACCGCTTCTGGCGCAATGCCCGGACGCACACCCTGTACGAGCCCGTCGCGCACCGGCTCCGCGATGTCGGGGACTATTTCCTCAACGGAGCACACCCTCCGTTCGTCCTGCCTGTCTGACCTTGCGATTCCGCTGGGCTTTCCCCGGCGGACTCGGCATGATCGGCAATCCGCCGCACAACCCGGCATCCAGACAATTGTGAACGCCGCACTTCGCTCACATGTCGGTCGGTTCAGAATACGAGACGCCCGCGCAGGCGACATTGACTTGGCCGGATTCCGCTGCAACTCTCTTGGCTGTGAGCAAGTCCGAGAACCTCGCCGCGCGCCTGCACGTCGATCTGCGACGTCAGGCCAGCGCCATCTGTGCCGTCGGCCGCTGAACGCACTGACGGGCGCCGCTCTCCCGCTCCGTTTTCACCATCGGCCACCACGACCGTTGTCGGCGTAGGCGGCTGATTCCTCGCAGGCATTCCTGGCGAATCTCTTTCTCCTTTCGCTGTCCGCATTGCTTGCGCCCAATTGCCGAGCACCCCTCTCGGTCACGGCTTCCTCATGCCATCGATTCCGCCTCAGTCCCCATTCGCGTGAACAGGACCTTTCCATGGCCACTACGGCATCGACCCGACGCCAGTTCCTCTCCCTGCTCGGTCTTTCTGCGGTGGCCGTGAGCTGCGGCACGACCGCCGGAGCCGCTTCCGGCAAGGGCCAGACCAAGACGCTCCGGTATCAGGGCTGGGCGGGTCAGGTGACCTTGCCCGAGCTGGCCGAGGATCTCGGCTATCTGGAGGACGTCAAGCTGAAGTGGGTCGGCAACACCATCAGCGGTCCGCAGGACATCCAGTCCGCGGCCACGGGTCAGGTCGACTTCGGCGGCGCGTTCAACGGCGCGGTCGTCAAACTCGCCGCGAACCACGCCCCCGTCAAGGCCGTCATCAGCTACTACGGATCCGACAAGTACGCCTACAACGGCTTCTACGTCCTCAAGGACAGCCCGATCCGCTCGGCCCGGGACCTGCTCGGCAAGAAGGTCGGGATGAATACCCTCGGAGCCCACGCCGAGGCCATGCTCGACATCTATCTGCAGCGAGGTGGTCTGTCCCAGGCGGAGATCGGCAAGGTCGAACCCCTCGTGGTGCCTCCGGTCAACACCGAGCAGTCGCTGCGACAGAAGCAGATCGACGTGGCCGTGCTCGGCGGCATTCTGCGTGACAAGGCACTGGCAGCCGGGGGCATCCGCCCGCTGTTCACCGACTATGAACTGCTCGGCGCATTCAGCGCAGGCACCTACGTGATGACGGACCGGTTCCTGAAGCAGAACCCCGGCACGGCCCGCATCTTCGTCACCGGCGTGGGGCGTGCCATCGAGTGGTCCCGTTCCACTCCGCACGAAGAGGTCATCGCCCGGATGACGGACATCGTGAAGAAGCGCGGCCGCAACGAGGACACCGCACCCCTGAAGTACTGGCGCTCCTACGGTGTCGCCGAGAAGGCCGGCCTGATCACCGGCAAGGAACTCCGGCTGTGGGTCGACTGGCTGACCGACCGCGGTGACATCAAGAAGGGCCAGGTCACGTTGTCGGACCTCTACACCAATGAGTTCAACGGCAACCAGAAGTCCTCCTCCGCCACCAAGAGCGGGAGCTGATCCCATGCCGGAATCCACCACGCAATCCACCACGCAATCCACGACGACCAAGATCGTTTTTGAAGGCGTGCGGAAGGACTTCACCGTCAGGGACCGCAGAGGGGATCGGCAGGCCACCCGTTTCACCGCCCTCGACGGCATCGATCTGGAGATAGCGGCCGGCGAGTTCGTCGTCCTGGTCGGTCCCAGCGGTTGCGGAAAGTCGACTCTGCTGGAGCTGCTCGGCGGCCTCGCCCAGCCCACCGGCGGACGGATCCTGCTGGACGGTCAGCCCGTCAGCGGCCCGGGCCTGGACCGGGGCATCGTGTTCCAGCAGTACGCGCTGCTGCCGTGGCGCACGGCGCAGGGCAATGTCGAGTTCGGCCTGGAGGCCACAGGCGTCCCACGGCGTCAACGGGCCGGACGTGCCCGCGAGTTCCTGGATCTGGTCGGCTTGACCGGGTTCGAGGACCGCCATCCGCATGAGCTGTCCGGCGGGATGCGGCAGCGGGTGGCGATCGCCCGCAGCCTCGCCTACGACCCCGACGTACTCCTGATGGACGAGCCGTTCGCCGCGCTGGACGCCCAGACCCGGGAGTCGCTGCAGGACGAACTGCTGCGCATCTGGCAGCGCACCGGCAAGACCGTCGTCTTCATCACACACGGCATCGACGAGGCCGTCTACCTGGGACAGCGCGTCGCCGTCATGACGTCCCGCCCGGGCCGCATCAAGCAGATCGTGCCCGTCGCCTTCGACTCCCGTACGGCGACGGACGACCTCCGCTCCAGTCCCGAGTTCGCGCGACACCGGCACGAGATCTGGTCGCTGCTGCACGACGAGGTGGCCAGGGCCCAGCAGTTGGAGAAGGAGGAGGCTTCCGTATGAGCCCCACAACCGGCACGGCCACCGAGAAGACCACGGCGCCGGGCTCGGCGAGCACCGCCGACCGCGTCCCGGCCGTTTCCCCCACTACGTCCACAGTGTCAGCTACATCCGCTGTGTCCGCACCCCATGACGCATCGCCGTCGAGCGTGCGCCAGGTCCGCTCCACGGCGACCCGGTTCCGCCGGGCGGTCCGCCGACTGCCCTACCTGCTGGTCAAGGGGGCGACCAGGTCCCTTGCGATCGTGGCTCTGCTCCTGCTGTGGGAGACCGCACCACGACTGGGTCTGGTCGACCGCACCTTCCTGCCTCCGTTCAGCGAGGTCGCCCACGCCTGGTGGGGACTGGCCGCCGGCGGTCAGCTCGCCGACAACACCCGCGCCAGCCTCGTGCGCTCCTTCAGCGGATTCGGTCTCGCCGTGGCCGTCGCCGTGCCGCTCGGCCTGCTGATCGGCTGGTACCGGCCGGTCGCCGACGTCCTCGGTCCGCTGCTGGAGGTGTTCCGCAACACCGCCGCCCTGGCCCTGCTGCCGGTGTTCGTCCTGCTGCTGGGCATCGGCGAGACCTCGAAGATCTCCATCGTGGTGTACGCGTGCACCTGGCCGGTCCTGCTCAACACCATCAGCGCGGTCCGCAACGTCGACCCGACCTTGCTGAAGCTGGCGAAGTCGATGGATCTGTCCGCGCCCCGGCTGTTCCAGAAGGTCATCCTGCCGGCCTCGGTGCCCGTGATGTTCACCGGCATCCGGCTGGCCGGAGCGGCGTCCATTCTGGTGCTGGTCGCCGCCGAGATGATCGGGGCCAAGGCGGGCCTCGGTTATCTGATCAACGCCTCCCAGTTCAACTTCGCGATCCCGCAGATGTACGCGGGCATCATCACGATCTCCGCCATCGGCGTGATCTTCAACCAGTTCCTGGTGGCCATGGAGCGGCGGCTCAGCTCCTGGCGCGTACCGGCCGACGCCTGACCCGGCCGCCCGCTCGTCTCACTGCCACCCGGTCCCGTCGCGCTGCCCCGCTCGCCTCCCGCCCGTGGGTCTCACTGCCCCTGCGTCTCACCGCCCCGATCCGAGGTACCCCATGACCGCGACCAGCCCCCGACGCCTGCATCTCAACGCCTTCCTGTTGAACGCCGGCCACCACGACGCCGCCTGGCGCCACCCGCGTACCGAGCCCGAACGGGTCACCGATCTCCGCTATTTCCAGCAGCTCGCGCAGACCGCCGAGCGGGGCCTGCTCGACTCCGTCTTCCTCGCCGACGGCCTCGCCCTGTGGGGCAAGGTCCGGCACAACGCGCTCGGCGGCTTCGAACCGCTCACCCTGTTGTCGGCCCTGGCGGCGGTCACCGAGCACGTCGGCCTGATCGCCACCGTCTCCACCACCTTCAACGAGCCCTTCCACACGGCCCGCAAGTTCGCCTCCCTGGACCACATCAGCGGTGGCCGGGCGGGCTGGAACATCGTCACCTCCGGCACCGTGAACGAGGCCCGCAACTTCGGGCAGGACGAGCACCTGGAGCACCGGCTGCGCTACGAGCGGGCACGGGAGTTCGTCGAAGTCGCCACCAAGCTGTGGGACAGCTGGGAGGACGACGCGATCCTGCTCGACCGTGAGCGCGGCGTGTACGCCGACACCGAAAAGGTGCGGGAGATCAACCACCGCGGCGAGCACTTCGCCGTGCAGGGCCCCCTGAACGTACCGCGCAGCCCGCAGGGCTACCCGCTGCTGGTGCAGGCCGGTTCGTCGGAGGACGGCAAGGAGTTCGCCGCCCGGTACGCCGAAGCCGTCTTCACCGCCCAGCAGACCCTCGCCGACGGCCAAGCCTTCTACAAGGACCTCAAGTCGCGGCTCGCCCGCTACGGCCGTACCGAGGACCAGTTGCTGGTGCTTCCCGGCATCGCCCCCGTCATCGGCTCGACGGAAGCGGAAGCCCGCGCGCTGGAACAGGAGCTGACGGATCTCCAGGTGCCCGAGTATGGGCTCGCCCAGCTGTCCGGGATGCTCGGCACCGACCTGACCGGGCTGCCGCTGGACGGGCCGCTGCCCGAGCTGCCCGAGGAACGGGACATCAACGGCAACAAGAGCCGTTTCACGCTCGTCGCCGAACTCGCCCGCCGCGACGGCCTCACCCTGCGCGAGCTCATCGCCCGGCTCGGCGCCGGCCGCGGTCACCGGGTGTTCGCCGGCACCCCCGAGCGGATAGCCGACCAGCTCCAGGAGTGGTTCACCCAGGGTGCCGCCGACGGCTTCAACATCATGCCGCCCCATCTGCCGGGCGGCCTGGAGGACTTCGTCGACCATGTCGTGCCGATCCTGCAGCGGCGCGGCCTGTTCCGCACCGAGTACACCGGCCGCACCCTGCGCGCGCACTACGGCCTGGCCCGCCCCGCCAACCGGCTGACCGCGACCACCGTGACGGCCGCGGCAGAAGGGCGGCCCGCATGACCGGACTCGACCTCACCACGGACGTCCTGGTGGTCGGCGGCGGCCCCGCGGCCACCTGGGCCGCGCTCAAGGCGGCCCAGGACGGAGCGGACGTCGTCGTCGCCGACAAGGGCTACTGCGGCACCAGCGGCGCCACCGCCTCCGCCGGAACCGGCGTCTGGTACGTCCCCCCGGAGCCCGCCGCGCGGGAGGCTGCCATGGCGAGCCGGGAGGCACTGGGCGGATTCCTGGCCGACCGGCGCTGGATGACCCGGGTCCTGGACCAGACGTATGCGGGCATGAATGAGCTGGCAGCGGCCGGACGCTACCCCTTCCCCACCGGGCCGGACGGAAAGCAGCTCAGAAACGGACTGCAGGGACCGGAGTACATGCGCAGGATGCGCATCCGCGTCCAGCGCGCCGGGGCCCGCATCCTCGACCACAGCCCGGTCACCGAACTACTCACCGACCCCTCCGGAGCGGTCGCCGGAGCCAGGGGCCACCGGCGCCAGGCCGGTCAGCCCTACCGGGTGCGCGCCGGGGCGGTCGTCCTGGCCACCGGCGGCTGCGCCTTCCTCAGCGGCGCACTCGGCTGCAACGTCAACACCGGGGACGGCGCCCTGTTCGCCGCCGAGGCGGGCGCGGAGCTGTCCGGGATGGAGTTCTCCAACGCGTACGGCATCGCGCCCGAGGGCACCTCCGTCACCAAGACCGCGTTCTACTCCTTCGCGACCTTCTACCACGAGGACGGCACGGTCCTGGAGGGTGCGGCCAGCCAGGGCGGCCGGTCCGTGATCGCGAAGGCGCTACTCAGTGAGAAGGTGTACTGCCGCCTCGACCGGGCGGACGCGGCGGCCCGCAAGGCGATGCGGCTGGCCCAGCCCAACTTCTTCCTCACCTTCGACCGGCTCGGCATCGACCCCTTCACCCAGCACTTCGCCGTCACGCTCCTCGCCGAGGGCACCGTGCGCGGCACCGGCGGCATCCGCATCACCGGCGACGACTGCTCCACCACCGTCCCCGGACTGTATGCGGCCGGGGACGCGGCGACCCGTGAGCTGATCTGCGGCGGCTTCACCGGTGGCGGCAGCCACAACGCCGCCTGGGCCATCGCCTCCGGCACCTGGGCCGGCCGGGGCGCGGCCCGCCATGCCCGCTCACTCGGCGTCCGCGCCGGTACGAGGCGCCTGGTGGCCGCGGGCGGAGCCGGGCTCCGGCCCACCGGCACCCCAGGCTCCGCCAACGGCTTCCGGGACATCATCGCCGCGGTTCAGGGCGAGGTGCTGCCGTACGAGAAGAACTACCTGCGCCGAGGCGACCGGCTCACTGCCTCGCTGGAGGTGCTCGACGGCGTGTGGGAAGACTCGCGCGCCTCCCTGCACGCCGACGGCGGAGACACCGTACGGGCCCGGCAGGCTGCGGCGATGGCGGCGCACGCCCGCTGGATGTACGCCTCGGCGCTGGCGCGCACGGAGACCCGAGGCATGGCCAAGCGGCTCGACTTCCCCGCGCAGGACCCCGGACAGCACCACCACATCGTCACGGGCGGCCTCGACCGGGTGTGGACCCGCACCGAACCCCTGACAACCGCCCCGTCGGCATCAGCGACACCAGCCGCACCCCTGGAGGTGGCCTCATGATCGAACTGGTCTCGGCGGAACGCTGCATCACCTGCGACAAGTGCATCAAGGTCTGCCCGACCAACGTCTTCGACCGCGGCGAGGACGGCATCCCCGTGCTCGCCCGCCGCGACGACTGCCAGACCTGCTTCCAGTGCGAGGCCAACTGCCCGGCCGACGCACTGTATGTCGCGCCCGTGACCCGCCCGCTGCCCGACGGCTCCACCGCCCGCGACGAGGAGCACCTGGACCGTACCGGCCTGCTCGGCAGTTACCGCCGGCACATCGGCTGGGGACGAGGCCGCACACCCGGCGCACTACGGGCCGTCGGCCCTCCCCTCGGACCACCGGGGTCCAAGGGACCGTCCCTGCCCATCACCTCCTGATGACCTCCCGACTGATCACCTCCCCGCTGATCACATCCTGAAAGGAACACCCGCACATGAGCACCAGCATCGGCTTCGACATCCGCAGGATCGGCGGCCGTATCGGCGCCGAGATCCTCGGCGTGGACCTCTCCACCGACCTCGACCCCGCCGTCGTCACCGAGATCAACTCCGCCCTCCTGGAACACAAGGCGCTCGTCTTCCGCGACCAGAACCTCGACGACGCCGGCCAGCTCCGCTTCGCCTCCCTCTTCGGCGAACTCACCACCGCGCACCCCACCGTCCCCTCCGTCGACGGCCAGCCCCACATCCTGCCCGTCGACGGCGACGAGGGCATCCGCGCCAACCACTGGCACACCGACGTCACCTTCGTCCGTACGCCCCCGAAGGCATCCACGCTGCGCAGCATCGTGATCCCGCCGTACGGCGGAAACACCCTCATCGCCAACGCGGCCGCCGCCTACCGGGACCTGCCCGAGCCACTGCGGGAGCTGGCCGACAAGCTCTGGGCCGTACACACCAACGACTACGACTACGCCGCCCCGAAGAACGAGAAGGCGGCCGAGCACCGCAGGCGGTTCGTCTCCCGGAAGTACCGCACGGCGCACCCCGTCGTCCGCGTCCACCCCGAGACCGGGGAGCGCGGGCTGTTCATCGGCGGCTTCGCCCAGAGCATCGTCGGCCTCGGCCCGTCCGACTCCCGCGACCTGCTGCGCATCTTCCAGTCGCACGTCACCCGCCCCGAGAACATCGTGCGGGTGGCCTGGACGCCGGGCGACCTCGTCCTCTTCGACAACCGCATCACCCAGCACTACGCCCCCGACGACTACGGCGACCTGCCGCGCCGGCTGCACCGGGTGACCGTCGCGGGCGACATCCCCGCCGGTGTGGACGGCACCCTCAGCCACGTCATCGAGGGCGACGACGCCGCCCACTACACCCCCGCCGCGGCCTGACCCCCACGGGCTGCCGGGCAGGGACACCCGCCACCTGCCCGGCGGCCCGCCCGCAAGGGACACCGACCGAAGCCGTACGGGATAATGCGCACAGACGCCCCTATAACGGGGTGACGCTGGACACCGTCCTGACCAGGTTGAATACCTCTCGGGCGGTATATCGCTCGAGGCATCGGACAATCTCACGTCGGATCTTGCCCTCCTGAGTGCGACGTTCGTAGTACGCCTGGGTACGGGGGTCGAAGCGCAGCCGGGTGAACACGATGCGGTGCAGAGCGGCGTTGGCCTGCCGGTCGCCGCCTTGGTTGAGCCGACGCGAGGTCCGGCGGCCCGAGGAGTACTCGATGGGACCGACTCCGCACAAAGCGGCGAAGGACGCCTCCGAGTTCAGCCGCTCGGGATTGTCTCCGATCGTTATCAGCAAGGTGACGGCGCTGTCCGGGCCGATGCCCACCGGTGAGAGCAGCTGCGGGGCGTGGCGTTCGACGAGCTGGGTCAGGCGCTCATTGAGCTCATCGATCTGTCCGGTGAGCTGCTCGATGCGCTGGGCCAGCAGGCTCAGGGTGATGCGGGTGGCCTGGGCCACGGCGTCCTCATCGCCCCCGCCGTCTTCGCCGTCGCGCGGGCTGAGGCGCGCGCAGGTGCGGAACAGCTCGCGGTTGCCCAGGCTGGACAGCCGCTCCCGTAGAGCCGGGTCGGCTATGACCAGGACGGCCTTGAGCTGGTTGATCGCCTGGGTGCGGGCCTTGACCGCGGAGTCCTTGGCCAGCTTGTACATCCGGGCGATCTCCACCGGTCCGTCGCCTGCCTTGGCCTGGGCACGCGCTAGCCCGCTCAGCACCGCCCGGGCCGCGTTCTCGGCATCGAGCGGGTCGGACTTGCCGCGCCGACGGCGACCGGCCCGGTCGAACCGATTCACATCCAAAACGTCCGCGCCCTGGGCCAGCAGGTAGCGGGACAGGGCCGCCCCGAAGGAACCGGTACCTTCCACTCCGGCCCGCCGCACCGTGCCCGACGCCCGGGCCCACCCCAGCAGGTCTCCGTATCCAGCCGCAGTGGCCGGGAACTCCTCGGTACCGATCACTTCTCCCACCAGGGAGAGCACGGCGGCCACATGGGCATCCCGGTGCATGTCTACACCGAGGATCACCTCCCTCTCCGGCCGGCGCCGACGAGGACGCGAAGCGGAGGGTGTGCCGATCATGTTCGTATCCCTCACTCGCCGGGCTGAGGCGATCTCCGGGCCAGTGAAGCCACCGATCACCAGGTCCCGCTCCGACCGCCGTCCCGCCGTCCGGCCAACCCGACCGCGTCTGGCGTGTGCGCCGGGTGGCCACACACTGCAGGCGAGGAAGGCCAGGGTGCCGAGGGGACGGCGACGGGCAGCTCGTGCTGAAGAGCGACATCTGTTGGCGCTTGTGCCAGCCGGTCAACGGTTACCTTCGTCACTTCGACATTTCCATACGTCGTATGGTAATAATGAAAGCGCGCTTCCATACGACGTATGGAACTGCTCGCTCGCATCACACCGGGAGTGATACATCGCCTGGCAGAACCGCCGTTGGCGCAGATCACCCCCTCGGGAAGGAAAGATCATGAACAAGCTCGCGAAGCGCATCGCCCTCACTGTCTCCTCCGTCGCGGTCGCCGGTGCCGCCGTCCTCGGTGCCGGTGGCACCGCTTCGGCCGCACCCCTTGCGTCCACGCACGCCCAGCACCCGACCGACGGGGCCGTGGCCGCTGATTACAGCTGGGACCACGGTGTCGGCTACCTGCTCGAGCGGGGCTACTCCTGCGACGAGGCCCACGGCTGGCACCAGGACCGCCACGGCAGCGATTCGACCCGGCACGACTGCGACGGGCTCTACTACCGCGATGGTCACTTCTACCGCTGGGAGGGCGAGGGACACGGCTGGACGTCCGACAGGTCCTACCGCCACGACGGGAACCGCTGCGAGCGCGACGGCGGGGGCAGGCACCACCATGACCTGAGCCGCGACGACCGGTGAGACGGGTATCGGCCATGTGCGCAAGCAGTTCCCCTCGGCCCCGTTCCTGCCGGCGACGGGGATCCCGCTGGCGGTCGGGGGGCCGCGTCCCCGAGCGCCGGCCGAGTGAGTGCAGCGCCGCTCCTCATGCGGTGCGCCGGTGCCGTCCGGCGCCCGCGCCCTGCTGCACCGCCTCCGCCCGCGCTGCCTCTTCGCCACAGGCCGGTGTGAGAGACCGCCGAGCCATACCCGGGACCGGAAGCCGATGAAGAAGTCCTTGAAGGTCGTAGAACGGCAGGTGGCCGTGCAGCTGGTCGTCTCGCACGTCTACTCGTTGCCCCTCTGCGTACGTCTGCGCTACGAGCCCGCTGATCCCTATGTCGTCCGTGCCGCCTTCTTCGTCGACTGCGACGAGCCGGTCGAATGGGTCCTGGGGCGGGATCTTCTGGCTGACGGTCTGGAGGGTTCCGCAGGCCACGCGGACGTCCGGATCTGGTCGGCCGCAGGGCGGGGCGACGAGTCGATCTACATCGCCCTCGGTTCTTCCGCAGGCACCGCCTTGCTCGAGGTCCCCGTGCAGGACATCTCGTCCTTCCTTCAGGACACCCAGGCTCTGGTGCCACGTGGGACCGAGTCCGGACTCATCGACTGGGATGCCGAACTGGCACACCTCCTCCCCCAAGGCTGACCGCCGACCATCCATGCTCAGATGTAAAGGAACCAGTGTCATGTCCCAGTACCAGCTTCGCGTCTACACCCTGCGCAGCTCCGACGCGCTCGCCGCCTACGAGAAGATCTGGGCCCAGCACATTCCCGGTATGGCCAAGCACCGGATCACCACCCACGGCGTCTGGACGGTGCCCGCGGCGCCCGGAAGCGACACTCCCCGGCTGTACGCCCTCGTTTCCTACAAGGACGCCGACGACGTGCAGGAGCGGCTGGAGGCATACCTGTCGAGTCCTGAATTCCGCGCGGACATGGAGGGCTTCGACATCAGCCAGATCGTCGGCCTCGACGAGACTTTGCTGGCGCCGACCGTGGACTCTCCCTTGCGCTGACGGTCGGCCTGCGACGAGTGACGCGGCCAGAAGGGCCGGTATCCGGCGGCCCTGCGATGGTGGTCCCGGTGTCGTCGATGGCGACCCACCAGTGGTGGCCCTTGCCGGCATCGCTGATACCGACCCATGAGCAGGGCACCTGTGTGGCCATGTGCGTCTCCTCGGACTCGGACAGCGTGCCGTTCCGGTCCAAAGACGGCTCTGCCCTGCGTGACCGGGCCCCGGCAACCACGACCGGTACAGAGTCGATCGCTGAGACCAAGGGCGCCCTTTGTCCGGCAACCACCGTTGGCCACATCTCCGTGATGGCCCCGGCCAAAAGTAGTGGCCTCGCCTGCTCCCGTCGGCCGGGCGCCCTTGCCGACGGCACGAAGAACTGCTCCTGCGGGTGTCCTCGTGCCGACCGCCACCGGTCCTCGCAGTAACCGCGTCTCTGTGCAGCCCCTTTGAATCCGACGACAGCCCTTCCGATGGTCCTTCCCGGATGACTCGAAGCACCAGGAGTAAGACCCGATGAAGTCATTGAGAACTGTGATCCAGGGGCTACCTGTGAAGCTTGTCGGCGTGCATGCGACGTCCCTGCCCCTGATCATGAATCTGCGGTACGAGCCGAGTGATCCCTATGTGGTCCATGCCGCATTCACCACCGATGCCGACAGCGACGAGCCGATGGAATGGATCATCGGGCGCGATTTGCTGATCGACGGCCTGGAGGGCCCCGCCGGCGAGGGAGACGTTCGCATATGGCCCACCGGCGAGGAGGGCTGCCGCGACTTGTACATCCTTCTCAACCCGCCGTCCGGTACGGCCCTGCTCAAGGCCCCAGCGCAGGAATTCAAGGCGTTCCTGCAGGAAACGGAGGCAGTGGTACCCCGGGGGGCCGAGCTCGGCCACAGTGACTTCGACCGCTTGCTGGCGCACTTCCTCGCCGAAGGGTGAGTCCTGGCCGGGTGCGACCTGAGGCAGGCACACGGACGTCTGCGCCTCGGTGTTCACCGCCATGGTGAGTGGATATCCGCAGTCGTGGCGTCGAGGGCGGCCGGGTCGAGGCCGGCCTCGGTCAGGATGTTCGCCGCGACTGCGCGGCCGACCCGCCGCTGGTGAGACCAGCCGCCACGCGGCAACCCGCTACCTGCGTCGCATAGCCCACCTTCCCGCGCTCCGTAGCTCGCCGCTCATCGGCAGGTTCTGCCGCAGGGACGCATCTGAAGGCGTCTACGTCGTCGTGGTGCGCTCTGCAGCGGAAGTCTGGCCGCCGTTTGTCCGCTTCGCGCTCGCCCCGCAAGCCCACTGGTGGACGACGGCCGAGTTGCGGTCAGCCGGAGTGCTGGCCGAGCCTGCTGAACTGTTCGACTCATGGACGGCTGCTGGGAACGGGCGGCTGCCCGATGAAGAGATCTCGCAGTAGCACGACCCCTCACCTGCGCCGGGCCCGCACCTACGACGAGGGGGGACGGGGTCTGCTCCTGGTCGCTCAGTTCGCCAAGCGCTGGGGAACGCGGCACGCCCGACACGGCAAGACGGTCTGGGCCGAGCTGAGCGAGAAGGAGTCCGCTGGATTCCCGGCATGGGATTCCCTGTAGGCGCGACGACGGACGGAGCTCTGCGGTGAGCGGATGCGTCGACCACGAGCTCGGGGCGCAGTAGGAACGACGTTCGATGCGCTGCTCGAACCGGATCGTCTTGCGGCTCTGGCTGTGGCGGCAGCCCCAGCGAGCGGTGAGGCTGGGTGCTGCTGGAGTCGGTGACCTCGCAGACCAGAACGCTGTGGCGGATCAGCCGCAGCTCCGCCGGCTGACGACAGAGCCGCCCGAGCAACCCGGACCGCGGTGCTGCTGTGACGACCGCGGTCGTCGGACCCATGTGCTCACAACGGTCCTTCAGGTCGGGCGGTCACCGTGCGTCGGTGTCGAACAAGCGGCGAGCATTGCGGGTGGTGAGGTCCCGCCAGGTGAGGGTGGCGGACGGCTGCACCGCGGAGTCGATGGAGGTGACCTGAGCGAGCACCGCGTCAATGGGCGTCCAGCAGTAGTCGCTGCCATAGAGGAGACGCTCGGTGCCGAAGGCCGCGCCGAAGGCCGGGACCTGGCGCGGGAATGGCGTGCCGGCCATGTCGTACCAGAGTCGGCCGAGCTGCTCAACGGCGCTCGGCGCGTCGACGGCGCCGCCGCCGACGTGGGTGCGGAAGAGTTCCATCCGGTCGGCGAGCAGCGGCAGCACACCTCCGCCGTGTGTCAAGATCCAGCGGATCCGCGGACGGCGGGTGAGGACACCGCGCAAGAGCAGGTCGCTGGCAGTACGGGCAGTGTCGAAGAGGAACTCCAGCATCGGCCGTGGCCGGCCCAGCGCAAGCTCGTCGGCGTGGGGCGCTGACGTGGGGTGAACGAAGACGACGGCGCTGCGGCGGTCGAGCTCCTCCCAGAGCGGCTCGAACCGGGGGTCACCGAGGTAGAGGCCATGGTGGTTGGTTTCCACCACCACTCCGTCCGCACCGAGGACGTCGAGCGCGTGGGCGGCCTCGGCGAGCGAGCCCTCGACGTCCGGCAGGGGAAGGGAGGCGAAGAGACCGAACCGCTGCGGGTCCTCCGTGCGGACCCGGGCGCCGAACTCGTTGACCTCACGTGCGAGAGCGCGGGCCTCGCTGTCGTCCCCGAAGTGCACTCCGGGCGAGGAGATCGACAGGTAGGACTTGTCGATCCCTGAGCGCTTCATCATGTCGAGATGCTCTTCGACGCTCCACGCGGGCCAGCCGGGCATCCCGTCGGGATGTTCGACACCCGCGGCTCGAGCCGCCGCCACATAGCTGTCGGTGACGAAGTGGGCGTGCACATCGATGAATCCGGTCGCGGCCATACCTTCTCCCTTTTTGCGGGGTCCCTGTCAGTGCCAGCCACCGTAGGAAGCGTGCCGTACATTGGCAGCGGTGATTCCGATGAATGAAATGGCGACCGCCGACGGTGGTGCCACCAGGAGACGCGGGGGCAGGCCGGCTGAGGGACAACCGGTGATCGACCGGGCTTTCGCCCTGCTCGGCAGCTTCGACGGTGACCATCGTGCGCAGACGCTTGCCGAACTCGCACAGCGAAGCGGCATCCCCCGCAGCAGTGCTCTCCGGCTCGCCCGGTCTCTGATGAAAGTGGGCGCTCTGGAACGCCTCGGCGACGGCCGGTTCGTCGTGGGTCTTCGGCTGCTGGAGACCGCTTCCCTGGCCCCGCGTGGTCACGGGCTGCGATCGGTGGCGATGCCGTTCATGGAGGATCTCTTCCACGTCACGCGTCAGCATGTCCTGCTCGCCGTGCGGGACCAGGGGGAGGCGCTGCTCGTCGAGCGGCTGTCAGCGCGTGATGCGAGCCCCGTGCGCTACCGCGTGGGGGGCCGCCTTCCTCTGGCGTCCACCGGCGTAGGACTGGTGCTTCTCGCCTTCGCACCGCCGGCCGTCCAGGAGCAGGCCATCGCCGCCTATGCGCCGGAGTTCGGCGACGACGACATCCGCACCCCCGCCGACCTGCGTCGCGTGCTGGCGGAGGTACGACGCGGCGATCACGCTGTCGGCCACCAGAACCGTCCATGGCAGGTGAGCACGGTGGCCGCGCCGGTACGTGACGGCGGCGAGGTGGTCGCGGCGTTGTCGGTCGTGGCGCCCGGCACCGGTTCGCCGAACCCGGGGTACGGACCGGCCGTGCGCGCGACGGCGCGTGCAATTTCCCGCCGTCTCGTCGAGGACGGTGGTCGGAGCATGCCAATCGAAGCCACAGACGGGCACCGGTAGCCTAACCGGGCCGCCAGCGCCGGCTGCCGTTGTGCGTCCCGCAGCTCTCCGGCTGGGAGGATCAGTCGGTGCTGGTATCGAGCCTCGGGCGTGGCGAAGCCGGTCCCCTCCTCCCTGATCCTGCGGTCGATCGTCTCTGCCTGCACACACGGCCCCGCCGACTGCGTGGTCCCAGGGACGAAGCCGACGGTGCTCCTCGCCGTCCTCGGTAAGCACAGTAGGGAAGTCGTTACGGTGCACTCGATGGGGTGTCGGGCTTGGCCGGTTCCAGGCGCTGCCGCCGAGGTCTGAGCGGGTCCGTGGTCCGGAGCGAGCGAGCCGAACGCTGGCCTCCAGGGTCCTGGCCACTGCCAGAGGCTGCGGTTCCCGGAGCCCTACGAGACCGGGGCCATATACACCGTCCAGGCGAGCTGAGCATCGGCGAACGTGGTCGGCGAAGCGCTGCGGAAGGAAGGCGTAACCGGCTGCGAAGAATTGAGAGCCGGAGACTTTGTCAGACGGATGGCCTGGCTTGCTTCGCGACCGCAGGCCGATACACCTAGGACCAACCTCGCAAAGCGGCGTCCACGACGGCCTTCACGGTGTCGCGTCCCAGGTGGTTCCCGGCGAAGAAACGCTCGAAGAACAGCGGTCCGGCGGTGGCCATGGCGAATGTCTCGGGGGTGACGTCGGGCCGGAGCTGGCCGCGCTCGACGGCTTTGGTAACCGCGGGACGCAGGGCGTCGGCGATCTGGTTCAGCAGTGACTCCCGGAGGCGGCGCATACCTTTGTCGTGCCGTGAGCCCCCGAGGACCGCGGCAAGGACGGCCCCCGATTGCTCGTCGTCCCAACGCTCGGCGAGCACGTTCAGACGGTAAATGAGCTCCGCTCGCGGATCGTTGCCCGAAGCGGCCCGAAGCTCCTCGGGTACCGGAGGGAGAGGGGGCATGCCGGCCTCCAGCGCGGCCAGGCGAAGCTCGAGAAGGCTCGGCCAGTGCCGGTAGACGGTTGCCCGGCCGACGCCGGCACGAGTCGCAACCGCTTGATGTGTCACGGCCTCCAGCCCACCTTCCGTGAGCAACGCGGTGGCCGCCGCGACCATGGCCTCACGACTGCGCAACAGACGCGGATCTGTTCGATCTTCCACCTGGTACACCTTCCGCTGATAGAACCCGAATCGCGGCCGCTATGGGACATCCATTGAACAGGGGAGGGGACCGCAAAGACCCTGTTCGCCCCCCTTGAAGGTGGGCCCTCAAAGCACTGCTTGTCCTGCTACATATGAACGGCGGGTGCGGCGCTCTCGTCGTGCTGCGGTACGCCACGGCGGTACAGCAGTACGGTCACCACCAGGCCGACCACGAAGACGGCCGCGGACCACCAGTAGGCGGTGGAGTAGCCCTCGAGGCCGGCCTGGGCCAGGACGCCGGGGTCCTTGGGATTGCGGCCGGAGAGGTAGTTGGTGGCTGCGTCGGAGGCCATGGTGCTGAGCAGGGCGACGCCGATGGACCCGCCGACCTGCTGGACGGTGTTGACGGCTGCGGACGCGACCCCGGCATCGGCCGCGGTCACACCGGAAGTGGCCAGGCTCATGGCCGGCGCGATGACGGTGCCCAGCCCCACGCCGACGAGCACCAGCTGGGGCAGTACCTGCGCCATGTACCCGCTGTTCAGGTCCAGCTTGGTCATCCAGACCAGGCCCGCTGCCGCAACGGCCATGCCCACCGGTACCACCGGCTTGGGCCCTATACGCGGCACCACGACGTTGTTGGCCACGGCGGAGGCGAACGACGACGCAATGATCATGGGCAGGAAGGCGAAGCCCGTCTTCAGGGCGCTGTAACCGAGGCTCTGCTGCAGGTAGTAGGTCAGGAACAGGAACACGCCGAACATGCCCGCGCCGGTGACGAAGAGGGCGGCGAAGGAGGCACCCCGATTACGGTCCAGCAGGACCCGCAAGGGAAGCAGCGGAGACGCCGCCCTGCTCTGCCACCACCCGAAGACGGCCACCAGTACGGCACCGGCCACCAGCATGCCCCAGGTCGCAAGCGAACCCCAGCCGTGCGTCTCGGCGTTCGAGAACCCGAAGACCAGACAGAACAGGCCGGTGGAGACCAGCAGGGTGCCGGGGACGTCGAGCTTGGAGGACGTGTCACGCGGGGTGCGGTGCAGCAGTGCCACGCCGCCGACGAACGCCACCCCGGCGAAGACCACGTTGACGTACATGGTCCAGCGCCAGTCCAGGTACTCGGTCAGCACTCCGCCAAGGATCAGGCCGATGGCTCCGCCGGCACCCGCGACCGAGCCCGCGACGGTGAAGGCTTTCGCCCGCTCGCGCGGTTCGGTGAAGGTGGTCATCAGGAGCGACAGTGCGGACGGGGCCAGCAGGGCGGCGAACAGGCCCTGGACGGCGCGCGCGATGACGAGCATGGCGAAACCGTTCGCCGCACCTCCCACCATGGAAGCGACCGCGAAGCCGGCCAGACCCACCAGGAAGGTCACCTTCTGCCCGACCAGGTCCGCGACCCGGCCGCCGAGCAGCAGCAGGCTGCCGAAGGCCAGCGCGTAGGCGGTGACCACCCACTGCCGGTCGGCGTCCGAGAAGCCCAGGTCGCGCTGGGCGGACGGCAGGGCGATGTTCACGATGGTGCCGTCGAGGACACCCATCAGCATCGACAGGGAGATGACCAACAGAATCCACCAGCGACGCAGGTGCGACAGGTCGGGCACATTCTCGGGTGTGGTCTCGGCGCCGCAAGCAGCGACGGTGGCGTTCTGGGACATGGGGGCAGCCCTCCGGACGCGGGTGGGGGATGGAGGAAGAGAGAAAAGATCGGAGCGAGAGATCGGGTATGTCTCATCCGGTACGGGGCGCCACTTCGCGCTCACGGGCGGGAGCACTCGGCGGCGTAGCCGCCTCGGTGAACGGATGACGCGGGTGATTCAGCTCGACGAGGCCGACGGTCTCCCCCTTCAGGAGGGAGACCAGGAACAAGCCAACGACCATGGTCATTTCACGGTTCAGCGTAGGCATACGGCTGCCGTGTAGAGGCTGGATGTGGAACCACCCCGCCGGGCGGTCTCACCCGATGTGACGGGGTGGCTCCCCTGTGTCGCAGCCTGATATCACCCGACTGCGGGCGCGCCTCAGCCGCCAGTGCCTGGGGCGCAGCGTCTCAGGCTGACTGGCTCAATGGCCGGCGTGCCGGCCGTCACGACCGGCGGTGAGGCGGCTTTCCAGGCCCGTGATCAGCGTGTCCATCACGAGGCGGAACATGTGGTCCTGGTCAGGGCCTTCGGGGGCCGCACCCGTAGAGCCAGGGTGTGCGTCCGTGCCCCCGTCTTCGTCGGCTTCAGGGCCGTGGGGCTTGAGGGTCGACCACTGGTGGAGTGCGCCGTTGAGTTCTGCGGTGAGGACACCAATGACGACGGCGACCATGAGTGCGGCGATCTTCGAGACCTCTGACTGCGGTACCCCGGCAGCGGCCACGATGGCGGTGAGGGCGGTCCAGAACGGGTCGTCGGGCTGGATGAAGTCCGGCTGGTGGCTGAACGAGTACGCCAGCAGCTTAGGGTGACGGTGCGCCAGGGCCCGGAAGTCCGTGGCGAGCAGCCGGATCCGCTCCTGCCAGGGAGCGTCCTCCAGTATCACGGTGCGGAACTGCGCTCCGACCATTCTCGTCACGCCGCGCAGCACGGCTTCCTTGTTCGGCACGTGGTGGTACAGCGACATCGGGTTCGCGTCGAGCGCGGTGGCGAGTTTGCGCATGGTGAGCGCCTCGACGCCGTCCTCGTCGATGAGCCGCAGGGCGGCGGCATAGATACCGGCCTCCGTCAGAGGCACGTCTCTCTTCCTCGTTCCCCGCGGGGGACGTCTCACCTTCTTTTCCATACCTCGTACGGTACCAGTTCCGTACATGGTACGGAAATGAGCTTCACCACACCCCCACCTGGACTCCCAGGGTTGCACTCCACTTTCCGTACCGCGTATGGTTTCAATTCCATACGACGTATGCTTCCGTACGGCGCCACGGCATCGACCTACGCAGCGCGCCCTTGCCCATCCCCCTCCACCCCCTCCGCGCAGAGGAGCAAGACATGACCACGCACTCCGCGAACGACCTTCGCCCCATCCGGTCCCCGCGCGGGATCCCCCTGCTCGGCAACACGCCGCAGATCCCCGACACCAACCCGGTCGAGTACTTCGCCGAGCTGTCCAAGCAGTTCCCCGAGGGCATCTACGGCTTGGACATCGCCGGCATCGAGCAGATCTTCGTCTACGACCCGGACCTGGTGGCCGAGGTCTCCGACGAGACGCGGTTCTTCAAGCAGATCGAGAAGACGCCGCTGCAGCATGTCCGGGACTTCGCGGGCGCGGGCCTGTTCACGGCCCACCAGCACGAGGAGGAGTGGGGCATGGCGCACCGGATCCTCCTGCCGGCGTTCAGCCAGCGGGCCATGAGGGCGTACTTCGGGCAGATGCTGGAGATCGCCCAGAACCTGGCGGGCAAGTGGGAGCGCAAGGAGGGTCAGTCGGTCAACATCACCGACGACTACACCCGGCTGACGCTGGACACGATCGCCCTGTCGGGGTTCGGCTACCGGTTCGACTCCTTCGAGAAGGAGGAGCTGCACCCCTTCCTCAACGCGCTGCTGGGCGCGCTGGTGGAGTCGCTGCGGCGCTCGCAGGAGCTGCCGATGATGACCAAGCTCCGCAAGGCCGATGCCAAGAAGTACGGCGAGAACGTCCGGCTGATGCAGGAGCTGGTCGAGAGCGTGATCAAGGAGCGCCGCGAGGGGAAGGGCGGCGGTGAGGAGGACATGCTGGGCCTGATGCTGGAGGCCACCGACCCGGAGACCGGCAAGCGGCTGTACGACGACAACGTCCGCGACCAGGTGCTGACGTTCCTGATCGCCGGCCACGAGACCACCAGCGGCCTGCTGTCCTTCGCCACGTACTCGCTGATGCGCAACCCGCACGTGCTGGCCCAGGCGTACGCCGAGGTGGACCGGCTGATGCCAGGTGACACGGTCCCGGACTACGACACGATCATGCAGCTGGACGTCATCCCGCGGATCCTGGACGAGACCCTGCGCCTGTGGGCTCCCATCCCGTCGTTCGGCAAGACGGCGCGGGAGGACACCGTCATCGGCGGCCACTACGAGCTGAAGAAGGGTGCGAAGGTCCTCATCCTGGAAGGCCCGCTGCACACCCACCCCAAGGCGTGGGAGCGGCCGGACGAGTTCGACATCGACCGCTGGCTGCCGGAGAACCGCGTCCAGCACCACCCGCACGCCTACAAGCCGTTCGGCAACGGCATACGTGCCTGCATCGGCCGCCAGTTCGCGCTCACCGAGGCCCGCCTGGCCCTCGCGCTGGTGCTGCAGAAGTTCAAGTTCTCCGACACCAACGACTACAAGATGGACCCCCGGGAGGCGCTGACGCGCAAGCCCGGCAACTTCGAACTGATCGTCCGCCGTCGTCAGGAGCACGAGCGGACCATCTTCGGCGCCGCGGACGTGCAGACCGGGGACACGCAGGCGCCGGCAGCGGTCAGCGGTGTCGGGGTGAACCTGACCGTCGCCTACGGCTCCAGCCTGGGCTCCTGCGAGGACCTGGCCCGGACCATCGCCGACCGCGGCGAGCGCTCCGGCTTCGGCACCACCCTCATCAGCCTGGACGAGCTGGGTGACAACCTGCCCTCCGAGGGCCTGCTCGCCGTCGTCGCCGCCAGCTACAACGGCAAGGCCCCCGACAACGCCCAGCGCTTCGACGACCTGCTCTCCGCCGGCCTGCCCGAGGGCTCGCTGTCCAACGTGCGGTACGCGCTCCTGGGCGCCGGCAACACCCAGTGGGTGGCCACCTACCAGGCATTCCCCAAGCGGATCGAGGAAGGTCTGCTGGCCGCCGGCGCCACCCCCATCGTCGAGCGCGGCATCGCGGACGCCGCCGGTGACTTCGACGGCATGGCCACGCGGTGGATGAACACCCTGTGGGCCACCCTGGCCGAGGAGTACGCCGCCGACACCTCCCAGGCGAGCGGCCCCCGCTACCAGGTCCAGCTGCTCACCGAGTCCGACGTGCGCCCCGCCATCGTCTCCGAGCAGGCGTACCCGCTCACCGTGGTGACCAACGACGAACTCGTGGCCGACGCGACCGGCCTGTGGGACTTCAGCATCGAGCCGCCGCGCCCGTCCGCGAAGTCCATCACCTTCGAGCTGCCCGAGGGCGTCACCTACGACACCGGCAACCACCTGGCCGTCTTCGCCAAGAACGAACTCGCCCTGGTGGAACGCGCACTGAGGCGGCTCGGCGTCGACTACGACCAGGTGCTCCGGCTCGACCAGCCGGCCGGTGGCCGCACCCACCTGCCGGTCGGCACCCCGGTCACCGCCGGCATCCTGCTCACCGAGTTCCTCGAACTGCAGGACGTGGCCACCCGCTCCCAGATCCAGACGCTCGCCGAGCACACCGAGTGCCCGTGGACCCGGCCGCAGCTCCAGGCGTACACCGCCGACACCCAGGAGGCCGAGGAGCGCTACCAGAAGGAGATCCTCGGCAAGCGCATCTCGGTGCTGGGCCTGCTGGAGCGCTTCCCCGCGGTCGAGCTGCCGCTGGCGGTCTTCCTGGAGATGATGGGCCCCATCCGACCCCGCTTCTACTCCATCTCCTCCGCCCCGTCCGCCAACCCACGCCACGTGCGCCTGACCGTCGGCCTGCTGGAGGGCCCGGCCCTGTCCGGCGACGGCCAGTACCGCGGCACCTGCTCCTCCTACATCGCGAGCCTCGAACCCGGAGACGTCATCTACGGCTACGTCCGCGTCCCCTCCCCCACCTTCGCACCGCCCGCCGACCCCGCCACGCCGCTGATCCTCATCGGCCCCGGCACCGGCATCGCGCCGCTGCGCGGCTTCCTGGAGGAGCGGGCGACACAGCACGCCAACGGCACCCAGGTGGGCCTGTCCCAGGTGTTCGTCGGCTGCCGCCACCCGGAGCACGACTACTTCTACCGCCAGGAGATGCAGGACTGGGAGCAGGCCGGCATCGCCCAGGTGCACACCGCCTTCTCCGCGGTGACCGGCCACCCGGCCCGGTTCGTGCAGAACGCCATCGCCAATGCCGCCGACACGGTGTGGCAGGCCATCGAGGACGGCGCCTACGTCTACGTCTGCGGTGACGGCCGCCGCATGGCCCCCGCCGTCCGCGAGGCACTCGCCGCCATCCACCGCCAGAAGACCGGCAGCGACGACGAGACCGCCCAGCAGTGGCTCGCCCAGCTCGAAGAGGACGAGCGCTACCAGCAGGACGTCTTCGCCTGACCGTCGCACGCCGTCAAGGCGCGCTGACCCCCAGCCGCCGGGAGGCGTGCGGACGTCCTGCCTCCCCCGCACGCCTCCCGGCCGCACCAGCCATTCAGACACCCCATGGCACCCATGGCCCGAACCACCGGGCCGTGCCGCTCACAGAAAGCAGATCACCATGGACACCATGCTCGCCGGACGCTTCCACCTGGACAGCAAGAAGTTCGCCGTGGAAGAGGTCCCGATCCCCGTGCCGGGCCCGGGCGAGGTCCTCATCGAGGTCAAGGCCGCCGGCGTCTGCCTCTCCGACGTCCACCTCCTCGACGGCTCCCTCGTCCCGCTGTTCGCCACCTCCGACACCATCACCGTCGGCCACGAGGTCTCCGGTGTCATCCACACGCTCGGCCCCGACCTCAAGCGCGGCCTGGCCGTCGGCACCCGCGTCACCCTGGAGGCCGGCAAGACCTGCGGCAAGTGCGCCGGATGCGTGCGCCACCGCCCCTGCACCCAGATGCTCACCGCCGGCATCGACTACGACGGCGGCTGGGCCGAGTACGTGATCGCCCGCGAGGACACCCTCATCCCCATCCCCGACAGCCTCCCCTTCGACCAGGCCGCGATCATCCCCGACGCGGTCTCCACCCCCTACGCCGCCGTCGTCGCCACCGCGGGCGTCCGTGCCGCCCAGTCCGTCGGCGTCTGGGGCGTGGGCGGAGTCGGCGCGCACAACGTACGCCTCGCCCGCCTGGTCGGCGCCGCCCCGATCATCGCCGTCGACCCGCTGCCCAGCGCCCGCGAGCGCGCCCTGGCCTTCGGCGCGGACCTCGCGCTCGACCCGGCAGCCCCCGACTTCGCCGACCAGGTCCGCGCAGCCACCGGCGGACGCGGCCTCGACTTCGCCTTCGACTGCGCCGGCGTCCCCGCCGTCCGCGACCAGGCCGCCTCCGTACTCGGCCTGGGCGGCTCCCTGATCCTGGTGGGCATCACACCCCGGCCACTGACCATCACCGAGGGCCTGACCTTCAACTACCTGCAGAAGCAGGTGCGCGGCCACTACGGCGGCTTCCCCGAGTCCGTCTCCGAGCTGGTGCAGCTGACCGCGGCCGGCCGCCTCGACCTGGCCCCCTCCATCACCGACCACATCCCGCTCGTCGAGGCCGCCGACGCCGTCCACCGACTGGAGAACAAGATCGGCGACCCGATCCGCCTCATCCTCGTCCCCTGACGCCCGTCAGCAGGACGACAAGCCACCCTGGGCAGGGGTGAGTGGGCGCCGGTGCGTGAGGGAGCACCGGCGCCCACGGCTTTCCGGCAACCGTGGAGAGAAAGAACCATGAAGACGACCGACACCCCGGGCCGTACTTCGCGGCGCAAGGATGCTCACTGCAACCGCCGACGCATCCTCGCGACCGCCCGGCAGAAACTGCGCGACGACCCCGACGCGAGTCTCGACAGCATCTCTCAGGCGGCCGGCGTCGCCCGGCGCACCCTCTACGGACACTTCCCCAGCCGGCATGCGCTGATCGCCGACCTGACACAGGAAGCAGGCCATGAACTCCGGCAGGCGTTCGCCAGAGCCCGTACCGCGGATGCCGACCCGGTCGAGGCGATAACACGGATGGTGCTGGCGGCATGGACGGTGGGCGACCACTACCGCATGCTCATCACCTTGGGACGGCGCCATCTGGGAGAGGACGAGATCCGCACCACCCTGGCACCGGCCCGCGCAGAAGCCGTCGCAACCCTACGGCGCGGTCAGCGCGAAGGCGTCTTCGCGGACCACCTTCCAGCACCCGTCCTCGCCCAAGCACTGGAGGCACTCATGCTGGCCCTCGCCGAGGAGAACGCCGCATGCCCGTGGGCGGACCCCACTGGTGAGGCCGCGGCAACCGCGTTCCTCGTCGCCGCCGGCGTAGCACCACAAAGGGCCGCGCTTCAGGTGCAGGAGGTCATCGGGCGAGATCGGGCAGCGGGCGACGGGTGACCTCGTGGGCGTCGTCCGCAGCGAGGCCGAGCATGCGCAGGACCATCTCGGCCAGGTCGGAGGCGGCCTCGTCGCCGTCGAGGTCCGGGCGGTCCAGCCGGAGAGCCACCAGGGAGAGCAGGGTGCCGCCCAGGGCGGACAGGGCGGTGGTCGCGTTGCCGCAGGTGAAACGGCCCGACGCGATGCCGATCTCCAGGTCGCGCAGGGCGCGCGGTGCGAGGCCGCTGTCGGAGTGGATGTGGGCCAAGCCGCGGTCGCGCAGGATTCGCATGAGTTCCGGGTGGGAGTCGGCCATCCGGGCGGTGAGCCGGAAGCCGGCCGCGACCAGCTCGGCCGGGTCGTCGATGCCTTCCACGCGCGCATCGATGACCTGCCCGAACTCCTCCAGGGCGTCCGTCACCGCCGCGTCGAACAGCTCCGTCTTCGACTCGAAGTGGTTGTAGAAGGACCCGAAGCCGACATCGGCGCGCTCGGCGATGGCCTGGATGCTTGCGCTCATGTCCCCGGTCTCCGCGAGGATCTGCCGGGCCGCGCGGACAAGCGCCTGGCGGGTCTCGGCACGGCGTCGCTCGAAGCGGTTCTTGGGCGGGGCTGACGTCGGCATACGGCCCAGTGTAACCGTCGCAACGATGACACTACCATTACTGATGAGATCCTCAATTATTTGGGCTGCACCTATTGACGACGAGAAACGGCAGAGTTGATGATTTCCTCATTACGGCAGTGTTGCTTGGAGGACACCATGTCCCACATCCCCGTTAACAAGGGCGGTCCTCTGACGCCCCACCAAGACCTCCACAGTGAGCAGGGCGCCCTACGCGGTGAGCACCCCGGACGAGCCCGGAATCCCGTGATCAAGGTGGCGGACCTGGCCTGGCTGGAGTTCGAGAAGCCGGACCTGGACCGGGCCGAGGTGTTCGCCCGTGACTTCGGCTTCGCGATCGCCGCCCGCACCGATCACGAGCTGTGGCTGCGCGGCACGTTCGCGGGCTCGCCCTGCATGGTCATCCGGCGTGGGCGGGCGTCCCGCTTCCTCGGGCCGGCGTTCCGCGCGGCCGAGCGGGCCGATGTGGACCGGCTGGCCGCCGCCGTCGGACACACCGTCCGGGACATCGACGTCCCCGGCGGCGGCCGGTCGGTCGCCCTGTTTGATCCCTCGGGCCTCCCGGTCCGGGTCGTGCACTGCGCAGAACCGCTGCCCGCGCTGCCCGGGCAGCAGCCGCTGATCCTCAACACCGGCATCGACGGCCGTCGTACGAACACCACCCAGCGCCCGCCCCGCGAGCCGTCCCGCATCCAGCGCCTCGGCCACGTGGTGCTGGAGACGCGGACGTTCACCCGCACCCTGGACTGGTACCTGGACACCCTTGGCATGATCGTGTCCGACTTCCTGTTCCTGGACGGACAGCGCCAGCGCGGGCCGACGATGGCGTTCATCCGTTGCGACCAGGGCAGTGTGGCCGTCGATCACCACACGCTGGCCCTTCATCTGGGGCCGGGCACCGGCTATGTCCACTCCGCCTACCAGGTGACCGACCTGGACTCGATCGCCGCCGGCGGCGAGTACCTGGCCGAGCGCGGATACAAGCGCAGCTGGGGCATCGGCCGGCACATCCAGGGCAGCCAGCTCTTCGACTACTGGCGCGACCCCGACCACTTCATGCTGGAGCACTTCGCCGACGGCGACCTGTTCTCCTGCGACCTCGAACCCGGCTGGGCACCGATGTCGGCGAGCGGCCTGGCCCAGTGGGGCCCGCCCGTCACCCGCGACTTCCTGGGCACCAGTCCCTCCCCCGCCAAGCTCCGCGAGGTCATGACGGCCCTGCGCGACGACAACGAACTCGACCCCGCACGCCTGCTGGGCCTGATGAAAGCGATGAGCTCATGAGCACCAACGTGCTGCGCACCCCCGACGGCTGGTGGGCCGTCCGAAACGAGCGCGCCGTCCGCATCGAGACCAAGGCGGTCACCACCGCCGAACTGCTCGCCGACCGGGCCGCCGTCCGGGAGGCCGCCGCCTCCGGCGAGCGCGGCACACCCGTCGCCGACCTGGTGGCGCTGCCCCCGGTCACCACCCCCTGCCGGGTGGTCGCCCAGATGGTCAACTACCGCAGCCACGCCAAGGACTCGGGCTTCACGGGCGACATACCGCCCACCTTCTTCCGCAAGGCGTCCGGCTCGGTCAGCGGCCCGCACGACACGATCGTCCGCCCCACGCACGTGAACTTCCTCGACTACGAAGTCGAACTCGGCCTCGTCATGGGCGCGACGCTCCCGGTGGGCACGGTTGTGGAGGAGCAGGACCTTCCTTCGTACGTCGCCGGGCTTGTCCTCACCAACGACGTCAGCGCCCGCGACGTCCAGCTGACCAAGACCCAGTTCTACGAGAGCAAGTCCTACCCCACCTTCACGCCGACGGGTCCGTACCTGGCCCTGCTGGAGCCGGAGGACTTCGACCGCCTGATCGACCTGCGACTGCGGCTGTCCGTGAACGGCGTAACGCGTCAGGACCGCACCTTGGCCGACATGATCGTGCGGCCCGCGCAGGCGCTCACCCTGCTCGCCCGCTTCCAGACCCTCGACCCGGGCGACCTGCTGCTGACCGGTACGCCCGGCGGCACCGCCCTGAAGGCCCCGCCCAAGCCGGTCGAGAAGATCGCCGCGCTGCTGCCGCCCGCGCTGAAGTGGAAGGCGTTCTTCAACGGCCAGGCCAAGAACCCCCTGTACCTGCGCGACGGTGACCTCGTCACCGCCACGATCGCCACCCCCGACGGGCGGATCGACCTGGGCGAGCAGCGGACCGCTGTGGCGGACGCGACGTGAGCGCCGCATCCCGGAGACCGGTAGTGATCATCGGCGCGGGACCCGTCGGAGTCACGGCCGCGCTCCTGCTCGCCCGGCACGGAGTGCCCAGCCTGCTCCTCGAACGGCACCGGGACGTCTACCCCCTGCCGCGCGCCGTCGTCGTGGACGACGAGGTTCGCCGGATCCTGCAGAGCGTCGGCGTCCACGAGGAGTTCGCCACCCTCGCCAGGCCGGCGCCCGGGTTGCGGCTGCTGGACGCCCGGCGCCGCGTGATCGCCGAGTTCCCACGGTCCCTGCACGGCCACCACGGCTTCCCGCAGACCAGCATGTTCGACCAGCCAGAGCTGGAACGGCTGCTGCGCGACGCCCTGGCCCGTCGCCCCGAGTGCGAGCTGCGGGGCGGGGTGGAGGTCGTGTCCGTCAGCCAGGACACCGACGGAACGGCTCCGGTCCGGGTCACCTTCCGCCGCGACGGCAGCGACGAGGACGAGCACGTGTGGGCCGACGCCGTCCTCGGCTGCGACGGCGCGGGCAGCATCACCCGCGACGCGATCGGCGCCGTGTGGGAGGACCTGCATTTTGAGGAGAGCTGGCGGGTCATCGACGTGCGCACCAGCCTCCCGGTACGCACCTGGGAAGGCGCCGAGCAGATCTGCTGCCCCACCCGCCCGGCCACCTTCATGCGAGTCGGCGAGGACCGCTACCGATGGGAGTTCCGGCTGGCCGAGGGTGAGACCTTGGACGGCCCGGAAGGGCTGGAGCAGCTGCGCGAGCTGGTCGCCCCCTGGGTGGACCTGCCGTCCGCTGCCCACGGGGGCGACGACTTCGAGGTGATCCGGCAGGCGCAGTACACCTTCCGGGCCCGCCTCGCCGACCGGTGGCGCCGTGGACGCGTCTTCCTGCTGGGCGACGCCGCCCATCTCACCCCGCCCTTCATCGGGCAGGGCCTGTGCGCGGGCCTGCGCGACGCCCGCAACCTCACCTGGAAACTCGCCCGCGTCCTTCAGCAGGGCGCGGACGGCCGGCTGCTGGACACCTACCAGCAGGAGCGCAAGCCGCACGCCCGCCACGTGATCCGTGTCGCGGTCGCCGTCGGCTGGGCCATGACCGGCGGACAGGACCGCGGTGCGGCCATCCGCCGGGCCGTGGTGGGCGCGGCCTGCCGCATCCCCGGTGTGACCGCGGCGGTGAGCCGCGACCTCAGTCCCGCGCTGACCGCCAATCCGCTGGTACGACGCCGCCCCCGGCTGACCGGCCGCTCACTGGCCGGCACCTTCTGCCCGCAACCCTGGGTGATCGTCGACGGCAGGCGAGAGCGCCTCGACGACATACTCGGGGACTCCTTCGCCGTGCTGACCGCCCTGCCGCCCACGGCACGGATGACGGGCGTGGCCACGGCCCTGGGCGCATCCGTGATCCATGTCGGCGACCTGGACGACGACGGCACGCTGGCCGCCTGGCTGGCACGCGGCCGGGCGGACGCCGTCCTGCTGCGCCCCGACCGCGTCGTGATGGACACCGTCCCGACCGGCACCGGCGACTTCACCGACGCCGCCGCCTGGGCTCCCCTGCTGCACACGGCCCGCCGCACCGCCGAAGCCCGGCCCGACCCCCTGCCGAGGAACACCACACCATGACCACCCCGCACTCCACGCCCTATCCGGAGCCCTTCCTGCCGCCCGACCCCCAAGCGGCCGCCGGCAGCCGCATCGCGGACTTTGCCCGCTGGGCCGCCCGACACCAGGGCGCCGACAGCATCCAGGACCCGACCGACTACCAGGCACTGCACCACTGGTCCGTCACCGACCTGGAAGGATTCTGGGCCGCGGTGTGGGAGTACTTCGACATCGACGCCACCACTCCGTACGAGCGGGTGCTCGCCGAGGAGACCATGCCCGGCGCCCGCTGGTTCCCCGGCGCCACCCTCAACTACGCCCACCACGCACTGCGCAACCTGCACCCCGACGCACCCGCGATCACCGCGCTGGACGAGACCGGAGCCGCCTACGAGATCACGGGCCGGCAGCTGCGCGCCCAGGTCGCCTCCGTCGCGGCCACCCTGCGCGACCTGGGCGTCGGCCAGGGCGACCGGGTGGTCGGCTACCTGCCCAACACCCCCCACGCCGTCATCGCCTTCCTCGCCACCGCCAGCCTGGGTGCGGTGTGGTCCGTGTGCGGCCAGGACTACGCACCCAAGGCCGCCGCCGACCGCTTCGCCCAGCTCGAACCCACGGTGCTCATCACCGCGGACGGCTACCTCTTCAACGGCACCCGTCACGACCGCCGCGCCGCCTCCCTCGACCTGGCCGCCGCCCTTCCCACGCTCAAGGCCACGGTTCTCGTGGATCACCTGGGCCTTGTGTGGCCCGCGACCCGGGCCGCGGGGCTGACGGTTCCCTGGGAGGACGCGGTCGGCCGCGCCGAGTACCTCGCCATCGCCCCGGTTCCGTTCGACCACCCGCTGTGGATCGTCTTCTCCTCCGGCACCACCGGGCTGCCAAAGGGCATCGTCCACGGTCACGGAGGCGTCCTGCTGGAGCACCTCAAGATCCTCGGCCTGCACTGCGACCTGGGCGTCGGTGACCGCCTGCTGTGGTACACCACCACCCACTGGATGATGTGGAACCTGGTCGTCTCCACCCTGCTGACCGGAGCCGCCACCTGCACCTACGACGGCAGCCCCGCGCCGGTGGCGCGCCCGGACGTCCTGTGGGAGCTGGCGGCCCGCCACAAGGTCACCGTCTTCGGCACCAGTCCCCAGTACCTGCTGGCCATGGCCAAGCTCGGCGTCGACCCCGCCGTGCACGACCTTTCGGCGATCCGCGTCATCGGCTGCACCGGCTCCGCCCTGCCCGCCTCCGCCTACCCCTGGGTCCGCGACCACGTCGGCGCAGGCGTCCAGTTGGCCTCCACCAGCGGCGGCACGGACGTCGTCTCCGGCTTCGCCGGCAGCGCCCCCACCACCCCGGTGTGGGCGGGTGAACTGTCGGCCCCCAACCTCGGCGTGGCGCTCGCGGCGTACGACGGCGCGGGACGGCCGGTCGTCGACCAGGTCGGCGAACTGGTCGTCACCCGGCCCATGCCGTCGATGCCGCTGCACTTCTGGAACGACCCGGACGGCAGCCGCTACCGCGACGCCTACTTCAGCGCCTATCCGGGCGTGTGGCGGCACGGCGACTGGATCACGGTCACGGGTCACGGCTCGGTGATCGTGCACGGACGCTCCGACGCCACGCTCAACCGCAACGGCGTACGCCTGGGCAGCGCCGACATCCACGACATCGTCGAACACCTCCCTGAGATCGCCGAGGCCCTCGTCATCGGTGCGGAGGAACCCGACGGCGGCTACTGGATGCCGCTCTTCGTGGTCCTCGCCGACGGGATCGAGCTGGACGATTCCCTGCGCGAGAAGATCCGCGACGCGATCCGCACCGGCGCCTCACCCCGCCACGTCCCCGACGAGATCCTCGCCGTACCGGCCATCCCGCACACCAAGACCGGCAAGAAGCTCGAGGTCCCGGTCAAGCGCCTCCTCCAGGGCGCCCGCGCCGACCAGGTCCTCAACCCCTCCGCGGTCGACAACCCCGACCTGGTCGCCTACTTCGCCAGCCTGGGAGCCGAACGCCGCCAGGCCCGCCGCCCGCACACCCCCGAGGGCGTCTCGTGATCCTCTCCGCCTCGCTGACCTGTCTCATCGCGTTGATCTTCGCCCTGCTGGGCGCGGCCAAGATCCTGGCCCTGGGTCCGATGCCCGAGCTCGCCGCCCACGCCGGCTTCACCACCGCGGCCTACCGGGTCATCGGCGGCCTGGAGCTGGCGGGCGCCATCGGCGTGGCCCTCGGCCCGGTCGTACCGCTGTGCGGCGGCCTGGCCGGTATCGGGCTGCTGATGCTGCTCGCCGGTGCCGTGACGACGCACGTACGCAAGGGCGACGGGCTGACCAAGCTCCTCCCCTCGGTGACATGCGCGGGCCTGGTCGCCTGGTATCTCGTACTCCTCGCCGGCCTCTGACCCGTTCCGGGAGACTGTTGGCGGCCACTCGTCCTGTTAGCGAGCCCACGGCGGGGCTGGCAGACTGACTCTGTGGTTCCGCTGATGGTCGCGGCGGATCAGATCGCGTCCTCATCGCTTACCGGCGCCAGTGTGGTGTCAGTCTGCGCACTGCTCTTCACCGTCGCGTCGTTCTGGTGGCTCAACGCCCGACAGGGACGCCTGCAGGCGTGGGAACCTCATTCCTTCGCGGCCATCGTCCACGGTTCCACGGCACGCCTACGACTGCCGCTCGTCCTGCACAACACCGGTCCCAAACCGATCGTCGTGCAGGACCTCATCCTGACCTTCCCCGATGAGCCCGCCTCTCATCTGCCACTCCTGTGGGTGTCCTCCCCGTCCCGGCTCCAACCGGGGCCGGACGAGGAGGCGAAGCTGCCCGCCGGATTCGTCGTGCCCGGCAGAGAAGCGCAACAGCTCTTCCTCGAGTTCGAGGCACCGTTTTCCGGATTCCTCCCGGAGGCCCGTGACTACAAGGCCCAGATACAGGTGCGGGTCGGCCACCGCAAGGGTTGGCGGCCCCTGCTGACGTTCAGCTTGAGGGCCGCCAACATCATCGATCCAGGTCGCTACACCGTCTACAACAACGCACCGGTCGAGCTGACGAAGGAAGATCAGAGGAGAGCGGATGCCGCGCTCCTCGAACTGCTGGAAGAGCACGGGGACGGCTCCCCTCCGGGCGGCAGGAGACAGGGAGACCCTCCGAATGACGAAGGTGACGCCGACACGAGCCGCTGACATCGCCGTCCGTCCTCTGACGTGGACAGCGGTGGCACCGGCCCCGCCGGGCCACCACAGCCACCGCATAGATCAGGCCCGCTCCGAAGGTGCCAGTGCCCTCGACACCGGCCCGGCGCACCGTCCCCAGCTTGCGGACTCAGACGAGCAGCCGACGGTAACCGGCCGCCGTGGCCGGAAAGGACTCGGTGCCCAGGACCTTCCCCAGCGGGGTGACCGCGGCGGCAGGGCATCGCGCGTTCCCGCGAGCAGGAAGATGCGGGTGCGCCAGCGGTCGGCGACCTGGGCACGGAGGGTGTAGGAGGCGGTGCGCAGGACGTACGTGCAGTTCGTCGTCGGGGATGCCTGGCGTCCAGGGGGCGATCAGCGCGAGCAGGCGCCGCCGGTCGGTGAGTTCCTCCGGTTGCTCGTCGGTGGGCAGGCCGAGCTCCCAGCGGTAGCGGTCCTCGCCGACACGCATGTACGTTGCCGCCCGTCAGGGTCCGCAGATCTGGTGAACGCCGTCCCAGGCGGGCACCGGCGGCGGACGTCGACGACCAGCCACTGCTGGGAAGGGGCGAGGTCCTGCATCCGGGAGCCGATGGAGGCACGGACCAGGTGGCGGGCGAGGAGGGTGGCGGCGGTCAGCCCGGTGGGCGCGGCACCGATGACCACGACGGGTACATGCTCAGGGTGGTGGCGGTCACTTGCTCAGGGCTTTCATCAGGCCCATCAGGCGGGCGCGGTCGATTTCGTTGTCCTCGCGCAGTGCGGAGATCGCCTGGAGGAGCGCCCCCGGAGTGGGGGTGGTGCCGAGGAAGTCGCGGGTGGCGGGCGGGCCCCACTGGGCCAGGCCCGAGGCGGACATGGCGGCCCAGCCGGGTTCCAGTGTGTCGTCGAAGACGTCGCCGTCGGCGTAGTGCTCCAGCATGAAGCGGTCGGGGTCGCGCCAGTAGTCGAAGATCTGGCTGCCCTGGATGTGCCGGCCGATGCCCCAGGAGTGGTGGTAGCCGCGTTCGCGCAGGTACTCGCCGCCGGCGGCCAGCGCGTCGAGGTCGGCCACCTGGTAGGCGGAGTGAACGTAGCCCGTGTCGGGACCGAGGTGCATGGCCAGGGTGTGGTGGTCGGCGGGTTCGCCGCCGCGGTCGCAGCGGATGAAGGCCATGGTGGGGCCGCGGTCGCGCTGCCCGTCCAGGTAGAGGAAGTCGCTGACGATCAGGCCGAGGTGCTGCAGGTACCAGTCGAGGGCGCGCCGGAAGACCCGGGTGGAGAGCACCACGTGGCCCAGGCGCTGCGCCTGGGCCGGTGCGCGAGGCGGGCGCTGGGTGGCGTTGATGCGGGCGGCTGCGGTGGCGGTGCCGGTGTTGAGGACCAGGGGCTGTTGCAGCGGTCGCGCGGGCTGCTCGGTGACGCCGTGTACGACGCGGACCGGGATGCCGGAGGGATCGAGCAGGTCCACGGCGCGGCCTCCGGCGTAGTCGGTGAGGGCCCGGACCTTGTGGCCGGTGGCGCGGGCGAGCCGGTCGAGGTCGGCGGCGTCGGCGGCCTGGAAGGCGGGGCCGATGAATCGCGATGCGGGACCGCGGCGGATCACCAGGCAGTGCGGTCCGGCCAGGGCGCCGCGCAGGTAGAGGGTGTCGTCGGTACGGGCGGCGGTGGTGAACCCGAAGTCGTGGGCGAAGGTCTCGGCACGGTCCAGGTCGGGCTTGGTGAACTCCAGCCAGGCCAGGTCGACCACCTTGATGACGGGCTGGGCGGCGCGGCCGGGGTGTTCCCCGCGCAGGGCGCCCTGCTCGCTGTGCAGACCCTGATGGGCGTCGGCGGTGGGGACGGGGGCGGGTGTCGGGTCGTTCACGGGGGATTCCTTCCTGTGGCCTCCACGACCTGTCGTGAGGGTGGGGTGGGTGGCTCGGTGCCCCGGAGGCGAGACGGGGGTGAGGGTTGCGGGCCCGGCCCGCCGACTGCGGCGGTGATCGGCAGGCCGGGTGGCACGGCAGGTGAGTGGTTCCTACCGTGCGAGGAGGGAGTCCAGTGCGGTGCTGAGTTCGGCGACCGGGTCGGTGGCCGCGCCGTGGGCGCGCCAGCCGATGAAGCGGTCCGGGCGCACGAGGACGGCGCCTTGCGGTGTGTGTCCGCGTGCGGCGGTCCAGGTGGAGCGCAGGTCGCGGTAGTCGCCTTCGAGGTGGCCGATCCGGATGGCGTCCAGCGGCAGCCCGCTCTCGGCGGCGATCTTCTCGGCGGCCTCGCGCCAAGCCTGGCCGTCCTCTCCGGTGATCAGCAGCAGGCGGCCGGGGCGGACCAGGCGTGCCAGGGCCACGCGATGGCCGTCGAGGTCCTCCAGCCAGGCGTGGGGCAGCGGGTGCCCGGGGCGGGCGGCGGGCTGGTAGATGCGGACGGGGTCGGGGTTCTCGGGTGCGGGAGTGCCGTCGGGGACGACGGCTGCGGCGTACGTGTAGCCGAACTCGACGCCCAGTTCGTTGAACTCCATGGACTGAGCCGCCACGGCGGCCAGGAAGGTACGGCGGAAGTCGGCATCGGCGGGGTCCTCGCTCCACAGGCGGCGGGCCTGCCGCCAGTTCTCCTCCTCGCCGGCCTCGGGCCCGCCGCCGAAGAGGGCGTTGATGGCGATGTGGTTCATGGCGTTCTCCAGCGAGCGCTGGACGTTGGTGGCGTCCGCCGGTCGCCGCTCGGCCTCGTAGGTGTCCAGCAGGGCGTCGCCGGCATGGCCCTTCAGCACGGCGGCGAGCTTCCAGGTGAGGTTCTGGACGTCGTGCATGGCGGAGGTGAGGCCGAGGCCGCCGGTTGGCGGATGCCGGTGGGCGGCGTCGCCGGCGATCAGGACGCGGCCGGCGCGGTAGCGGTCGGCGACCACGCCCTCCAGGGTCCAGCGGGAGATCATGTGGACCGTCACGTCCTCCTCGCTCAGGCCCAGCCCTGTGCGCATGTCGGCCAGTACGGACTCGTCGTCCAACGCGCGACCGTCATCGGGCCCGTAGTTGAGGTGGAAGACCCACTCCTCGGACTCGGGACCCCAGTGCTTGGGGCCCATGGGCACGAGAACACCGGGGATGCCGAGGTCGGGCAGCCACAGCCAGCGGATCAGCACCTCCGGGTCGGTCGCCACCTGGGACAGGTCGGCGGAGAGGTGGAAGGAGACCACGCGGGCGAGGTTGCGCACGCCCTCCTGGACGATGCCCACGGCGGGGCCGACGGTGCGGCCGCCGTCGCAGCCCAGCAGGTAGCGGGCCCGCACCCGGTAGGTCTCGCCCGTGTCGCGGTCGGCGACGGTGGCGGTGACGCCCTCGTCGTCCTGGGCGAGTTGGGTCAGCTCGTGGTGGAAGCGGACCCGGCCGGGCGCGAGTTCCTCGGCCCGGGCGCGCAGGACCGGCTCCAGGCGGATCTGGGGCAGGTTGGCCTGTCGCTCGGGGCTGGCCGCGAGCCACTCGGGTGAGTTCCCGCCGGCTCCCCAGGCCTCCATCCTGGCGACCCGGCGGCCGTAGTCCGCGTTGTCGCCGGCCAGGCCGACGTACCAGGCGGTGTGGGACATCTGCTCGGCCGGAGTGGAGGCGGCGTAGATGGTGTCGGCCACGCCGGCGTCGCGCATGATCTCCATGGCGCGCTGGTTGAGGACGTGGGCCTTGGGCAGGACGGAGGTGCTGGGCCAGGCGGTGACCAGCAGGGACTCGATGCCCATGCGGCTGAGCAGCATGGAGGCGGTGAGCCCCGCACCGCCTCCGCCGACGATGAGGACGGGGACGTCGATGTCGTTCATGGGTACTCCATGGGGTGTCACGGCTCGGGGCCATGGGGTGGGGACGGCTCAGGAGCGGCGGGGGAAGAGCGCCAAGGGCGTTTCCCCGGTCGATTGATCGAGGCCGGGTGTCCGCGGATTGAGCGGGCGGCGGCGCACGGATGCGAAAGGCTGGTCGTTCCGAGAGGCGCCCGCTCGCTGCGGGCGGGCGTCGGCAACCCGGACGGCACGGAGGGGACGCCGGAAACAGTGGTGTCGATTCAGAGGCCGCACCCGGCCTCGGCGGCCAAGGCGGTGAGATGCGGTGGGTGCCGTCCGAGCCGTGCGAAAGGCGGCCTGCGGAGGCGGGCTGGGTATGAACGCTGTGCTAGGCCAGCCATCGGGTGGAGGCGCAGGGCGGCAGATGCTGGCGGACGTCGATGCGGCTCATCGTGATGCTCCTCGGTGCCCAGGCGGCGGCGATGCTAGCCGCCGACCAGCGCGACGAGATGGGCTCCGGCCAAGGCACCCGCGATGACGGCCGGCAGGCAGCGGGCCGCCGGATCGCCGCTGCGCAGGTGGACGACGACGGCGCCGGCCATGAGCAGGATCAGGCCGATGGATGCGGCGGCGCCGAGCGCGGTGATCCGCAGGCCGAGCAGCAGACCGGCCGCTGCCGCCACCTCGAGAGCACCCAGCAGGCGGTAGTGGGTGGTGGTCATGCCGACGTGGGCCGCGGCCTGGCGCATAGCGGGTACTGCCGCGAGCTTGGCCGACCCGAGCAGGAGGAAGATCCCGGCGAGGAGGACGGCGAGGACGATGGCGGTGGTGCTCATGGGGTTTCTCTCTCAAGTGGCTTGCTGGGGGCGTACTGCCAGTGCAGGACGTACCGGTCGAGGGCTGCGGTGACCCTGCGTTGTACCGCCTCGTCGGCAGGGGCGGGCACCGTGACGCGGACACCGCCGTCGTGCGGCCGGCACAGGATGCGTTCCGGGTCGCAGTCCGCGCCCTGGGCGGCCAGTTCGGCGTGGACCGCGCGGCGGGTGGCGTCCAGGCGAAGGCCGAGCTTGTAGGGCTTGCCGACGGCGGTGAGCGGGATGGCGTCGATCACGAGCACCTCGCGCGGGGTGGCGGCGCGTTCGGGGACCCGTTCGGTGGCCCAGCTGAGCAGTTCGGCGGGGTCGGCCTCGGCGCCGGGGGCGAGGGTGACGTAGGCGACGGGCACCTCGCCGGCGTGCGGGTCGGGACGGCCGACCGCCGCGGCGGCGGTTACCTCGGGGTGGGCGAGGAGGGCGTCCTCGATCGCGGCGGGGTCGATGTTGTGGCCGCCGCGGATGATCAGGTCCTTGGCGCGGCCGGCGAGATGGATGAAGCCGTCGGCGTCGATGCGGGCCAGGTCGCCCGTGTCCAGCCAGCCGTCGCGGATCTTCCCGGCGCTCTCCAGGCGAGGCCCGTGGGCGGTGTGCTCGGCGACGTAGCCGGCGAAGAGGACCGGGCCGCTGATGGCGAGCACCCCGGTGGCGCCCGGCGGCAGGTCGTGCCACTCGCCGGTGTCCGGGTCGATCCGCACGGTCTTGACCTGCTGGTAGGGCAGGCGCCGACCGACACTGCCGGGCCGGGTGTGACCGGGCAGACCGAGGGCGGAGGCGCAGGTCGCCTCGGTCAGCCCGTAGCCCTCGCACAGGGGGATGCCGGTGTGCTTCTCGAAGGACTCCCGTACGGCGGGCGGCAGCGGGGATGCGCCGACGGCGGCGAACCGCATGCTGGAGATGTCCGCGTCGACGGGGAGATGGGCGAGGACCGAGTACACGGTGGGCACGCCCGACATGGCGGCGATGCGGTAGTGCTCCACCAGCTTCCAGAACACCGGATACAGCTCGGAATCGCGGTAGCCCAGCGGCCCGGCCCACACCACTCCCCGGCCGCGCAGCAGCGGGCCGAGCAGGGTGACGATCAGGGCGTTGACGTGGAACAACGGCAGCGCCGCGAACATTGCCGAGTCCTCGTCGAGGGGGATGCTCGCGGCCACCATCCAGGCGTCGACGACCTCGTTGGCGTGCGTGTGCGCGGCGAGCTTGGGAGTGCCGGTGGTGCCGCCGGTGTGGAAATAGGCGGCCAGGTCGTCGGCGGTCGGGGGCTCGATGTCGACCAGCCGGTCGGCGGGATGGGTCGCGGCCAGCTCCGTGAGGTAGCCGACGCGTACGCCCTCGATGGGTTCCAGAGCGGGGGCGGGGCCGTCGGCCAGGGTGGGGGTCAGTGCCAGTAGGGCGTCCAGCCGCAAGGCCGCGGCGACCTGCCGGGCCGTGGCCCACACCTCTGCATCCAGCTGTGGACCGGCGGCGATGAGCACCCGTGCGCCGCCGCGCCGCAGCAACTGCTCGACGTGCTCGGATGCCAGGCCCGGGTTGACCGGGGCGGCGATGCCGGCGGCCTGCGCGGCCAGCAGGGCTGCGGGCAGCTCCGCGGTGTTCGGGGAGAGCAGGCCCACGGCAGCCCGGCGGGTGACGCCGAGCGCGCGCAGCAGGTTGGCGGTGCGGTGCACCTGGTCGCGCAGCTGCGCGAAGGTCACGGTGGCGGGGCTCAGGAAGCGCGCGGCGTCGGGCAGCACCGTCAGGGCCGGGCGGTCGGGCCACAGGCGGGCGGCGCGCAGCACGGTGTCGTAGGTGGTGGCGGGCAGGCCGCGCTCGTGCAGCGGAACGGCCTCGATCGTGGACAGGTCCGCGGTGCTGTCGGCGGCGGACCACAGCAGGTCGGTGGGTGTCAGTGTCACCGGTGCGCCTTTGCAGGGTGAGGGATGAGGGTCTAGTGGCCGGCCCGGTACGGGGCGCCGGGCCGGCCGGTCCCGGGCGGGGGTCCCGGGAGTCGTCAGCGGGCGCGCACCACCGTGCGCTGCTCGCCGAGATCGAGTGCGCCGTCGTCGGTGGCGATGCGGGCCGTGACGATGTCGCCGTCCTTGAGGTAGTCGGGGTTCGCCTCCTGGCGGGCGAAGAACTTCTGCCAGCGCTTGTTCGGGGGCAGCAGGGCGGCGAGCGTGGTCAGGAGCTTGCCCGGAGACTTCAGGGCGGTGCCGCCGGGCGTTCCGGTGAGCAGGACGTCACCGGGCTGCAGCGTCTGGAAGCGGGCGAGCAGGCTGAGGGCGCGGGCGGGCCGGACGATCATGTCCGTGGTGGTGCGGTCCTGCCGGGTGGCCCCGTTGACCTTCAGCCTGAGCCGCAGGTCCGGCAGGCGGGCCAGATCGTCGGCATCGACCAGGAGCAGCCGGGGCCCGAGTGGGGTGAAGGTGGGGTACGACTTGGACTCGTAGAACTGGGTTTTGGGCAGTTGCAGGTCGCGGGCGCTGACGTCGTCGGCGACGACCAGTGCGGCGACGAATTCCGGCAGGGTGGAATCGGTGACCTCGGTGCCGACCGGCAGGTCCGCGCCCATCACCAGCCCGAGTTCCACCTCGTAGTCCAGGAAGCGCACGTGCTGTGGACGCACGATGTCCTGGTACGGGCCGCTGACGGACCCGGACGCCTTGCGGAAGAACGCGGGCGGGACCGTGTCCGGGTCGAATCCGGAATCCACCGCGTGGGAACGGTAGTTGACCATCTGCGCCACCACCCGGCAGGGCGTGGTGACGGGCGACAGCAGCTCCGCTTCTCCAACGGAAAGCCCGGCGGCGGGGTCACCCGCGGCGCGGGCAGCCGCCTGCTGCACTGCGGAACGGTTGGCGAGCAGGCCGGCGGTGGTGTCCGCGTCGCTGTCGACGCGGTGCAGCCGTCCTGTGCCGCTCTCCACCCACCAGCCGTCTGTGGTGCGGACGACCTGGATACTCATCGGCTCTCCTGAGTCCTGGACAGGCACCGACCGGACCACTCCCGCGAGCAGCTCAGTCAGCAGTGATGAGAGAATCAGTCCAGATGTCAGCCCCGTCAACGGCCGTCAGTGGTGACGAAACAATCAAAGCTGATGTATTGAGTAAGGTGGAGGGATGAGTATCGACCGACAGGGCAAGGCCAACAGTCGGACGCCCAGCCACACGCCCAACCGCGTGGACCGACGCAAGGCGCGTACCCGTGCCTCGCTGATCGCCGCCGCGCAGCGGTTCCTCGCCGAGCAGGGGCGGACGGAAGTGAGCATCCAGGAGATCACCGAGGCTGCGGACGTCGGCTTCGGCTCCTTCTACAACCACTTCACCAGCAAGGACGAGCTGTTCGACGCGGCCGTCGCCCGCACCCTGGAGGAACACGGCGCACTCCTGGAATCCGTCGTGGGAGACCTGAAGGACCCCGCGGAGATCTTCGCTGCCAGCGTCCGCCTGACCTGCCGACTGCAGCGCACTCACACACAGATCGCCAGGATCCTCGTGCGTACGGGCATGCCCTATCTGACCTCCGACAGCGGCTTGGCACCTCAGGCGATGCGGGATCTGAGGGCCGCCGCCGACAACGGACGGCTGGACATCGAAGACCCGCGCACTTCTGTGGCCATGGTCGGCGGCGCTCTGCTCGGAGTGCTCCACCTACTGGAGACCCGCCCGGACCTCGATGCCGAGCATGTTGCCGACCAGCTGGCCTTCCGCCTGCTGCGGATGTTCGGCATGACGCGCGCCGAAGCCCAGGAGATCGCCACTCGGCCCCTGCCATTGCTGCCCCGGACCTGACAATGGTGAGCAAGATCGGCGACGCATGAGACACGTCGCCCATGTCCGCGAATGTGACGCTCAGGGGGCGCGGCGGATCCCCGACGGATCTCGGCATAGAGGACGGTTTTGCCTGCCCGGGAGGCGCTGCCCCGGGCGACGACTTTTCCGTCCACCAGCACCTCGATCGAGCAGCTGAACCCCGCTGCTGAACTCCGCAGCCCTTTACAGGTTTCTCCACCCCATCAAGCACCCGTCGTCGCTTCGCCCCTCCGGGCGGGCGCGGGCGGCCGGCGGCGCCCGCGCTCATGTCTCCGCCCCGCTCGGCACCGTGCACCACGAGGGACGGCGGGTCAGTCGTCACCCCAGCGGCGGAGACTCGCCCTGATCAAGCCCGGCCGGCATCCACAACGCTTGTGACCTGCCACACATGACCTTGCATGCCCATATATGTCCGTTTTAATTGATGGAACCATCAGAACCGACGATATGATCCTAGACGGAGCAGCACATGGCATTCACGTTCCGCGACCCTGCGTGTACGGCTCCGGGTTGCGTGCAGGAGCCACACCTGATGCATCACCGAGCGAGGCCGTCACTCGTTCACTCGCGCACCTTGCCGCAACCACGATCCGTGCTGACAGTCGCCTTGCTGTTCATTCTGGCGATCACGCTCATCGATCTTCAGGTGCCTGGCGCAGTTCATCTCGGCGACTTGCTGATCATGGTGCCTGCACTCACTTCCTGGTACGCGAGCTCCCGGGTGACCTCACTTGTCGCCATCGTGGCCGTGTCGGCTTTGATGGCCATCTTCCTGGTCCGCCACTCGGTGAACCCGCCACAGGCGGCTGCCCTCATTGCGACCTCGGTGGCCGTCGTGATCGCCCGGTACCTGACGGAACACGGACAGCGAAAGCTGGTCCAGCTGCGCGCAGTCGCCGAGGCCGCGCAACGCGCCATACTGCCTCCCCTCCCCCACCGACTCGGCCCCCTTCGCCTGGCCTCGACGTACCTGGCGGCAGAGGACGAAGCACGCATCGGCGGAGATCTCTACGCCGCCGTGCGCACGCCCACGGGGACACGGTTGATCATCGGCGATGTTCGAGGCAAGGGCCTGGCGGCGGTCGGCACCGCTGCCCACACCATCAGCACGTTCCGCGACGCCGCCCGCCGGCTGACCACGCTGCCGGAACTCGCCGCCTACCTGGATTCAAGTGTCCGCAGCAACGCATCCGAAGCAGTGAGCCCCGAACAGACCGAAGAGGCGTTCGTCACCGCCACTCTCCTCGAAATCCCCGACGCCGAGCCCCTCGTATGGAGCGTCACCTGCGGACACCCCCCACCGCTACTCCTACGAGCGCACGACGTCGTGACCCTGGAAGCCGGCCAACCCGCGCCCCCGCTGGGACTGGGCGCACTGACGCAAACCACCTTTCACCTCGACACCTTCGCCCTAGGGGCCGAAGACACCTTCCTCCTCTACACCGACGGTGCCATCGAAGCCCGCAATACCGACGGCGAGTTCTACCCGCTCGCCAAACGACTCACCCACCAGAACCACCGCCATCCCACGGCACTCCTCAACCACCTCCGCGGCGACCTTCTCAACCACGTCGGCGGCCGACTCGACGACGACGCCGCCTTGATCGCAATCAAACGTCAACCCGCTGACGGCACAGCGCCATCGGCTGACCAATCGACCTGTGCTGAGTGAGGCGTCTCGATGTCCTTCGATATGCGGTCACGCAGCACTGCTGACCTGGGGCAACGACCCAGTGCAGTACAGCAGTGAAGTACAGCAACCACCACGACCGCCACCGACCGCCACCGGTCCTTGACGACCAGTTGACCAGCCCACCTGACCTCAATGACCATCCTGCCCATAGTTCGCATCGAGGGCACTCGCGACACCCCCGCTCGGGCCGTCTCTGGGCCGTGCGGGGGTGCTCAACGAACGACCAACGCTGACAACCGCCGACAGCTAAGTCGCAGGTCGCAGCGTTGCTCGTTTACATGGCCGCAGGTCAGAGACCCGGCCCTTCGCTTCTATGGTTGCGATGGAGGCGAACGGCATGGCCACGTTCCTCGGCCCGGTCGCACTGCCCGAAAGCCGTGACGCCCGGACTACCTCGCGAACCGGAGCCTCCAGACGCCTGGTGACCTCGAGCGCGACCGAATGCCGTGGCGGAGTTCCCCGGCTGACAGCGCCAGCGGCTCCCCCGTTGCTGAATCCGGGCGATTGCCCTGGCCAAGAGCGGAGCCGTGATGCTCGTGCTTCGCGGCGCCTGCGGCGTCTTCGGCGAAACCCGGCCGAGCAGCTGCAGTTGCAGCTGCACCGCCGCGCTCTCGCCAGCACGGCTGGCCGAGGACGATCCGGGCGCGCTCGGTAACGCTATGACCGCTGTTGGGGATGGGGCGAGGTTGCGGGCGGGAGAGTCTGCTCGGCCCAGACGGTCTTGCCGTCGAGGGAGTAACGGACGCCCCAGTTCTGTGCCAGTTGGGCCATGATGAACAGGCCGCGCCCGCCTTCGTCGATGGTTTTCGCGTGGCGCAGCCGTGGCGCGAGGGCATTGCTGTCGTGGACTTCGCAGGTGAGCGTGCGGTCCTTGATGAGCCGCAACTGCACAGGCGGTGTGCCGTAGCGGATGGCGTTGGTGACCAGTTCGCTGACGATCGTTTCGGTGGTGTAGGCGGTTTCCTCGTCCACTCCCCAATGGGTGAGTTGGTGTTGGGCGTGGGTGCGCGCCGTGGCAACGGCTTTGGGGTGGGGGTCGAGTTGCCATGCGGCGACCTGGTCCGCGGGGAGTGTGTGGGTGCGGGCGAGGAGGAGGATGACGTCGCCGTGGCGGGTGTCGTTCCGTAGCCGGTAGAGCACGTCGTCGCACAGATCCTGCAGTGGCCGGTCAGTGTGGGCCAGCACTCGTTGGAGGATCTCCGGGGACTGGGAGGTGTGCAGGAGGGACGGCGTGTAGAAGGCGAGGACGCTGCCGTCGGGGAGAGGGACCGTGGTGGCAGCGAAGGGAGGTCCTTCGGTCCTGCCCAGGGGAGGTCCGCTCGGTAGGTGAGGGATCTGGGTGCTCCCATCGGGATGGGCGATGACGGGTGGGGGGTGGCCGGCCAGGGCGATGGTGCAGGTCCCAGCGAGCGGGTCGTAGACCGCGTACGCGCAGCTTCCCGTGAGCGGCATGGGGTCGCCGGGCGGCAGAGCGGCGCGTTCCTGGGCCAGGCTGATGGCGGTGTCGTTGAGGCGGGCGAGGAGCTCGTCGGGCTCCAGGTCGAGCGCGGCCAGAGAGTGCGCGGCGGTCCCTATCTGTCCCATGGTGGTGGCCGCATGGATGCCTCGGCCGGCTACTTCGCCGACCACCAGTGCGGTGCGGGCGCCGGACAGGGCGAATGTGTCGAACCCGCAGCCTCCGCCGGTTTCAGAGGGCACCAGTATGTGCGCGGTTTCAACGGTCGTCTGCGTCGCAACCTCGGGAAGCAGCAGATGGCGCTGGATCGTCAGGGCGATGGTGTGTTCGCGGGTATAACGGCGGGCGTTGTCGATGCACAGCGCGGCGTGAGCGGCCACTGCCTCGGCGAGGATGACATCGCCCTGGTCGAAGACGTCGCCCTGGTCGGTGCGGTAGAGGCTCATCAGCCCCAGCACCTTTCCCCGCAGGGTCAGGGGAGTGGTAACAAGGCTCCGGGCGCCTGAGGCGCGAATCGCCTCGGCGCGCTGCGGGACGGCAGCCAGCCAAGGTGTTTCCGGACCCAGGGCAACGAGGCGCGGCCTGAGGTCGGCCAGTGTCTGGGCGTAGGGCGTCGGGAACGGCAGAGCACGCACGTCACCCACCGGATGTGCCTGGACCTGGTCCTCGCCGCCACTGCGGGCGAAGGCCGCACGGCGCAGCGGCACCTCCCGTCCGAGAGGACTCGGCGGAGGTTCCTCGCCACGCACCACTGCCTCCACCACTTCCACCACGGCGAGGTCGGCGAGGTCCGGCACCACCGCTTGCACCAAATCCTCGCAGGTGGCCACAACGTCGAGGGTCCGTCCCACGCGATCGCGCACCGAGCCGAGAAGGCGCAGACGGGCGCGTACCTTCTCGCATTCGGTGACACCAAGTATCTCCGTCAGCACTCCCAGGATCCTGCCCTGCGCGTCCTCAAGACGAGATGCCGAGACGGAGAACCGGTACTCCGGCCCCGGCGCGCCCTTCGGACGCACCTCCATTCGTCGCCCCCGAGCGGGCGCGCCGCTCTCCAGCACGCCGTGCAGCATCGCCTCGACCTCACCGGGCGCGGAAAGGTCATATACGTCGGTGAAGTGCCGGCCTATGATCTCTTCAGGGGTGCCCGATTTCAGGACCGGCGTGTTGACGTTGATCCATAGGATCCGCAGTTCCGTGTCCAGGAGCATCAGGCCGGTCGGGGATTGGTGGAACAGGGCTTCTAGTAGTGCCGCACCCTCGACGGGCGAAATGGCTTCGTTGTGCGCCACGGCAACCCACCTCCACTATCCAGACTGCGCCTGGCTCCTGCGCGCCGCGCCCTCGCATCGCGCGACGTGCCCGGACATGCCGCCAGATCTCCGCCGCGATCGGCTTCGCCGTCCTGGTCGCGGTGGTCGGCTCCCACGTCGGTGCCACCTCACGTCACGACTTCCGGATCGCCCGGTGCGCAGCCGCCGTACCGAGCCTGACGACGTCAGCGATCGGTGTGCACCTCAGCCGTGGCGGCGGCTCGGACCAGACGGCGCCCGCCGCATCGCAGAAGCCGGATGCGGTGCGCAGGCTCTGGCGGACGCGTCCTGCCCCGGCAGTCCCGTCAGGCCCTCCCACCGTCCCAGACAGTGCCTGACCACTATGTGTGACTGGTGCGGCTGGTGTCTGAGCCTGGACTCCCCGGGGCCGAGAGGCCGGCTGATCCAGCACCGCGACCGCGGTGTCGCCACCCCCGTGTTCCATGGCGCAGCGGGCCGTTGCCGCTACCGGGACTCCTCCTGGTGGGACAGCTCGACGTCGAAGCCGGTGACGCCGCTGCCGTCCAGGCGCACCGACGCGGCGACCGGGGCGTAGCCGCCGGCGATGACGGTGTACTCGCCGCCGTCGAGGTCGGTGAATCCGTAGGCGCCGTCGGAGCCGGTGATCGTGGTGCCGACCACGTTCCCGGCCGAGTCCAGCAGGGTGACCTTGGCGTCGTGGAGCGGCCGACCGGTCGCGGTGCTGACGACGCCGTGGAGCCGGGCGCCGGGTTCGAGGCGGATCTCGCAGACGTCGGCGCCGCCCGGGGTGACGTCGAGGGGGAGGGCGGCCGGGCGGTGTCCGGGCGCGTTCACCACGAGCGTGTAGCCGCCGGGTACCAGATCGGCGAGCACGAAGGCGCCGTCGGCGGCCGAGGTGCCGGAGGACACGACCTCGCCGCGCACGTCGGTGGCGACCAGCAGGGCTCCCGGCAGCGGCCGCCCCTCGACGGCCTCCCGGACCGTCCCGGTGAGCGCGACGGTGCCGCTGAGCACGAGGTCGCACTCGACCGGCTCGTCGCCGACCAGGACCGTGACCGCCTGTGGCTGCCGGGCACCGGCGGCGCCGATCAGCACGTACGTGCCGGGGCCGGTGACGGACATCGCGTAGTCCCCGTCCGCGCCGCTGACGGCGCGGCCGAACTGCCGTCCGTTGACGTCGATCAGGGTGATGACGGCCTGTGACACCGGCGCGCCCGCGCCGTCCAGCACCCGTCCGTGGACGCCGTGCGACGGGGCGCCGGGGACGGGTGCGAACCGATCGGCCGGCTCGGTGACGGGCTGCGTCCTTCCGGCCGGGGCGTCGGCGGCGGTCTCGGCGGTGGTGCGCTCCGTGGCGGCCGGCTCGGTGGCCGGGGTCGCGGCGGGCCCGGCAGCCGTGGTCTCGGCCGGCTCCGGGGCGGGGCCGGCGCTCTCCTCGGCGGCCCGTGCCTCCAGTCCGGAGACCTTGCGCAGCGGCACCTCCTTGGTCCACACCGCGACCAGGAAGGCCAGGACCATCACGGCCGCCGCGATGAGGAAGACGAGCTGCATCGAGTCGGTGAAGCCGACCTTGAACGGCTGAGCGAGACGCGGGTCGAGCTGCTGGATGAAGGAGGAGTCGTCGAGCACGCCCGAGCCGCTCCCGCCGCCCGCGCCGGGGTGCTTGAACATCTCCAGCACCGGCGCGTTCGCGGGGTTGTGCCGTACGGCCGGGTCATGGAGCGCGGCCTGGAACGCGGGCGTCTGCGCGGCGGACCGGAAGGCCGAGCTGATCTTGTCGCCGACCGTGCTGAACAGCACGGAGAGGAAGACCGCGGTGCCGGCGGTGCCGCCCATCTGCCGGAAGAAGGTGGCCGACGCGGTCGCCACGCCCATGTCCTTGGGCTCCACGGCGTTCTGCACGGCCAGCGTCAGGATCTGCATGCATCCGCTGAGGCCGATGCCGAACAGGGCCATGTAGGCCATGGTCTGCGGCAGTGCCGTGTTCCACTCCACCCGGTAGTGGAACAGCAGCATGGCGGCGATGATCAGCAGGGTGCCGATGACCGGGAAGACCTTGTACTTGCCGGTCTTCTGGATGATGCGTCCGACCACGATGGTCCCGGCGATCATGCCGACCATCAGCGGCAGCATCAGCAGGCCCGACCTGGTGGGGCTGACACCCTTCACGATCTGCAGGTACAGCGGGATCATCATCATCCCGCCGAACATGCCCATGCCGATCAGCACGGACATCAGGCTCATCTTGCTGAACACCGCGCCGCGGAACAGCCGCATCGGGATCAGGGCCTCCTCGCCCATGGCCCGTTCGACGAGGACCCACACCAGCAGGCCGACCGCGCCGACCGCGTAGCAGATGTATGCCTTCGGGGAGGTCCAGCCCCAGCTCTGGCCCTGCTCGGCCACGAGCAGCAGCGGCACCACGCCGACGGCGATGGTGAGCGCGCCCCACCAGTCGATGCGGTGCTCGCGCCGGGTGTGCGGGAGGTTCAGGACCTGGGCGACGACGAACAGCGCGATGATGCCGACCGGCACGTTGACCAGGAACACCCAGCGCCAGCCGGCGATGCTCAGGATGCTGCCGCGGCCCGCGAGGAAACCGCCGATCAGCGGGCCGAGCACGCTGGCGGAGCCGAACATGGCGAGCATGTAGCCCTGGTACCGGGCGCGCTCGCGGGGCGGCACGATGTCACCGATGATCGCCAGCGCCAGTGACATCAGACCGCCCGCGCCGATGCCCTGGAAGGCCCGGAAGGCGGACAGCTCCGTCATCGAGGTGGCGAACGAGCAGGCCGCCGAGCCGGCGATGAAGATCGTGATGGCCGCCAGGAAGAAGGGCTTGCGGCCGTAGAGGTCGGACAGCTTTCCGTACAGCGGCGTGCTGATGGTGGAGGTGATCAGGTACGCGGTGGTGACCCACGCCTGCGCGCTGAGCCCGTGCAGATCGTCGGCGATCGTGCGGATCGAGGTGCTGACGATGGTCTGGTCGAGCGCCGCGAGGAACATCCCCAGCATCAGGCCGCTGAGGATCGTCATGATCTGACGGTGCGTCAGCCTGCCGGCCGGCGCCGACGCGGATATCGCTTCGGTTCCCCCACGGGCCGGGGATGCGGACGTGGTCATGCGTGCGGATCTCCTTGCCTCGCCTCGCCGGCCGGGCCCGGCCCGGCTTCGAGACTCTGTGTGGGTGCGGTCGACCGGATCGTCGTCGAGGCGCGGCAGCGGACGGGTGAGACGGTCGACACGCACGTTCCGTTGCTTGCGGCTACCAACTGAGTGTAGATCCTGGCTGCGGCGGGCTGTGCCACACCCATGTCAGGTGGAGTGTCGCGCGCGGACGGCCCTTCCCCGTCGTGGTGGCGGGTGACCCGGTCAGCACCTCCCCGCGCCGGACAGTCCCCCCGGTCGCCCGCCCCCGCTCGCCCGGCGCGCACGAATTCCTCACTGCGGCATCCGGACGAGCCGCCCGACGTCAGTAGCGCTGGGCCTTGGCGAGGACTGCTGTCAGCTTCGTCTCCGGTGGCTGGTGGCTGGAGGCGATGGGTTGGTCCTTCTTCCCGGGTTCCAGGTGCTCCGCCCCGACGTACCGCGTCTCGACCACCTTGCCGGCCGCGTCCTTGAAGTCGACCTGTACCGCGTAGGAGGCCGCGCTGCCGGTCTTGTTGGTGATGGTGACCAGGACGGCGAGCACTCCGCCGGTCCGTGACCTGGGGATGCCCGTCATGGCGACCTCGGAGAGCGCGTTGCCCCGGCCTTTGACGTTCTTCAGCTCCTTTTCCGCCGCCGCACTCCTGCGCTGGGTCTCGGCGTCCACCGAGGCCTCGAACTCGGAGGCGCGAGCCGAGGCGGAGGATGCCGCGGCGGAGGCGGACGCCCGGGCCGAGCCGATCGCCGAGGAGGCCGAGGACGCCAGAGCCGACGGTGGCGCACCGGAGAACGACGAGACGTTCGGTGTACGGGGAGTGCCGGCCGGGGTCGCGGAGCCGGCGCTCCCGCCGTTGCCGCTGCCGCAGCCGACGAGACCGCCGGCAAGGAGCAGGCCGCCGAGCGCGCTTCCCACGATGATCCGGCGCCGGGCCCTCGCGGAGCCTTCGGGGCGAGTCACGGACATGGTGCCGTCCAAGGGGTCGATGGTCTGGGTCTTCCATCGTGAGACCCCGATTTACCCCTCGCGAGTCGACTCCGAAGCCCCGCCGGAGGGGCTCTGCGTGTGATGCCACCCATAGGAGCCAGATCACATCCTAGCGAGGGCCGTACCAGCTCCACTCAGCCGACCTGCATAGAAGTCACCATTTAACAGCTCATTTCGGACATTGCTACGGAGTTAGGTAGTACGTCACATCATTGCGCCGCGCTCAACCGGCCCGTAAACATTGCTGTCGTCGCCGGGACACACCGGCCGGACCGAGCGGGACACCGCCGGATCGGCCCGCTCGCGACGCAGCCCGGGGCATCGCCCCACGCCACCGCGACCGACAGCGGCCGGCACCGACTACGTCCTTTCGTGGAGAGTTCCTTCCGTATGACCATGATCAACCGCACCCGCATCGCTCGCCTGCGCACCCTCGCCCTCACCGGCATCACCACGACCGGCGCGGCGGCCGTCGCCCTCACTCTGATGCCCGCGAACGCCCAGGCCGCCGAAGCGACGCAGGTGTCGGCCTCCTCCGTGGTCAAGACGTCCTCGCACGACAGCAGCGCCGGCACCCGGTCCACGGCCGGCACCGCCAACAGCCTCGACGGCTGGATCAAGCAGTCTCTGCAGATCATGAAGGCCAAGGGCATCCCCGGCAGCTACGAGGGCCTCAAGCGCAACATCCTGCGCGAGTCCGGTGGCAACCCCAACGCCCAGAACAACTGGGACGTCAACGCCAAGCAGGGCACCCCCTCCAAGGGCCTGCTCCAGGTCATCGACCCGACCTTCAACACCTACCACGTCGCCGGTACCGCCAAGAGCGTCACCGACCCGGTGGCCAACATCACCGCGGCCGCCAACTACGCGGCCCACCGCTACGGCTCCATCGACAACGTGAACTCCGCGTACTGAGCCGACGCACCCCAGCACCGGAAGGCCGGTGCCGGCAGCGACAACCGCTGCCGGCACCGGCCTTCCCGCGTCACAGCGGTCAGACGTCGTCGGGTGTGCCGAGGCCGGTCAGGGCGCCCACCGGGTCCAGGTCGGGCGTGCCGCGGGGCCACCAGTCGTCCCGGCCCGGCTCCGACTCGTACGCGTACCACAGGCCGTCGCGGCCCAGCCGGAGCTGGACATGGCCGCGGGGATGGGTGAGGCGGTTGCGCCAGGGCCGGAACGCCGGAAGGTCGGCGGCGAGCAGCAGCGGGCGGGCCCGGTCGAAGCGGCCGGCCGGGGGGTCCCACGGCTCCTCCAGCACGGCCAGCCCGGCGGCCCCGCCCTGGCGCCAGGCCGCGACGGCCCGCGCGAGGTCGGCCGGGGGGCGGCCCACGGCCGTGGCGAGCGTGGCGTAGAGGGTGCGGGTGGTGGCCGTGAGGCCGGAGCCGGGGCGGGCGGCGGCCAGGCGCACCGCGTCCTGCCACAGGGTCAGCTCGCCCACCGGATCGCGTCCGGTGCCGAGCAGCGCGTGGGCGCGGGCGGCGGCGTCGGTCGCGAGCTGGTCCAGCGCGAAGGGGTCGGGACCGCCGGGCGCCGCCGGATAGACCGGGGGCTGCTCGGGGTGCGGGGGCGCCGGCAACGGCGGGGGCAGCGGCGGGAGTTCGCGCGGGGCCAGGACGTCAGCGGCGCGTACGCCCGGCAGGGACTGCGGCTGTCGCTCCTGGGCGGCGCGGGCCGCATGGGCGGCGCTGCGCCGGGACAGCGCGTCGAGCAGGCTTCTCTCGCCCCGGCCGCGCAGCAGGAGCAGCACGAAGGGGTCGGCGTCGAGCAGCCGCGCCGTCTGGTAGCAGAGCGCCGCCGCGTGTTTGCAGGGGTGCCCGGAGTCGGGGCAGCTGCAGCGCGGCACGAGGTCGCCGGGGCCGGGCAGCAGGGGCACCCCGCAGTCGGCGAGGGACTGGGGCAGTTCCTTGTCGAGCAGCGCGGCGATGTGGCCCGGCCGGTCGGCGGCCGCGTCCAGGAAGCGCGCCCAGTCCGCGTCCTCCAGCGTGCGGACCCGCACCTGCACCCGGTACGGGCGGGGCCGGCTGCCGCGGACGTACGCCAGCACTAGCCCCGGCGTCACGGTGATCGCGTCGACATGCCCCTGCTCGGCGTAACCGCGGCCCCGCGCCAGCCTCTTGGGGTCCAGCGCGCCCTGCTCCAGCGCGGCCACCCAGGCATTGCCCCACCAGGTCCCGGCGAACGGCGCGCCCTCGGCGGTGGCCTCACGGGGCGCGAACTCCGGGAAGGTGCGCCGCAGTTCGGAGTCGCGGTGCGGGGTGGCCATGGTGGCGGGCAGGTAGGGGGACGCCTGTGCGGGGGCCGTGTGGTGCGGTTCGGTGGGAGTGGCGAGGGTGGCGGGGGGTGTGTGCGGGGACACCGGCTCGTCCCGCGTCGGCCCCGATCCCGCGGGAGTGGGGTCCGGCTCGGCGGGGGCGGTGCCGGGGCGCGGCTCGGCGAGAGTCGTGCTGTCGTCGCTGCCGCTGGTGCCGGTGCCCGGGGGCTCGTCCTCCGGGGTGTCGGACCACGTCGGCATCCGGAAGGCGTTGGCCAGGTAGTGCCGGATCTCCTGGGCAGCCTTGACGCGGGCCGCCGCGGATTCCGGTCCGGGGCCGGTCGCGGGGCGCGGCACCGCGGCGGCGGTGCCACCGGTCGCGCGCGTCCCGCGTCGGGTACGGGGGTCCTGCGACCGCTTGCCGCGCGCCTCGGCCTCGGCCTCGGCACGCAGCGCCTCCCGGCGGGCGGCCCGGAGCGCTTCCCTGGCCACGTCGGCGGGACGCGCCCCGGGCCGTCCTGCCCGGGCGCCCCCGGACACGTCTCCCTCACCGGCACGGGCGGCGCCGGGCACATCTCCCTCTCCCGCACGGCCAGGCTCTGGCACGTCCCGGCCCCCTGCAGGGACGCCCCCGGGCAAACCCCCCTCTCCCGCACGGCCAGCACCGGGCACATCTCGCGTCCCAGCACGGGCGCCCCCGGGCTCGTCCCCCTCTCCCGCACGGCCAGCCTCTGGCACGCCCCGGTCCCCCGCAGGGGCGCCCCCGGCACCCGCATCCGCGGACCGCTCCGTGGCACGGGTCCCGCCTTCGTCGGCGGGCCGCGCGGCGGCACCGAGTGTGCCTTCGTCGGCAGGCTGTGCCCGGGCCTCCGCTGGCCTGCGGTCTGCGGCGGCGGCGGAGTCGCCGGGGCCGTCCGGCGTGCCGGGCGTATCCGACCCGGCGGGCACGGGGGGCATGGCCGTCGCCCGGAGGGCGGCGCGCGCGAGGTCCGCGGGCCTCGGTTCCGCGGTGCCCGTCCCGTCGACCACGCGCCCGGACGCCGCCTGCTCCTCCGCGGTCTCCCGCCCTGCTTCCGCCCGCTCGGCCTCCGCGCGCTGCCGCGCCTCCCGCAGGGCGCGGCGCGCGGCGTCGCCGGGGCGCTGTTCGCCGGTCGTCACGACGGCCTCCGCAGGGAGACGAGGTCGGACAGTTCACGGTCGGTCAGTTCGGTGAGGGCCGCCTCGCCGGAGCCCAGGATGGCGTCGGCCAGGGCGCGCTTGGCGGTGAGCATCTCGGCGATGCGGTCCTCGACCGTGCCCTCGGTGACCAGGCGGTGGACCTGGACCGGCTGGGTCTGGCCGATGCGGTACGCGCGGTCGGTGGCCTGTTCCTCGACCGCCGGGTTCCACCAGCGGTCGAAGTGAATGACATGGCCCGCGCGGGTGAGGTTCAGGCCGGTGCCGGCGGCCTTCAGGGAGAGCACCAGGACCGGGGTCTCGCCGCTCTGGAAGCGGTCGACCATGCGCTCGCGCTCCGGGACCGGGGTGCCGCCGTGCAGCAGGTCGATCGGGATCGCGCGTGCGGACAAATGCGCGGTGATCAGGCGGGCCATGCCGACGTACTGGGTGAAGACGAGCGCCGAGCCGTCCTCGGCGAGGAGGGTGTCCAACAGTTCGTCCAGCAGGGCGAGTTTGCCGGAGCGGGCCAGGAGCCGGTCGGCGTGCGGGTCCTCCTTCAGGTACAGCGCCGGGTGGTCGCAGATCTGCTTCAGGGCGCCCAGCAGCTTCAGCACCAGGCCCCGCCGGGCGATGCCCTCGGCGGTCTCGATGGCCAGCATCGACTCGCGCACCACCGCCTCGTACAGCGCGGCCTGTTCGCGGGTGAGCGGCACCGGGTGGTCCGTCTCGGTCTTGGGCGGCAGCTCGGGGACGATGCCCGGGTCGGACTTCTTGCGGCGCAGCAGGAACGGCCGTACCAGACGGGCCAGGCGCTCGATCGCCTCCTGGTCCTCGCCGTTCTCCACCGCGCGGGCGTGCCGGGCGCGGAAGGACTTCAGGGGGCCCAGGAGTCCGGGGGTGGTCCAGTCGAGCAGGGCCCAGAGCTCGGAGAGGTTGTTCTCCACGGGGGTGCCGGTCAGCGCCACGCGCGCGGGGGCCGGGATGGTGCGCAGCGCCTTGGCGGTGGCCGAGAAGGGGTTCTTCACATGCTGGGCCTCGTCGGCGACGACCATGCCCCAGGCCTGTTCGGCCAGGCGGGCCGCGGCCGAGCGCATGGTGCCGTACGTGGTGAGGACGAAGCCGCCGTCGAGGCCGTCCAGCGTCCGGTCGGGGCCGTGGAAGCGGCGGACGGGGACACCGGGGGCGAACCGGGTGATCTCCCGCTGCCAGTTGCCCAGGAGGGACGCGGGGCACACGACCAGGGTCGGCTCGGTGCGGGCGCGTTTCAGGTGCAGGGCGATGAGAGTGACGGTCTTGCCGAGGCCCATGTCGTCGGCGAGGCAGCCGCCGAGGCCGAGGGAGGTCATCAGGTCCAGCCAGCCGAGTCCGCGCAGTTGGTAGTCGCGGAGGGTGGCAGCCAGCCCCGCGGGCGGTTCGGCGGGGCGCAGGCCCGCGGTGAGCCGGTCGCGCAGGGCTGCCAGCGCGCCGACCGGGACGGCCTCGACGGTCTCCCCGTCGACCTCGGCGGTGCCGGTGAGCGCGACGGACAGGGCGTCCACCGGGTCGAGCAGGCCCAGTTCGCGCTTGCGGGCCTTGCGGACGAGGGCCGGGTCGACCAGCACCCAGCGGTCCCGGAGCCGGACGACCGGGCGATGGGCCTCGGCCAGGGCGTCCATCTCGGCCTCGCTGAGCGGATCCCCGCCGAGAGCCAACTGCCAGCGGAACCGGAGCAGTTCCTCGCTCTCGAAGAAGCCGGTGCCGTCGGTCGCCGAACCGGGCGCCGGGCGGACCACCGCGGCGGCCGTCAGGTCGCGGGCGAGGTCCCGCGGCCAGTGCACGGCGACGCCGGCGGCGGCCAGTCGCGGGGCAGCGACGCCGAGCAGCTCGCCCAGCTCCTCCTCGGACAGGGCGAGCACATCGGGCACGTCCTGTCCGGCGAGCCGGTCCAGGGGCGGCCACACGCGGGCCGCGCGCCGCACCGCGAGGGCGGCGTCCACCCGCGAGCGGGGCCCGAACGCCGTGTCGGCCTCCCCCGCCCACAGGGCCGCCGCGTCGGCCACCAGGGTGGGGTCGGCGAGGCTGTGCACCTGCACGATCGCGGCTCCGGCGGCGCGCGCGCCGTCGTGCTCACCAGCGTCGAAGACGTCGTAGGCCGACAGGTCCAGGCGGAGCGAGATCCGCACGCCCGCGTCCATGCCGGCGGCGACCTCGGCCGCCCATTCATGGGCCTGGGGCAGCGCCACGGGCTCCCGGGCGGCGAAGGGCCGGCCGGAGGTGTAGGGGGCGGCCGGGGTGCGGGGCAGGGTGTCGGCGACCGCGTCCAGGAAGGAGCGGATCAGGGCCTCCGGCTCGGGCAGCCGGAGCGGGCCCGGGTCCGGGAGCGGCACGGCGTGGCCTTCCGGGGGCAGGGCCGCGGCGACCGCGCGCAGGTGGGCGATGTCGGCGGGCTCCAGTGGGCCGGCCCGCCAGGCGTCGTGGCCGGCCGGGGTCAGGCCCGGCAGCAGGCGGCCGCGGGCCACCAGCCGCAGCGCGTGCAGTGCGGCGGCGCCCCAGCAGGCCGTGGCCGGATGGGCGGCCGGGTCGCGGCGGGCCCGGACCAGCAGCGGCAGGGCCTCGGCGAGCGGGAGGGCCAGCGCGGGCACCTGCCGGCGGCGCACGCCCGCACCGTGGCGTCGTACGACCGTGATCTCGGTGGTGTCGCCCTCGACGGACCCGCCGTCGGGGTCCCAGAAGGCGATGCGGCCCTCGCGCGGGAGGGGCGCCGGAAGGTAGACGGACGCGAGGCGCACCGGGAGCCGGTCCCCGGCCTGCCCGGATCCTCCCGCGCGCTCCGCCACCGCTGCCGTGCCGCCGCTCATACGTCCGCCATCTCCCGCCCGTGCATCGGATCAGACGTCTTCGACTCTACGGGCGGGGTCTGACAATCGGCCCCGGGGCCGCCCAGGGCCCGCGACTACGGGACCGTGCGGGAGACGACGTAGACCATCGGGTTCTTCGGGTCGGACATGTTCACGACCACGTCCTGGGTCGGCGCCGGGTTCTTCTGCCGGTGGGTCAGTCCCCACCAGGGCCCGGTGCCGGTGAAGCGCCAGCCGCTGACCTTCTGGTCGCGGGCGCCGATGGCGATGTCGCTCTTCTTCAGTTCGTCCCGGCGTGCGCCCATGGTCTGCAGGAAGCTGTCCAGGCCGGCGGCGTTGGTGCGGAACTGCACGTAGAGGCGGCTGGTCTTCCAGTTGTTCGTCTCGTAGGAGGCGATGTAGTCGGCCGGGTGCGGGACCGTCACCTGGTAGAGGCGGCGCTGCACGTTCGACGGCCAGCCCGAGGTCAGGCCGGTCGCCGAGTACTTCGCCTCCTTGTCCTTGCCGCTGTTGCGGCTCTGGTTCGCGGAGATCACCAGATAGCCGGCCGGGACGCCGATCAGCAGGCCGATGATCAGCAGGGTGAGCGCGCGGCGCCTGGCCTTGTGCCCGGGGTTCTCGGCGGGGCGGCGCGGCTCGTCCGGCGGGGCGGCCTGGCGCGGCAGGGAGGCGGTCATGCGGTGTCCCGGTCCCGGCGGGCCTGGGTGTACCGCTCGTAGCGTTCGAACCGCTCCACCCGGCGGCGCTTGGCCCGGCGGAACCGGCGGGCGACCAGCCGGGCCAGGTCGGCGGCGCCCACCATGCCGGCCTCGGGGCCGAGCTGGGCGCGGGTGATGCGGGCCTCGGGGCGGTAGCCGCGGCCGGTGAGGTGGCGCTTGAAGGCGTCCCGGGCCGGGCCGATGAGCAGGTCGTCGGCGGCCGAGACCCCGCCGCCGATGACGAAGCAGGAGGGGTCGAGGGCGGCGGCGAGGTTGGCGATGCCGACGCCGAGCCACTGACCGATGTCCTGGAGCAGCTCGACGCACATCGCGTCGCCCTCGCGGGCCAGCTCGGTGATCATCGGGCCGGTGATGTCGCCGATCTGGCCCTTGACGTGCTCGATGATGCCGTAGGCCACCGGGGAGTCGGCGGCGGCCAGCTCCTTGGCCTCGCGGACCAGCGCGTTGCCCGAGCTGTACTGCTCCCAGCAGCCGCGGTTGCCGCACGGGCAGCGGTGGCCGCCGGGCACGACCTGCATATGGCCGAACTCGCCGGCGACGCCGTACTTGCCGCGCTTGACCTGACCGTCCTCCAGGATGGCGCCGCCGATGCCGGTGCCGAGGGTGATCATGACGAGGTGGTCCTCGCCGCGTCCCGCGCCGAAGCGCCACTCCGCCCAGGCGGCGGTGTTGGCGTCGTTGTCCACGAGGACCGGCACGGAGAGGCGGCCGCTCAGGCGGTCGCGCAGCGGTTCGTTGCGCCACGACAGGTGGGGGGCGAACAGGACGCGGTTGCGGTCGGCGTCGACCCAGCCGGCCGCGCCGATGCCGACCGCGTGCACGTCGTGCCGGTCGGACAGGTCCAGGACCAGCTCGACGATGGTGTCCTCGACGACCTTGGGGCTCTTGGACTTGTCCGGGGTCTCCGCGCGGAGCTTCTCCAGGATGTTGCCGTCGGCGTCCACGACGCCCGCCATGACCTTGGTGCCGCCGATGTCGATGCCCACCGTCGGCACCCGGGGTGCTGTCAGATGGGAGCGGCGTTCCCTGGTACCGACCGTACGGAGCACGGGGGCCCTGCGGGAGCCGATGGGGGCGGTGAGGTCGCGGTAGGTGCTCATCGTTTGTCGATTCTGCCTCACCGTGGGTGTGGGTCGCGTACGGGACGGGAGAGGCTGGTGCGCGAGCGTCGCCGACCGCGGGTGCGTTGTGGCTCGTCGCACGGTTCCCCGCGCCCCTCAACCACGCTGCAGTTCATGGCGCAGGGCGTCCAGGTCGGATCCTCCCGCCATCTGCCGGGTCAGCTCGTCCAGAGTGATCTCGTCCCGTGTGCAATTGCCCACCATTGTGCCGCGGCGCAGCAGGACGAATCTGTCGCCGACCAGGTACGCGTGATGCGGGTTGTGGGTGATCAAGACAACGCCCAGGCCTTCGTCGCGTGCCGCGGCCACATATTTGAGGACCACACCGGACTGCTTCACCCCCAGTGCCGCCGTCGGCTCGTCCAGGACCAGGACCTTCGCGCCGAAGTGGACCGCGCGGGCGATCGCCACGCACTGGCGCTCGCCGCCGGAGAGGGTGCCGATGGGCTGGTCGACGTCCCTGAGGTCGATGCCCATGCGGAGCAGTGCCTCGCGGGTGGTGCGGCGCATGAGGTCGGTGTCCAGGCGCTTGAAGGGGCCCTTGCCCTTGCGGGGCTCGGAACCGAGGAAGAAGTTGCGCCAGACCGGCATGAGGGGGACGACCGCCAGGTCCTGGTAGACCGTGGCGATGCCGCGGTCGAGGGCCTCGCGCGGGGAGGAGAAGGTCGTCTCCTCCCCCTCGATGCTCAGGGTGCCGCCGTCGTGCCGGTGCAGACCCGCGACGATCTTGATCAGGGTGGACTTGCCGGCTCCGTTGTCGCCGAGGACGCAGGTGATCTCGCCGGGGTGGACCTCCAGCGAGACGCCTTCGAGGGCGCGGACGGTGCCGTAGTGCTTGCTGACGTCGGTCAGCTCAACCAGAGTCACTTGCTGACCTCCGCGCGCTTCTTGACCCAGGCGTTGAGCAGGGTCGCGAGGAGCAGCATCGCTCCGAGGAAGAACTTGAACCAGTCGGGGTTCCACTCGGCGAAGACGATGCCCTTGCTGGTCATGCCGAAGAGCAGGGCGCCCACGGCGGAGCCGATCGCGCTGCCGTAGCCGCCGGTGATCAGGCAGCCGCCGATCACGGCCGCGATGATGTAGATCAGCTCGTTGCCGACGCCCTCGCCGGACTGGACGGCGTCGAAGGAGAAGAGCAGGTGCTGGCCGGAGATCCAGGCGCCGAAGGCCACGCCCATGTAGAGCCCGATCTTGGTCCTGGCGACCGGGACGCCGACCGCGCGGGCCGCGTCCTGGTTGCCGCCGACGGCGAAGATCCAGTTGCCGGCGCGGGTGCGCAGCAGGATCCAGGAGGCCATCGCCACCAGGCCGAGCCACCACAGGATCGTGACCTTGAAGTCGACCCCGCCGATCGTGAGCGTCGAGGCGAAGAGCGCGTGGGCGGAGGGGAAGCCCTCCATGTCCCCGATGGTCTTCGTCGACACCGTGCCGTCGATCAGCTTGGTGAAGCCGAGGTTCATGCCGGTCAGCATCAGGAAGGTGCCCAGCGTCACGATGAAGCTGGGCAGCTTGGTGCGGGTGAGCATGAAGCCGTTGAACGCGCCGATGGCCAGCGTCACGAGGAGGGACACCCCTACGCCGACCCAGGTGTTCGCCGTCATCTGGTAGCTGAACATCGAGGAGACCAGCGCCGAGGACGTCACCAGGACACCGGCCGACAGGTCGAACTCGCCGCCGATCATCAGCAGGGCCACGGGTACGGCCATGATGCCGATGGTCGAGGAGGCGTACAGGATCGTGCTGAGGCTGGCGGCGCGCAGGAAACCGTCGGCGGCGCAGGCGAAGAAGACGAAGACGGCGAGGGCGCCGACCACCGAGCCCAGTTCCGGCCGGGAGAGCAGCTTCTTCGCCGGCGAGCTCTGCAGAACCCTTTCATCAATGGTTGCGCTCATCGCGTGCCCCGCTCGGTGTACGCGGCCAGCGCGGCGGCCTGGTCCTTGGTGATGATCTGCGGACCGGTCAGCACCGGCCGGCCGCCGCCGAGGACGTCGCCGTTGTACTTGTAGGCCCACAGCAGGTCGACCGCCTCGTAGCCCTGGAGGTACGGCTGCTGGTCCACGGCGAAGCCCAGGGTGCCGTTCTTCAGCTCGGCGGCGACCTGTGCGTTGAGGTCGAAGGTGTCGATCTCGGCCTTGCTGCCCGCGTCACCCCTGGCCTTCACGGCGGTGTCGGCGTACGGGGCGCCCAGGGTGACAACCGAGTCGATGGAGTCGTCGGCCTGGAGCTTGGCCTCGATGGCGGACTGCACGTCCGGCATGTCGGTGCCGTTGACGTACAGCTTCTGCAGCGTGCCGTGGAAGGTCTTGGCGACGCCGTCGCAGCGCTGCTCGTGGCCCACGTTGCCCTGCTCGTGCAGCACGCACAGGGCCTTCTTCCTCCCGCGCTTGTTCAGCTCGTCGCCGACGGCCTCGCCGGCGATCGTCTCGTCCTGGCCGATGTGGGTGAGGGCGCCGAAGGCCTTGGACTCCGCGGAGCCGGAGTTCACCGTGATCACCGGGATTCCGGCCTTCTCGGCGCGGGCCACGGCTGCCTTCATGGCGTCCGGCTTGGCGAGGGTGACGATGATGCCGTCGACCTTCTTGTCGACCGCCGCGTCCACCAGCTGCGCCTGCTGCTGGGCCTGGTCGTCGTGCGAGTACAGGAAGTTGATGTTGTCCTTGACGGCGGCCTGCCTGGCGCCGCTCTGCACGATGTCCCAGAAGGTGTCGCCGTCTCCCGAGTGGGTGATCATCGCGAAGGTCCAGCGGGGCGTGTTCACCGCCGCCCTCCCCTGGGCCGCGGCGGCCTTGCGGGCGTCCTCGGCCCGCTTGCCTCCCGTGCTGCTGCATGCCGCGAGGGACAGCGAAAGTGCCCCTGTCAGCGAGATGACCGCCCAGGTCCTGAACCGTGCCACGAGGCAGTGCCCCTTCTTGCTGTGTTCGTACGTGCGGAAGGGGCCGGTGATCAGCTCAGCGGCCCCAAACGCTCCAGTATCGAACACAGGTGACACTCATGACACAGCCGGGGAGCACGCACCCGTCCGAATGTCCGGACATTACAACGAACGCGGTCGCCGGTCAGGGCCGGACGAGCAGCTGGAACTCGAAGGAGTAACGCGTCGGCCGGTAGGTGTGGTCGCCGAACTCGACCGCGCGGCCGGTGTCGTCGAAGGTGGTGCGCTGCATGGTGAGCAGCGGGGCGCCCTCGTCCTCGGCGAGCCGCTCGGCCTCGGCCGCCGTGGCACCGCGGGCGCCGATGGACTGGCGGGCGCTGTGCAGGGTGATCCCGGCCGAGCGCATCAGCCGGTACAGGCCGGTGGCCTCCAGCTGGGCGGTGTCCAGGTCGAGCAGGCCGGACGGGAGGTGGTTGATCAGGTACGCCATCGGCTCGCCGTGCGCGAGGCGCAGCCGCTCGATGCGGTGCACGTCGCCGCCCTCGGGCACGCCGAGCGCGGCGGCGACCTCGGCGGAGGCCGGTACGACGGTGTTGACCAGCACCTTGGTCGCGGGGCGCTGACCGGCCGCCTCCAGGTCGTCGTACAGACTGCTCAGCTCCAGCGGGCGCTTGACCTGGCTGTGCACCACCTGTGTGCCGACGCCGCGGCGGCGCACGAGGAGCCCCTTGTCGACGAGGGACTGGATGGCCTGGCGGACGGTCGGCCGGGACAGACCGAGCCGCGCGGCCAGCTCGATCTCGTTGCCCAGCAGGCTGCCCGGAGTGAGGCTGCCGTGCTCGATGGCGGCTTCCAGCTGCTGGGAGAGCTGGAAGTACAACGGCACCGGGGAGCTACGGTCCACATGGAGGTCGAGCGACACGGTGGGGTCCACATCTGGTTTCGGCACGGCCCGAGCGTAGTCCCGTGGCCGGTTGACGGGAAGTTGTGTAGTCCGATTGTCCGGACATACGCATTGACAGGGCACGGGCTCCGCCCTCACTTTGTTTCCATGCGCATCGGGGTCATCGGTACGGGCCGCATCGGCAGCCTCCACGCGAGAACGCTCAGCCGCCACCGGGAGGTCGGGTCACTGATCCTGACCGACGCGGATCCGGCGCGGGCGCAGGGACTGGCGCACCGGCTGGGTGAGACGGCGGCGCCGGGTGTGGACGAGATCTTCAAGTGGGGCGTGGACGCGGTGGTGATCACCACGGCGACGTCGGCCCACGCCGAACTGATCGGTCGGGCAGCCCGCTCGGGCCTGCCGGTCTTCTGCGAGAAGCCGATCGCGCTCGACCTGCCGGGCACACTGCAGGCGCTCGCCGAGGTGGAGACGGCGGGCACGATTCTGCAGATGGGGTTCCAGCGGCGCTTCGACGCGGGATACGCCGGCGCCCGCGAGGCCGTGCGCTCGGGACGCCTCGGCCGACTGCACACCGTGCGCGCGATGACCTGCGACCAGTCCCCTCCCCCGGCCGACTGGCTGCCGCTGTCCGGTGGGCTGTTCCGGGACACGCTGATCCATGACTTCGACGTGCTGCGGTGGGTGACGGGCCGTGAGGTGGCCGACGTCTACGCCACCGGGTCCGACGCCGGGCCCGCGATGTTCCGCGAGGCCGGGGACGTCGACACGGGCGCGGTACTGCTCACGCTGGACGACGGCACGCTGGCCACGGCCACGGCGACCCGGCTGAACGGCGCCGGGTACGACGTGCGCATGGAGCTGGCCGGGGAAGCGGACACGGTCGTGGTGGGCCTGGACGACCGTACGCCGCTCGCGTCCACCGAGCCGACCGGGCCGCCGCCCGCGGACAAGCCGTGGCCGGGCTTCCTGGAGCGGTTCGGCCCCGCGTACGAGGCCGAGCTGAACGCCTTCCTGGAGGTGGTGCGCGGCGAGCGCCCCAACCCGTGCGACGGCCACGAGGCCCTGCAGGCTCTGCGGGTGGCCGAGGCCTGCGAGCTCTCCCGCCGGGAGCGGCGCCCGGTGCCCCTGGCCGAGATCCCGGACCGGGCACGGCCCTCGTAGCCGATGCCCGGCACGGGTGCCCGGCGGCCGAAGAGCTACCAGCGCACCGGCAGGGTGCGGACGCCTCTCATCAGGAGGCCCGGAAGCCACTCGCCGGGTGCGCCGTCGAGGGTGAGGTCGGGGGCGCGGCGCAGGAGGGTGCCGATGGCCGTGCGGCCCTCCAGGCGGGCCAGGGGTGCGCCCAGGCAGTAGTGGACGCCGTGACCGAAGGCGAGATGGCCACGGGGGTCGCGGCGGATGTCGAAGCGGTCCGGCTCGGCGTAGCGGGCGCCGTCACGCTGGGCCGCGGTGAGGCCGATCATCACATGCTCGCCCCGCTCGATCCGGATGCCGCCGATGTCCAGGGGCTCGGCGGCATACCGGAAGGTGGCGGTCTCCACCGGGCCCTCGTAGCGCAGCATCTCCTCCATCGCGCCGTCCAGCAGGCCCATGTCGGCGCGCAGGGCGGCGAGTTGGCCGGGATGAGTGAGCAGCGCCAGGACGCCGTTGCCGATGAGGTTGACCGTGGTCTCGTGGCCGGCGATCAGCAGCACGTAGGCCATGCCGCGCAGTTCTTCCGCCGAAAGCCGGTCGCCGTCCTCGGCGGTGGTGCGGATCAGGTCGCTGAGCAGGTCGTCGGCCGGACCGGCGCACCGCTTGTCCTCGATCAGCTCCGTCAGGTACTCGGCGAGGCTGACCACCGCGTCGTACTCGCGCTGCGAGCTGGTCGGGGCGACCACCTCCGTCGACAGTTTGCGGAACTCGTCGCGGTCCATCTCCGGGACGCCGAGGAGTTCGCAGATGACGGTGATGGGCAGCGGGTAGGCGAGGGAGCCGATGAGGTCGGCGCGGCCGGCCGGGAGCATCTCGTCCAGCAGGTCGTCGGTGATCTGCTGGACGCGCGGGCGCAGCCGCTCGACCCGGCGCATGGTGAAGGCCCGGGCGACGAGGCCGCGCAGGCGGGTGTGCTGCGGCGGGTCGGTGGCCAGCAGGTGCCGGCCGATCAGGTCCTCGTCGAGGAAGGTCACGCCGATCCTGCTGCCGTCCTTGGCCAGACGCGGGTCGGCGAGCGCGGCGCGGGCCTCCTCGTACCCGACGACGAGCCAGGTCTCGTAGCCGTCGTCGGAACCCGGTGGCCGGACGCGGTGGACCGGGCCGCGCTCCAGCAGGCGCGCGTACACCGCGTGCGGGTCGCGGCGCAGTTCGTCGCCGTACTCCCCCAGATCGATCAGCTCCATGACCTTCCCGTCCTCCCCTTGCGGCCCCCGAGGCCAGGACAGCAGCACCCTGTGTGCGGACAACGCCCCGGACGCCCGGTTAGTGCCCGTCGTCCCCGAGGAGCCCGGCGTCGTAGGCGAGCAGGGCGACCTGGACGCGGTTGTCGAGGCCGAGTTTGGCGAGGATGCGGGAGACGTGGGTCTTGACGGTGGCCACGCTCATGAACAGCTCGGTGGCGATGGCCGCGTTGGGCAGGCCGCGGCCGACGGCGACGGCGACCTCGCGTTCGCGGTCGTTGAGGACGGCGAGCCGTTCACGCGCGCGTGCCTGGCGCGCGTCGGCGGCGCCGCCGGCCGCGTGCCGCATCACCTGCCGGGTGACGGCGGGCGACAGCACGGGGTCGCCGGCCGCGACCCGGCGCACGGCGTCGACGATCTCGGTGGGCGGGGTGTCCTTCAGCACGAATCCGGCGGCGCCCGCGCGCAGGGCGTGCAGCACCTGCTCGTCGGCGTGGAAGGTGGTGAGCACCACGACCTGCGGGGCGTCGGCCCGCGCACGCAACCGCTCGGTCGCGGTGAGCCCGTCCACCGACGGCATCCGGATGTCCATGAGGACGACGTCCGGCCGGGTGCGCGAGACGAGCTCCTCGGCCTCGGCGCCGTCCGCGGCCTCCCCGACGATCTCGATGTCCTCGGCCCCGCCGATCATCAGGGCCAGTCCGGCCCGTACGAGCGGATCGTCGTCGACGAGGAGCAGTCTGATCGGGGTCATGGGCCATACGTAACCACGGTTGGGCGCCCCGCGGTGCCGGGCCTCGGCACCGGGGCGGGGCGGCGCGACCGGATGCCGTGCCGGGGCGGGTACGACGATGACGGCAACCTGGTGCGCGAGGTCACGGTCGGCACCCACCGGCCGACAGTCACCACGGCCACGCCGGGCTGCGGCGGACCGGCGTACGAGGGGTAAGTACGCGGGGCGTGCTCAGGCCGTCGGTGCCGGCCGGTCCCAGGGCAGCCAGGCCCGTACCTCGAAGCCGCCGTCCGCCGTGGTGCCGTGGTCCAGTCGGCCGCCGGTGAGGGTCGCGCGTTCGGTGAGGCCGATCAGGCCCTGGCCGGAACCCGGCACGGGCGTGGGCTCGTCGGTGGGCGGCGGGTTGGTGACCGTGACGGTGAGGCCCTCGCCCGGTGCGCCGGTGAGGTGCAGGGTGACCTCGGCGCCGGGGGCGTGTTTGCGGGCGTTGGTCAGGGCCTCCTGGGCGATGCGGTAGGCGGTGCGGCCGACGGAGGCGGGAACGGCGGCCGGGTCGGCGACGCGGTGCTCCAGGGTGACCTTCATGCCGGCCTCGCGGCACTCGGCGACCAGGTCGTCCAGCGCGGCCAGCGTCGGCCGGCGCCGCTCGCCGGCGGCGTCCTCGGCCTCGCCGGCCCGCAGCACGCCGATGATCTCCCGCAGGTCCTGGAGCGCCTCGTGCGCGCTCTCCCGGATCACCCCCGCGGCCCGGGCGACCTCCTCGCGCGGCGCGTCCGGCCGGAACTCCAGCGCGCCCGCGTGCACACTCAGCAGCGTGAGCCGATGGGCGAGGACGTCGTGCATCTCCCGGGCGATGGCCTCGCGGGCGAGCCGCTGCGCCTGCTCGGCACGCAGCCGTGCCTCGGTCTCCGCCCGGCGGGCCCGCTCCCGCAGACTGAGCATCAGCAGCCGCTTGGAGCGCACGAACATGCCCCAGCCGATGACGGACACCGCGAACAGCACGGCGAACACGACGGAACCCGCGTAGGGCAGATCCCGGTCCGGGCGCAGCCAGTAGTAGACGGGTACGAGGGCGAGGTCGGCCCCGCCGATCCAGGCGACGTGGCGGAAGGGCCGGTGCACGGCGAGGGTGAACAGGGCGACCATGGCGGCGCCGCCCGCAGTGGAGGACACGAAGCCGACGACGACCATCGCGGCAGCGAGGCCCACGGGCAGGCGTCGGCGCAGCCAGACGGCGCCGCAGGACAGGGCGCCGAGCAGTACGTCGACGGCGGCGAGGCCCCGGGGCGTGTGCTGTTGCCGGAGCAGGACGGTGGCGGTCGCGAGGAACAGGAACACCGCCAGCAGGAAGCAGCAGGTGTCGACGACCCAGTCCCGTGCGGTGCGCCGGGGCCGCCGGCCGGCCGGGCCGGAGTCCGGGTCGAGCCCGTGCAGCAGCGCGGAGGGCAGCATCCACCGGCGCAGCTCCGCCCCGCGCGCCACGGTGTGGTCGAGCCCGTTGTCTGTCACGGTCGACAAATCTACGGTCGGCGCGGGGTGCCTGACGCGCCGTGGACGTGATCGGCTACCAAAGTCGCGGACTCATGGACTTTCGGCGGACGTGGACACAGCAGAGCACACACGCCGCGCCTGGTTCGAAACGATGTGTGGGAGCGACGTGGTGACGCCAGGTCGCAAGTTAACTCCGCGAAAACTCATCGGACTGGACGGGAAACTCTCGGAGTTGTCATTGACATGCCACCTTCTACGCGCGTCATCATGGCGGCATGAGATTCCCCCCACGAATCACCCCCATCGGCGCCGCAGCCGCCGTCCTGTCCGCCCTCCTCATCGGCGGCACCGTCACCGCCACCCCGGCGTCCGCCGCAGTCGGCAGCATCTGCTATAGCGACCTGCCCTCCCAGGCGCACGACACGCTCGACCTGATCGCGTCGGACGGCCCGTTCCCGTACTCGCAGGACGGCACCGTCTTCTCCAACCGCGAAGACGTCCTGCCCAGCCAGCCGTCGGCCTACTATCACGAGTACACCGTGATCACGCCGGGCTCCTCCACGCGCGGCGCACGTCGGATCGTCACGGGTGAGGAGTCCCAGGAGGACTACTACACCTCCGACCACTACGCCACGTTCGATCTCATCGACTTCGGTTGCTGAGGTCTGGCCGTCCGTCACCAGAACCGGCTGGAGGCCCGGTCTGCGCTCAGCCGGGCCACCAGCTCATTGCTCTCAGCGGGGCCGATGACGCTACCGGGGCCCTCCGTGGTCATGGGCCCCGGTCGGTGTGCTGCCGTGGGGCCGGGTCAGCTCGACAGTTCCATGAGACGGCTCATCAGGCGCTGTTCCTCCTCGGCGGCCTCGTGCACCAGCTTCGACGCGCTGTGGAGGGATTCCCGCGACGACGCGACTCCCGTCTCGTGCAGAAGCGCGGCCACCCCGGTCCACTTCTCCGACACCTCACGGTACGCGTCCGAGATCTCCCGGAACCCGGCGACACCGGTGAGTTCGGCGGTCTCCGCCAGGAACTCCGCCCACATCATGCGGAACAGGCCCCCGCCCGTTCCCGCGTCCTCCATGATCGTGGCGATCTCGGGAAGGCTGTCCGCGGGCGATTCCAGGTCGTCGAGCCACTGCGGCATGAGGTCGGCGACTTTGTGCATGCCCTTGAACCCGAAGTTGGAAATCGGCGGATTCAAAAAGTCCTCTGCCGCCCTTTTGACGCCTTTGCGGGCGGCTTCCCCCAGGTCAGGAAGGCCGCCCTTCAGACGATGGAGGGTGAAGGCGCGGTTACGTGAACTCATCGGGCCGCGTGCGTTTCGCGCGGTCGCGAGGGATTCGCCGGAGGCCCATTTCAGGCCGAGCGGCTGAGTTTCGACCAGGGCGAAACGATCGTCGTCGTGCCCGACGCAGGCGACATAGTGCGCCGCGAAACGGAAGTCGTCGGTGGAGTAGTCGAGGAAGTAGCGGTCGAGCTTGAGCCCGACAACGGTTCCGGAATCAAGCTCTGCCAGCAGCTGTTCCCTCGCCCGTTTCACCGAGGAGGTCTCGTGAACGGACAGCCGCAAGTTCAGCGCATTCGCGAGATTGGCGGAGAGCGTGTCGGGTTTGATGCGGCCACCGACGAACGGCGTCGGCATCTGCTTCGTCCGCCAGTAGATGAACGACAGGCCACCGGCGAGGCCGAAGACGAGTGACTCCGACAAGTTGATCTCTTGCTGCCGCAACAGATTCACGAGGGTGGTCGACTCGCAGTGTTTGCCGACGAACGGATCTGCCTCTAAAAGCGACACTTGCTCACCTGTCCCTTCCTTCGCGTGGATCGTAGCGCAGCCTCCTTGAGTGCGGTTGCGGGTGGCCAGTACCGGAAGGGATTTCACTCGCTCACATCGCGCGCGACACCAGGAAGTTGCCGAGGAACAGATGATCCATCTCCGTCTTGAGGAAGCAGGCCAGAGCATCCTCGGGTGAGCAGACGATGGGTTCGCCGGCGACGTTGAACGACGTGTTGATCAGACAGGGAATCCCGGTGAGCTCGGTGAACTCACGCAGCAGTTCGGCGAGCAGCGGATTGCTCTGCTCGGTGACCGTCTGGATCCGCGAGGTGCCGTCGACGTGGCAGGCACCCTGGATCATCTCCTGGTACTCGGGCCGCACCGGAACCACGAAGGTCATGTACGGCGAGGACTTCTTCTTGCCGAGTTCGAAGACGTCGGACGCCAGGTGTTCGAGGACCACGGGGGCGAAGGGCCGGAACTGCTCGCGGTGCTTGATGCGTTCGTTGATGATGTCCTTGATGTCGGGGAACTTCGGATTGGCCAGGATGCTGCGGTTGCCCAGGGCGCGCGGTCCGTACTCAAGACGCCCCTGGAACCACCCGATGACGCATCGCTCCTGCATCAGCGTCGCGGCCTCCCGCGGCACGTCCTCGGCGTCCAGTTCCCGCCAGGTGACTTGGCCGGCGTACTGCCGGAGGGCCGCCCGGATCTCCTGGCCGCCGTAGCTGGGGCCCAGGTACGGCGATGTGCTGACCCGGGGCGGTGTGCCGGCCTGTTGGCTGGCGAACAGAGCCGCCCCGATGGCCACGCCGACGTCGCTGGCGCCAAAGCTGACGTCCATCTCGGTGAAGCGTGAACGCTCCAGCAGCTTGCTGTTGTTGACACAGTTCAGGGCGAGTCCGCCCTCGAAGATCACACGTGGGAGGTCGCTCCGGGCTTCGAGCGTGCGGATCTGGCCGGCGGTCACCGTTTCGAGCATGTGCTGTGCCGCACTGGCCACGCGCACCCGGTAGTCGAAGTCCTCCCGGCATTCCGCGTCTCCGCCGAAAATACGATCGAAGAGTTCGTAGTAGGCGGGTACGGCGTTCGCCGGATAGGGAATCCGGTAGGTGCCGTCGGGGCACACCTCGACCACGTGGGTGAGGAACGGGTTCGGCTCGGGAGGCGCGCCATAGCCGGCCAGCCCCATCACCTTGTACTCGTCGTTGTTCGGGACAAATCCGAGGTATCGCGTCACCACGGAGAAAAGCATCGCCAGCGAGTGCCGCGAGTCGATGGTGACGTCGTCGAATATCTTCGCCTCGCCTTCGCGTACCTCGCCCATGATCGACGACAGCCATTCGGCGCGACCGTCACTGACCAGGAACGCCGCGTCCCCACCGCCCGACAGGTGGTAGCCGGTCATCAGGTGCGCGATGTGGTGCGGGACCCGGACCAGCTTCTCCGGGTTCAAGCTGTGGCCCGTGTGCTCGAGGAAGTCGGCCTGCGTCGCGTCCTCGCTGAACATCGCCGCATGGGTCTCCGCCAGGCGCTGCAAGCGCGCGAACTTCTGTTCCACGGTCGCCGCGCCGTCCTCGGTGATCTCGGCGATCATCTTGTTCACCACGTCCTGGGAGAACTGCCAGGAGAAAGCGAAGGTGTCGACGTCGTCGAAGGAGAGCCCGGCCGATTCCAGGCACCAGCGCATCGCCTTGACCGGGAATTTCGACGTCTTCTTCTCCCGGTTGAGCCGTTCTTCCTCGACGGCGGCGACCAGCTTTCCGTCGATGACGAGGGCGGCGGACGAGTCGTGGCCGTACAGCAGGTGACGGTCGATGCCGGTGGCGCGAAAGAGGCGCCCGAAGATTTCCGCAGACTTGCCAAATCCGTTGTAGCCCAGAATGATCACGAGGGGCTCCTTTCGCTATGGCCAGATCGTGAGGTAGTCCGATATCACAGCCGACCGCCGGAAACTCGCGTCCAGCACCGCGCCGGTCAGATCAGCACCGCTGAGGTCCGCGCCCTCCAGGTTCGCGCCGACGAGCCGGCAGTCGTTCAGCTCGGCCAGGATGAGGTACGCCTCGCACAGATTGGCGCCTTCGAGATTCGCGCCCCGCAGGTCGGCGGACATCAGGTACGACTCCGTCAGCACGGCGTCGGTGAGGTCCGCGCCGGCGAGTTCGGCGCCCCGCAGGTCGGCGCCGTGCAGCGCCGCCTTGCGCAGGTCGGGCCGGAAGGGGCCCTGCGCCCGGCGCCGGCGGGCATGTTCGTTCCAGCGTTCGGGGCCCTGGAGCAGTACGGACTCGTCCTCGGTGGGCATGTCTCGACCTCGCGGCTACAGGGTGGTGAGCGCGGTGAGCGCCCGCTTCTCGATGTCCATCGCGGACCGCGCCGTGTCCGCCACGGCGTCCACGAGCGTCTTGAGATCGTCGCGCGCGGTGGCGGTTGCCCCAGCTGTCAGCAGGGCGGATCCCAGGTTCGACCACAACCGGCCGCTTTCGCGGAACTGCCCGGCCGCATCGGCGTAGCGTGCGTCGCCGGTGCTGTCGGCCATCCTCGTCAGGTACCGGCCGATCATCGGGCGGAACAGCCCGCCGCCGGTGCCGAACGACTCGATCTGCCGTCCCAGATGCAGTAGTTGACGTGCCAGTGCGTCGGTCCGCACCACGTGGCCGGCCAGGTCCACGTCCTCGACCTCGCCGTGCTTGGACTGCGGCCATGACGCCGCCGTCGTGGCCAGCAGCCTCATCCCGGGAATGCCCAGGTGCCGGCTGCCCGGTCTGAGGATCTCGCGGCACAGGTTCCGGACGGCCACCGGCCCGACGAGGTTCAGCTGCGGTGTCCTCCGCGGCGCGCCGAAGACGTACACCTTCCAGTCCGGGGTCAGCGGCGGCGAGTTGCGGCTGGACCGGGCCGCCTGCAACTCGGCCGCACTCACGGACACGGGCTCGTCGAACGCCGGATCCGACACCTCGAACGCGTCGGCCCCGAGGGGGCGGACCACGTTGACGAAGTACCCGCCGAAGGAGGAGCGCCCGTCCAGACCCCAGTACGGGAGCAGACCGAGGTCCACCCGGGTCATGACGGCCGGCGCCGACTCCAGCAGCTTGGCCAGGCCCGCGCCGGACTTCGGCGTGTGCACGGCGACCTCGACGCCCATCAGCCGCGCCGCCCGAAGCGGCATGATCGCCTGCTTGCCGACGGCGATGTCCGGCGCGTTGCCGTTCGCCGGGAAGAACGAGAAGCCGAAGCCTCCGTCCAGTCCGAACACGACCTCCTCGTCGACCGTGTATCCGCCGGCGGCGAGAAGGGCGCATTGGCAGGCCGTCTCGCAGTGGATGCCCCGACGGTGGACGTAGCGGCCGGTCGCGTTCATCGCGTCACCCCTGTCCCAGTGCCATCAAGGACCGCCGCATCCGCGGGTCCATCTTCTCCACCGCGTACCGGAAGGTGTCGCGGGGCATCTCGGTGTGCCAGGTGCGCAGGAACTCGGCCACCTCCGCGGGATGGACCTCTGCTGTGACCTTGAGCAGCCAGCCGCAGCCCTTTTGCACATAGACGTCGTGGTCGTGCATCAGCCGGACGCAGTTGTCGAAGACGTGCGACGGCGGCAGTTCGAAGACCGTCCGGCCCACCTTGCGCCGGACGAACTTCACGACCGCCACGTTCGCGGCACGCCTGGCCCACGGGGAGGTGGACTGGACCCAGCGCCGCGTCCGCGGGATCAGTTCCAGATGCCCGAGGAAGAACGGATACAGCAGTTTCAGGCACATGTCGTCGCACTGCGCCCAGTTGGACACGTAGGTCTGCAGCCAGTGCTCGCAGCGGTCCAGCAACTCGTCGCCGAATCCGGTCCTGGCGACCTTGTGCAGGACAGCGAAGCCCAGCAGCACCTCCTCGTGGTGCTCGGCGCGCGCCAGCACCGCCTCCGCCAGGAGCAGCCGCGTCGCCGCGGAGATGTCGCGCCGGTCACGGAAGTAGTCGGTGGCGATCTCGGCGACCGCGGCGTTGCCGACCCCGAGCGCCCGGATCTCGTGCGGGAAGTACCGCTGCATTCCCGCCGCGAAGTCCGGGTCCGCTCGGTCCGTGAGCGTCTTCAACAACTCTTCGGCGATCGCTGGAACGTCTGTCATGAGGTGCCGATCGTGAGTTTGAGCGGCTGGGTGGTCATGGGCCGTGGTGCGCGTTCCAGCCGCGGCTTGCTCTGCATGACGTACTCGTACTCCTGCTGCATCTCGTCCACGGCCCGGATCGTGTCCTGCGAGCGGTCCGCCAGGTTCTGCCCGCCCAGGCCCCACCACAGGTACCAGTTCTTGTGGCTCAGGTAGGCGTTGCGGACGAAGTCGAGCGTGTCCCGATCGGCGAGGATGGCCGGCTCCACATAGAAGGCGGGGACGAAGGTGCCCTGCCCCTCCCGCAGGATCCCCGCCTTGACGGCCTGGCGCTGCAGCTTGGTGCCGCTGAGTATCCGGATGCCGAGGTTGGCGTAGATCTGGGCCGGATTCAGATGCCGCTCGGTGAACCGGATCGACTCCCTCAGCGCCTGGGGGGTCTCCCCCGGCCCGCCGAGGAAGATGCAGTGGGTGTGCTCGATCGGGCTGGCCGTGAAGAGGCGGTCGATTTCGAGGACCCGTGCCATGTCGAAGCCCTTCATCAGGTCCGACAGGGCTTCGTCGGTGAGCGCGTCGGTGCCGAGGTCCACCCGGATGCAGCCGGCCGCGTGCAGCAGCTCGACGAACTCCGGCGTGACCGCGTTCGGCGTCAACTGGCAGTACCAGGGCACGTCGAGCTTGGCGCGGATCATCTCCTCGCACACTTCGGCCGCGTACTCCATCGGGTAGTTGAAGGTCGCGTCGACGATCTCGAACTCCCGCACGGCCGGGTTGTCCGCCATGGCCCGCTGAATCTCGCCGACGACCTCGGCCGGGTCCTTGAACCGGTCGCCCTTGCCTTCGGTCTTGCGGATGATGCAGTACGAGCAGAACAGCTTGCAGCCCCGCTTGGTCTGCAGGGTCTCGATGGCCGGCTGGTGGTCTCGGGTGAGGTCGGAGGCCGCCGAGACGCCCTCCTCGAAATACCGGGGGTCGTAGACGGACCGGTCGGGCTCCAACGCCCCTAGGTCGAAGGCGGAGTTCGACTGGTTCTGGCAGAACCTCCCGTTCTCGTCGAGGTAGCAGAGGCCCGAGATCGACTCCAGACGCCCGCCGGACTGGAGGTAGTCGAGCAGTTGGACGATGCCGGCCTCGCCCTCACCCGCGATGCCGTAGTCCGGCTGGGCGTACTCGAAGAACGACAACGGCTCCACCGAGAAGCCGGATCCGCCGAGGACGACCGTGGCACTGGTGTACTTGCGTACGCACTGGACGATCTTCTCGGTCATCGGGCCGAAGAAGACCGGGTCGATGAACGTGAGGTTGTCCAGGTTGCGTACGGCGATGCCGACCACGTCGTAGGTGCCGGTGGTCAGCCTTTCCCGGACCGCCTTCAGCTCCCGGGACTCCCAGAGGAGGTCCAGGACGTCGACGTCGTGTCCGGCGTGCTTGAGGGCGGCGCTGATGTAGGCCATGCCGATCGGCAGCGCCGGCCGCGGCACCCTGATCTTGTTGGTGGAGATGAGCAGCACTCGCATGGGATGTCACTCTCGTTCGAGCTGCCAGTACGTCGCCGGCTGCAGATCGCCGCGCAGGGTGGCCTTCGTGCGGTAGCGGCGCATGCGGTCCAGGTCGATCTCGACGACGCCGACGCCCGCCTCCTTGCCGAGGTCCACCATCCGTTCGTCGCCGTCGACGAAGTCGAAGCGTTCGGCCTCGAGGAACAGCGGGTCCGCCAGGATCTGACTGCACCCCATGTAGCCGAATCCGGCGTACAGATTGGTGCCGATCCCGGACGCGAACGCGACGATGCATTCGGCGTCCACCGCCCGGACCGGCAGTCGCATGTTCGCCACGTACGCGAACATCTCGGGCACCAGCGCGGAGCACACGATGATGTCGACTCCTCGGCGGCAGTACTCCCGCGCGACCTCGGGGAAGTTGATGTCGTAACCCTGCATCAGGCCGAGGCGCCCGAACTCGACGTCGAAGACCGGGTATTCGGATCCGCAGGCGAGGTAGCGGGCCTCCAGTTCGTGGCAGTGCACGCGCCGGTAGCGGCCGAGCAGGGTGCCCTCCGGGCCGACGAGAACCGATGTGCTGTAGTACTTGCCGTCGTCGCCGCGCTCCAGCAGACCGGCCACGATGTGCACGCCCGCCTGCTTCGCCTGCTCGCACAGGAAGTCGGTCTCCGGCCCCGGGATGGGCACGGCCACGTCCGCCACCTCGAGGATGTTGCCGGAGGTGGAGAAGGCCTCGGGCAGGCAGATCAGGTTGGCCTTCCGCTCGACGGCCTCGCGGATGTACCGCTCGGCCCGGCGCAGGTTCTGGGCCGGCTTGCCGAGCTTCGACTCCATCTGGATGACGGCGATCGATGTCCCGGGCATCACGGGCTCACCGGCTCTAGGGGGCGCGAGGAGATCACCAGGCCGAGGTCCTCCTCCACCACCTGCCAGTCGGTCAGGCCGGCCTCCCGGAGCAACTCGGCCGCCTCCTCGCGGGTGTACGCGGCCTGCAACGACCGCATGAACTCGTCACCACCCTCCTTCACGAACTGCAGGATGAAGGTGATGTGCCCCTCCTCGGCGTGCCGGTTCATGTCCTCGATGATCACGACGCCGTCGGGTTTGCAGATGCGGGCGCATTCCTTCAGCGTCTCGACCGGCCTGCGCCAGCGGTGCAGCGAGGAGAACGAGAACACGATGTCCGCGGAATCGTCCGGGAACGGCAGCCGGTTCAGCTTGGCCATCTCGAACTCGACGTCGCCGGCGGTGTTCGCCCACACCGCCAGCGTCAGGTTGTCCTCGGCGACGTCAACGAGGTTCTGGTTCTCCTCCACCCCGGACACGGCCAGGTCCGGCAGTTTGCCGGCCACGTGCAGCGACAGCAGGCCGGTGTTGAAACCGACCTCGACCAGGTCGGTCATCCCGTCGCGGACGTTGGCCAGGATGCGGTCGCTGGGCCGCTTGTACGCCATCAGCGCGGACCGGCGCATGCCCAGGTCGTAGAAGCGCACCTTCTCGATGTCCTCGTGCGGGGACGGCTGCGGCACTCGGTCGGTCAGGTTGAGCAGTCGGGTCTCAGTGGTCATGGCGGGCCTCCTCGGCCTTGGGCCGGGGGGTGATCTGCACGGGGATCGGCTGCTGGGCGATGAAGTTGGAGATGTCCGCCCCCAGATGCTGCGGGTAGCGCCGGTACTCCGGCGAGTAGAACGCCTTGGAGATGTTGTCCAGGTAGTACCAGCCCTTCGGGCCGGTCACCTCGATGCCGTCCTCGTCGGCGGTGATCAGGCCCTTCTCGATCAGGTCGTCGATCTCGGCGCGGAACATCTCCATGAAGTCGACGCCGTGGATCCGGCGGAACCGGTCCCGGTTGACCCGACCGGCCTTGACGCCGAGGACCATCGATCGCCGGATCGCCTCCGACTTGGTGATGTGCTTGCCCATGGAGATCGGCAGCCGGCCCTCCATCACCGTCTGGATGTAGCGGCCGATGTCGGGCTCGTTGAAGTACCAGTGGTCGCGCAGGTGCCCGGTCGCGGTGGGGCCGAGCGGGATGATGGGGACGTCCTCGCTCCACGACGTCTCGCCGTACTTCGGCTGGTAGCCGGGTTTGGCGAAGCAGTCGCCGTAGTAGCCCAGGAAGCCGCTCTTGGAGAGCTTCTCCGCGGCGAACAGGAACATCTCGTCGACCACGGCCTTCTCCGGGACCGGCGGCAGCTTCCTGCGCTTCGTGGAGACCTGCGCGAACTCCATGTACGTGTAGAACGAGATGCAGGTGACCCCGAGCTCGATGGCGGTGTCGAGGCTGTGCTCCCAGCTCTCCATCGTCTGTCCGTTGATGCCGTGCATGAGGTCGATGTTGATGTTCTCGAATCCGCACCGGCGCAGCAGCCGGATGCTCTCCTTGAGCATCTCCGGGTCGTTCGGGCGGCCGATGTTCTTCAGTTCCTCCGGCACGAAGGTCTGCACGCCGAGGCTGATGCGGCGCACTCCGCGTTCCAGCAGGACGTTGGCCTTGCGCTCGGTGATGTCGACCGGCGTGGTCTCGATGGAGAAGTCGGCGTCCTCGTCGACGTTCAGGCTGCCGAACAGGTGGCCCAGCAGTTCGTCGAGCTGCGGGGCGGTGAGCGCGGTCGGGGTGCCGCCGCCGATGTAGCCGAGGGTGATGACGTGGTCCTGGATGTACGGCCGGTCGGCGTAGTTGGTGATCTCCGTCTTCAGCGCTTCCAGGTACGTGCGGGTCAGGTCCCGGTCGGTCTGGTGCTTGATGTACGGGCAGCTGAAGCAGAGCCGGTTGCAGAACGGGATGTGGACGTACACCCCCATGGGCTTGCGGGCGAACACCTCCTCCTCGTTCACCGGCACGTGCTTCGTCGGGTACTGCCGCACCCACTCGTTGTCGCGCTCCGGGTATTCCTTCCAGAACGGCATGCTCGTGGTCGTGGTGGTGATGCTCATGCGATGTCCCCCAGTTCGACTTGATCGACGATGGAACGGACGACGTCCGCCAGGGTGGGCTGGAAGTAGGACGCGGAGCGCAGTGCGAGGCCGGCGGCGTGGGCATCGGCGACCATCTCGGCCAGAGTGCCTTGGTGATCACCGTCGGACAGGTCGAGCTTCACGCCGTGATCGACGTCGTGGACGGAACGGATCAGGCCGCAGGTCGTCGCCTGCCGCTGCGCCCAGTCGTGCAGCTGCGTGAGATGCGCGTCGGTGAAGGCCTCCAGGATCAGGCTGGAGCGCTCCCCCCAGCGGGTGACGGCGTCGAGCGAGGCATCCTCGACCTGATGGCCCTGGTGCAGAACCACGACCGAGTCGGCGAGCGCGAGGAGTTCGTCGCGGTGATGGCTGGCGAACAGCACGCCGACGCCGTCCTTCTTCAGGCCCCGCAGCAGTTCCAGCAGCGTCTCGCGGGCCGTCGGGTCGAGGCCCGTGGTCGGCTCGTCGAGGATCAGCAGGTCGGGCCGGTGCGCCACGGCGCAGATGACGTGCAGCTTGCGCTGGCTGCCGCCGGAGAGGCTGCGGACGTACTGGTGGCGGTACTGCTCGAGGTCCGCCAGCGCGATCAGCTCCTCGTAGCGGCCAGGGTCGGCCCGTCGGAGCTTGAGCTGATGCTTGACGTACGTCTCCACGGTGACGCCGTCCGGCAGGTCCTTGGCCTGCTGGACGTACCCGATGTGGCGGCTGACCTGTCCCCAGCGGCGGGGCGGGGTGCCGCAGATGCGCACCGCTCCGTCGGCCGGGCGCAGCAGGCCGGCCACCAGCCGGATCAGTGTGGTCTTGCCGGCGCCGTTGGTGCCGATGATGGCCACGCCTTCGCCTGCGTCCACCGTGAACTCGACGGAGCGCAGGGCGAAGTCGGGGCTCACCCGGTAGTCGAGTCGGGAAACCGACAGCACCGGAGTTCCGGCGCCCGTGGTGTCAGCCATGGCCGATCCTCCTGCGAAATGCCCATGAGGCGACGCCGACGGTCAGGAACGAGTAGACGACCGCGAGGGCCGTCGACGACCCGGAGGCCGAGACGTGCGGCGAGGTGGCGGCGCGGAAGATCTCGACGTGCACCGCGAGCGGAAGCTTGGCGAAGACGTCGCCCAGCGTCCCGAGGTTGGCGAGCGGGAAGAAGATCCCGGCGAAGTACATGAGCGGGATGACGATGATGTTCACGACCGCCGGGAAGGAGATCTCGTTGGTGTATGTCGCGACGAGGATCCCGATCCCGGCGAAGGCCGTGCACGCGGTGAAGAAGCCGAACAGGAACAGCGGCACCGACTCGATCCGGGCGTCGAAGACCCCGACGCCGAGCACGACCACCAGGACGAACTGGAACAGGCACTTGAGCACGACGCCGACGACCCGGGCGAGCAGGAACCCCGAGTAGGACAGGGGCGACAGGATCAGGTCCTCGATCGTCCGGCGGTTGCGGTCGATGATGACCGTGTAGCCGACGGTGTAGGTACAGCTGAACATGATCCCGGCGCCGATGATGCCGGGGAAGACGAAGCCGAAGTAGTTGGCGGCCGTCGGCGCCGGACTCACCATCTGGTCGGTCGCTGCCCCGAAGGCCAGCACCATCGACACCGACGTCAGCAGCGTCGAGATCGCGAACAGGCGGTTGTCGAAGAACTGCCGCATGTCGATGGCGACCAGCCCGAGCACGTCGCCGAGCCAGCTGGACTCCGGTTGCACACGCATTGCTGTCATCGAACGCGACTCCCGTGGCTCGTGGTCCAGGTCGAGCGCAGGTCGTCGTGGAAGGGCAGGGCAGCGCGGATCTTCCGCCGCTGCCGCCAGTGCACTTCCGCATCGATCACCGTTTCGCGCGTGCCCGGGCCGGCTTCGGCGAGGATGTCCGCCTCCGGGTCCTGCCGGGCGTCCTGCACCAGACCGTCGACGATCATGCTGCGGCCGAGGTAGCTCATGTTCGCGAAGCGGTTCTCCCCGACTCCGCTGGCGAACACCAGCGCGCACTCGTTGTCGGCGGCCCGGGCGCGGCAGATGGAACGCAGTGGGTGCGAGAACGGCCCGAAGAGGTTCGCCACGCAGACGACGAGGTCGGCGTCCTGGGCGAGGTAGTGCCGGCTCGCCTCCGGGAACCGCAGGTCGTAACTCACCAACAGGCCGATCCGCCCGACCGGGGTGTCGATCACCTCGCCCGGAGAGCCGGTGGACACGTAGGCGGACTCGCCCGCCCACACGCAGGCGCGGCGATACCAGCCGAGAGGATCGCCGGCGGGGCCGACGAGCACGGCGGCGTCGAAGACGTCACGCCCGGACGAGAGCAGCACACCCGCGGCGATGTGCATCCCGAGGGTGCGGGCCTGCTCGGCGAGGAACTGCACGACGGGACCGTCCTCGGCGGTCGCGTCGGTGCGCAGCGTGGGGAAGTTCAGGCCGGTGGCGAACGTCGCCGGCAGACACGCCAGGTCGGCCTCGCGTTCGCGCGCGGTGGACAGCAGCTTGGCGGCTCGCGCCAGGTTCTCGTCCCGCTGCCCGGGCTCGATCCGCATCTGCAGGGCGGCGAGCCGGGTACCGGGGCCACGGAAGAGGCTCATCGCAGCGCCACCTCGGCCGTGACTTCCCGACGGGCCCGTTCCAGCACCGGAAGGAACTCGTCCACCATTTCCGCTGTCACGTGCCGGGTGACGACCAGGCGCAGGGTTTCGCCGAACCGCTTCGAGGTGGAGACGATCCAGCCCCGGGATTCCAGCAGCTGCGAGATCCGGGCCGCATGCGGCATCTTGACCACCACGATGTTCAGCTGCGGTTCGGCGAACAACTCGTGTCCGGCCGCGCGCAGCCCGGCCACCAGGTGCCTCGTCACCTCGAAGTTGGCCCGGGTGATGGCCCGGAAGCCATCACGCCCGAGGTGCTCCAGGACCGCGTAGGTCGACACCGCGGCGGAGCCCGGACGGGTGCCGAGCAGCGTGTTGTGCACCGGTGTGTCGACGAAGAACGAATCGACCGCGAACCGTCCGGCGTCCTGTGCGCCCCGGAACAGGATCGCGCCGGCCGGGACGTTGGCCAGTCCGTACTTGTGCGGGTCGATGGTGATCGAGTCGACGCCCTCGACGGTGAAGTCGAACTGGGGCAGGTCGTGGCCGAGTTCGCGGGCGAACGGGATGATGAAGCCGCCGGTGGCCGCGTCCACGTGCAGGTGCACGTCCCGTCCGGACACCGCCGGTCCGATCTCGTCGACCGCGTCGACGACCCCGAACTCGCTGCTGCCCGCGGTCGCGACGACCGCGACGGTGTGCTCGCCGATGCGCCGGGCGGTTTCGTCGGCCGGCAACCGCAGACAGTCGTCGACCGGCACGACGACCGGGGTCAGCCCCAGCAGGCCGAAGACCTTGGTGAAGGAGAAGTGCACGGTGCTGCTGACGACGACTTCGGGCCGGTCGGTCAGCCGCCCCCGGGCGCGCGCCGACTCGCGGGCCACCAGCATCGCGATCAGGTTCGCCTCGGTTCCTCCGGACACCAGACTCCCCGACCCGCCGGGACGGCCCAGCAGATCGAGCAGCAGCTGGACGACCTTGCGCTCGATCCGCTTGGTACCGCGGAAGATACGCACGTCGCCGAGGTTGGTGTGCGCCGCGGCGGACGCCATCTGAACACCCAGCGGGTGGGGTTCGGTGCAGATGGAGTTGAGCACCCGGTTCCACGGCACGTCGTCTGCGAGCTCCGTCGCGATCCGTCGTCGGACGTCGGAGGCGGGAGCGCCGGCCATTCGCATCTCAGCTCACCTGCGCCGTGAGGTCGGTGTACAGCTCCGTGCGGCGCGCCCACAGTCCGAACCAGAGCGTCTGCTGGAAGCGCAGGTCGGGTTCGCGCAGGTGCCGGATCCTCTCGACGTCCCAGGGCGTCTCGAGGATGCCCTCGTGGGTGCCCGCCTCGGCGACGAATCCCTCGGGCATCGCCACCGCGCTGCCCCCGCCGCAGCGCTCGCTCAGCGAACCGGCGAAGGCGACCGCGACGGTGTTGAGGGTCGCGATACCCCACACCGCGGCGCGCTGCGCGGCCTGCTGCGTGCCGTCGAGGGACCCGGCCACCAGCAGCAGTTCCGCGCCGGCCAGGCATTGGATACGTGGCGGTTCGACCAGCCAGAAGTCGGGTCCGAGGAGCACTCCGACATGACCGAACGGCGTCTCGACGACCGGGAAGTCGTCGCCGGTGCCGGTCGTCCGGTCGGGCAGGACGGCCCGCTCCACCTGGGCGCACACCGATCCGCTCGGGTCCAGCAGCCGGGCCACCTGCGTCAACCCGCCCGGCCGTTCCTCCGGCCAGGAGCCGGTGAGCACGTAGGCACCATGGGTGCGCGCCAGTGCCGTCAGGCGGTCCAGGCACTGCTCACGCAGCCGCGGGGGCAGCGCCGAGACGTCGTCGCCGGTGGTGAACGCGTTCTCGGGGAGGACGACGAACGACGCCTCGTCGGTCACCCGGCTGTCGAGATCGTCGAGCACGGCAGCGGCCGTCGCCTCGGGGTTCGCCCGGCGGGCGTGTTGCGCTACGAAGATGGTCACGGACGGGTCCCCTCACTTGCACTGGTCGCGGCGACGGTCCGGCCCCGATCCGGGCCGCCGCCCCCGGTCAGGCTCGCCCGCAGTTCCGCGGCGAGATCCCGGTTCACTCCGATGTACGGGGTGAGCAGCGCCTGGTAGGCGTCCGGCCGGCGCAGCTGCTGCCAGCGGCGGCCGTCTCCAGCCGCGGGCTCGTCGATGTCGACGACGAGCACCTCCGGCTTGTCGCTGCCGGCCTGCGCGATCACGCCCTCCGGGAGGGCGACCAGGCTGGTGCCGGCGAAGTGGATCTCCACCAGCCTGTCTCCGCGCTTGCCGCGGACGACGCCGACCGAGCTCGCGTAGACGATGTTGACGTCGTTCAGGTACGCCGCCGTGCGCAACGCGTTCACCATCAGCGGCTGGTTCTGCCCCAGCGTGCCGCCCGGCACGAAGATCGTTCGGGCGCCGGCCAGCGCCAGCATGCGGATGACCTCCGGGATCCAGAAGTCCGAGCACACGGCGATGCCGATCTTCCCGAACTCGGTCGACATGACGCCGAGCGAGTCCGCCTGACGGCACACCACCATCTCGTTGCCGAAGGCGTGCGCCTTGATGGCGCGTCCGGTGATGACGCCCTGCCGTCCGATCAGCAGGGACGTGTTGCGGTACATGCCGTCCTGCAGGTCCTCGACGATCGAGCCCAGCAGGATGTGGGTGCCGAGCTCGCGGGCCAGAGACTGGAAGCCGTCGACGACCGGCCCTGGGATCGGCGTGTCGGTGCGCCCTTTCAGGCCGTCCTGGCCCGGCATGTACCACGGCGGGCCGAGCAGGAACTCGGGAAAGCACACCAGGTCGATGTCGCCGCCGCTGCAGACGTCCTCGATCGCCTGGTACGCGTTGCGCAGGCCGTCCTCATGATCGTCGACCCATTGGGTCTGTACTACCGCTACCCTCATACGTCTTGTCTCCTCGAGATGCCACCGGGGGATCGGCCACCGCGACGGCTCGCCGCGGCCGGGTGCAGGTCATGACGTGGCGGTACTCCAGTCCTTCGCGTCGACGATCGTGACCTCGGCCTCGACGCCGAGCGCGTCGACGATCTCGCTGCGGAGCAACCGCTGCATCGCGCCGTCGGCGACCGATTCCGGGTCGGCCACGGCGCAGGTCACATGGAAGGTGCCGTCCCGGACCTCGCAGGCGAAGTGCGGCGCGAGCCCGGCGTGGCCGAACACGATCCGCTCCACGTCCACCGCCGAGACCGGGGCGTCCGGTCCGGGCAGCGCCGCGGCCACGCTCCCGAGCGGAACCAGGACCCGGCTCGCGGCACCGCAGTCACATCCGCGGTCCGCCGGCCACAGCTCGACGAGTTCGCCGGTCGGTGAGCCCTCCAGCACCAGCTCGCCGCGCCGACCGCCACGGACCTCGGCCCGTAGCCGGTTCTCGCACAGGTGCAGTGCGCCGTACTCGCAGGCGACGGCCGCCGTCGGCGTCGACGGCGTCCCGTAGAGGGCGGAGGTCTTCGCCGCCCAGGCGGCGCCGATGCGATCGAGGCGCTCGGCGGAGCATGCCTCCCCCGCGCAGATGATGGTCCGGATCGCCGAGTGCTGCGGCCGGTGCCCCAGCGAGACCGCGAGGCTCGCCAGCTCGGCGGCGAAGCTCGGCGAGCACACCAGGGCCGTCACCTCGTACTGCTCGATCAGCCCGAGCAGCCGCTCCATCGGGCAGATGGTCCCGCTCGTCCCGACGCTGATCACCGAGGCGCCGACCATCTCGATCACGCGGTCCATCTCGGCGCCGACGAAGGACAGCTCGTACGGTACGGCCGAGACCACGACGTCGTCCTCGGTCAGCAGCCGGCCCAGCGCCAGCGCCAGGTCGATCTGATTGCGGATCCACTCGTCGCGGCTCATCACGATCGCCTGTGATCCGCCCGAGGAGTCGACCCGTTCGCCGTAGCGCGCGTGGACCGCGCCGCGGCCGTCCGCCGTGTCGCCGGTATCACGGGTGAGCAGTTCCAGGAACTGCTCGTAGTGCGTCGCGATGGGCGTGGTCGTCGTCACCTGACCTCCGTTTCCCGGGCGAATCGGCGCCACCCGTGGTCGTCGAGAGCGCTGTCGTCCCGTTCGGCGCGAAGCAGGGGCCGGCGGTCGGTGCCGGCGTCGATGTCGACGTCGAGGACCTTCGCCAGGACGAACTGGTGGTCGCCGATCTGATAGGTCGACTCCACGGCGCAGTCGATCGTGCCGACGGCGCCGGGGAGCCGGGGGCAGCCGTTGGGGGACGGGGTCCACGAGAGGGTGTCGAAGCGGCTGTCCGGCCTGCCCTGCGAGAACGCGTCGGACAGGTCCTTCTGATCCTCGCCGAGGATGTTGACGCAGAACCGGCCGGTGTCCGCGATGGCGACCCAGCTGGTGCTGCGCGAACGTACCAGGAAGCCGATCAGGGCGAGTTCCTCGGAGACGACGGTGAGCGAGCCGATCACCAGTCCGTACGGCGACGGCCCGTTCTGCCCGGACTGAGGCGCCGTGCCGGCGACCACCGTGACGGCTCGCGGCAGGAGCTCGCCGATGACGCCGAGGTCCGGCACCGCACTCGGCTGCCCGCCTCCGGCGGGTTCGGGCCCGGGCGTGATCGCGCCGGGTTCGTCGCGAAGCCGACGTACGAACCGGCCGGTCACGCTGGCCGGGTTGTCGGCGAGTTCCTCCGGGGGCCCGCTGTGCACCACCCGGCCACCGTCGCGGCCCGCACCGGGCCCGAGATCGATCACCCAGTCGGCGATGGCGATCACCTTCACGTTGTGCTCGATGACCACGATGGTGTTGCCGGTGGAGATCAACCGTTCGAACAGGGCCAGCAGATGGCGGATGTCGGCGGCGTGCAGGCCGCGCGTCGGCTCGTCGAAGATGAACAGTGTGCGGCTCCGGCGTTGCTTGAGCAGTTCGCCGGCCAGGTTGAGCCGCTGCGCCTCGCCACCGGAGAGCGTGGTCGTCGAGCAGCCGAGCTGCAGGTAGCCCAGGCCGAACTCGCCCAGCACGCCGAGGGCCTGGACGACCTTGGGGTAGCTCTTCGCGTCGAACCATTCGAGGGCGTCCTCGACGGTCATCGACAGCACGTCGTAGATGTTCTTGCCGCCCAGCCGTACCTCGAGGACGTGCTCCTGGAACCGGCGGCCGTCGCACTCGGGGCAGACGATGAACTCGCTCTTGAACAGGGTCATCTCGATCTCGGCCAGCCCGAGTCCCTTGCAGGACTCGCACCGCCCGCCGGCCACGTTCGGGCTGAACTCGGCGCGGCCGAGGCCGCGTTCGGCCGCGTCGGGGCTGGCGGCGAAGGCGTCGCGGAGGTGGTCGCTGATGCCGATGTACGTGACGAGTGTGCTGCGGCTGGAGCGGCCGATCGGGCGCTGCTCGACGTAGATGACGTCGTCCAGGGCTTCGGCTCCGTCGATGCCGGTGCTGCCGGCCGCCGTGCCCGTCGACCGCTGGGCGATGGCCCGGGAGACGGAGTCGTGGATGCCGGCCACCAGTGAGCTCTTGCCCGCGCCGGACACGCCGGAGACGCAGGTCAGCCCGCCGAGCGGGAACTTCGCGGTCAGGTCCACGACGTTGTTGCGCGTGATGCCGCGTACCTCGAGCCAGGGTGCGCCGGTGAGGTCGGCCTTCGCCCGCGACGGCCCGTTCGACAGCATCGCGGTCGCCGTCGGCGAGTCACCGGAGTTCAGCAGGTCGGCGTACCGGCCCTCGAAGACGATCTCGCCGCCGCGGGTTCCGGCCCCGGGCCCCAGTTCGACGATCCAGTCGGCGGCACGGATCACCGACTCGTCGTGCTCGATGACGATGACGGTGTTGCCGAGATCGCGCAGCCGCCGCAGTGAGTTGAGGATCTTCCCGGTGTCGGCCTCGTGTAGACCGGCGGTCGGTTCGTCGAGGACGTACATGACCCCGGTCAGGTCACTGGCCAGGTGCTGCGCCAGCAGCAGCCGCTGCAGTTCACCACCGGACAGGGTGGTGACCGGCCGCCGCAGCTGGAGGTGGCCCAGGCCGACCTCCTCGATGTTCGCGCTCTGCCTGGCGATCGCGGAGGCGAGCTCGCGGACCTGCGGCGGCAGGTCACCGGTCGAGAGCGCGTCGCGCAACCGGCTGATGGAACTCGACAGTTCGTCGCTCTGGAAGTCGTGGAAGGTGTGCCCGGCCACCGTCGCCCTGAGCGACTCGGGGCGCAGCCGTCCTCCGTTGCACGCGGAGCAGACCTCCCGGCCGAGGTAGTTGGTGAAGGCGTTCTTGCGGGCGGCCGACGACGCGTTCCGGTAGGCGCGTTCCAGGAAGTCCAGGATGCCCTCGAAGCGGAAGTCGTTGGTGACCTTGCGGATCTTGAGCGTGTAGATCGTGTCCGAGCCGTGCAGCACCCGCTCGGTCTGCTCCGGGCTCAGCTTCTCGAAGGGCAGGTCGAGGTCCAGGCCGATGTCCGCGGCCATCGCCTCGAAGGCCTTGCGCACGTTGGGAACGGCGAACGTGCCGGGGTCGGCGCCGTCCCAGATCTCGGTGAGCGTCTTCGACCGGTCCGGGATGATCTTGTCCAGCGAGAAGCCGACGAGTTCGCCGATGCCGTCACACGGAAGGCACTTGCCTTCCTTGCGGTTCGGGCTGAAGTGCTTCGCGGAGTGTGGTTCCGCGAAACAGCCGCAGTCGTCGCAGAACAGGTCCGGGCCGGTCGGGCCGAGACAGGCCGGGCAGACCGGCCGCGAGCCGGCGCCGAACAGCAGCCGGTACAGCCCGTCGAGGCCGGTGAGCGTCCCCACGGTCGAGCGGGGATTGGAGTAGCCGCCGTCGCGCTGGCGCAGGGCCACCGGCGGCTGCGTCCCCGCGATCCGGTCGAACTGGTAGTCGCCGTCGCCCATGTCGAGGGACTTGCTGGACAGGGCACCCAGGTACAGCGTCTTGGAGTGTTCGAAGAGGGTGTCGATGACCAGGGACGACTTGCCCGATCCCGAGACGCCCGCGGCGACGACCAGCTTCCCCTTGGGGAAGGAGACGTCGACCGACTTCAGGTTGTGGGTCGTGACTCCCTCGAGTCGAATGCTGTCGAGACTCATGTGTTGTCGTTCCGCCCTTCGGCCAGCTTTCGGGCCTGGGTTTCGCAGCGCTGCAGGTCGGGATAGCGGGCGTAGAGCATCGAGCGGACCCGGGCGGGATCACCGCGGTTCCACGTCTCGTAGAGCTCCTGGCGCATCCCGAAACGGTCGACGACCAGATCGGCGGCGAGCCGGAAGAGCCTGGCCTTCTCCGCCACCCGCATCTCGCGCCCGCACATGTAGGTGTCCAGCACCGTGCGCAGCTCGGGCGTCGCCAGATCGGCCTCCGAGGGCTGCACGATCAGACCCGACGCGCCGATCTGCCGGATGATCGCCGAGCCTCGCGTGGAGAAGCCGCCGGCGACGGCGTCGAGCGCAGCCGTCGAACCTGGGGCGAGCAGCCCCGAGGGGGTGGGGCGGCACTCGGCGTCGATGGCGGCCAGGCCGAGCCGTACGATCTCCACGTACGAGGTGAGTTCGCCGAGAAGGTCCGTGACCTGCCGGAACTTGTCGACACCGATCGCCTGGGCCAGCAGCGACGCGACGCCGAGCATGGTGCGCAGCCGGTGGTAGTAGCGCAGTTGGCCGGTGTAGAGCGACCACTTGTTCAGCTCGGCGAAGCCACGCACGGCCGTGTCGGAGTCGTCGAGCAGGAAGACCCGGTCCATCGGGATGAACGCGTCGTCGAACACCAGCATGGCGTCCTGCTCGTCGTAGTGCGCGGAGAGTCCGCCGGAGCCGTCGGCGTAGGACTGGCGGCACAGGACGCGAAGGCCCGGCGTCGCCAGCGGAGCGGCGAACCAGCAGACGTAACTGGGGTCTTCGCGCAGGTAGTTCGCGGGCGAGAGGTAGATGAGCACCTCGTGGGCGTACGGCGCCAGGGTGGCGATCTGCTTGGCTCCCCGCACGACGATCCCGTCGGCGCCGCGCCGCACCACCCTCAGCCCCAGTTCCGGCCGGTCGGTGAGGGTCGAGGAACGATCGATCTGCGGGTCACCCAGGCCATGGGTCAGCGTGAGGTCGTTCTCGCGGCAGTAGCGGTAGTAGTTCTCCGCGTTGCGCCCGAACCGCGGGTCCACCTTGGCCAGTTCGAACCGGAAGTCGTACAGGCCGACCACGACGTTCGACATGAAGTCGGGCACCCGGGAGAGCTGGCCGTAGGAGGACTCCACCCACCGGTGGGAGTTGACCCACTTGCGGCTGAGCTCGTCCCGGTCGGCCGGGGCCAGGTACGACAGGCTGACCAGGTTGCCGGAAGTCTCCGACCGGTAGAGCATCTCGTCCGCCCGGTCGGGCAGATGCTGGGCGTCGTAGAGGCCGGCCAGCGTGGACAGCATCGGCTGAAAGCTCGGGTCGCCGGTCACGTCGACCCGGCGCCCGTCGCACCAGACTTCCCGCTCGTCCTTGATGCTGGCCACGTACTCCGGCCCGCGCCAGGCTCCGCCGGAGAAGCCGGGCAGAAGGGCTGTCTCGTCAGTGGGCATGACGCCGTCAGAGGCGTGAGGTTCTCGGGTGGTCACCGTCCGCGCTCCTACGGGTTCCGCTCGGCCGCACCGGAACGGAACGGCTGATAGCTCTGCTCTTGCACCTGGGGGAAGTACTCGCGTGTCGCCTCACCCACGATCCGCATCAGCTCGGAGTCGAGCGAGCTCGGATCGGTGATGAGCTTGGCCAGTGGTGAGTCCGGCACGGCGTTGGCCAGGCTCGTCCGGCGCGCCCGGTGGATCGCGGCCAACGAGTGCTGGGCGTTGGCCGCGTCCCGCATCTTGTAGACCGCCTGGGGCCCGTCCGGGACGCCGATCATGGACTTGGTGCCGCCGCTGCCCAGGCAGTTGCGGGGCATGTGCAGATGCTCATGCCGCCACTGCTGGTGGGCGGAGTGCAGTTGGAACGCCTGGTCGACCACGGTGTGCCGCAGCCATGCCTCCGGGTCGTCGTGGCGGCGTGTGTCGATGTCCCGCACGGTCTCCTCCAGGGAGGACCCACCGAGCGAGCACAGCCAGGCCTGGAGGTCGTTCCACATGTGCTTGAACAGGTCCCGGAACATGTGCTGCTTGATCGACAGCGAGTGCGTGCCGCTCGCGGGTCCCAGATTGGTCCGGAACTCGTGGTACTCGCCGGTCGCCAGGTGCTCGGCCATCACGCGCTGCGCCTCGACCACCGGATCGAGCAGCCACCGGCAGGCCGTAAGGTGCTGCGCCGCCTGGCTCAGAGCCGACGCCCGGATCGCCCGGATGGCGACCTCCAGGTGGTCGTTCGCCTCGGCGCAGAGGATCTCCGGGACCTGGTGCAGGGCGACGAACTCGCCATGCAGGGTCCCCCCGTTCAACTCGGTCGCGGCGACCGCTCGCGCCAGCGTCTCGGCGGAGATCAACTCGTCGGTGCTCCGGCACACCCCGATGGGTACGGCGGTGAGGTCGCTCTCCCACTTGGTCGCGTCGTGACATCCGATGCGGATGCCGTGCAGCAGGCGGTACAACGAGTCGTCGATGCTCTTGGTGGCGATGGTGGAGCGGGTCACCTCGGGGGCGCCGGCCAGCAGCGGGCCCCTGGCCGCCTCCTCCAGCCCCCGCAGCGCGTCGACGTAGGCCGCGTAACCGGCGGACTCCGAGATGCTCAGGGCCGAGGTCCCGGCGGACACGCCGGATCCGAAGACGCTGCGGGCGTGGAACATCACGGTGCCGAGCTTGCGCAGCAACCGGTGGAACCCGACGGCCCATTGGACATACCGGGAGGCGGCCGGGATGTCGTCGGCCAGCACCCGCGCCTGGGTCCTGCCCGCCAGCCGGGCCAGGTTGAGCAGGCACACCTCCGACGCTTGGAAGACCGCGCACACCGTGGAGTCGTACGTGCCCTCCGGCACCGCTCGTGCGGCCCGCGCCTCGGCGAGCAGGTCGATGCGGTGCAGCTGGTCGTAACTTTCGGCCACCGGCCCCAGTTCGGTCGTCTGCCGCGGGCCGGCGCACGTGTCGGCCGTGGCCGGGTCGTCCAGGCTTGACATTGCGCCATCACTCCTCAGTAGGCCCCGCTGTGTACCGGATCGATTCGGTGGGGCAGGATTCGAATGCGTCGAGGACCCGCTCCAGCTCGTCGGGCGTCTCGGGCTGTTTGCACACGTAGTGGACGTCGTTGTCGAGGTCTGCGTCGAAGTTCTCGGGCGCCAGGTCGTTGCAGAGCTTGCAGTCGATGCACGTGTCGTCGATCTCGAAGCGGCCTGCGATCGGAAGGCGCGTGGGAAGCGGCAGCTCCACCCTCACCGTCAGCTCCTCCCTCCCACGTAGGCGCTGAAGTTGCGCATCGTCGGTTTGGCCGAGGTGCGCAGCGCCGTCTCGAACCGCTCGGTGTCCAGTCGGCGGAATCGTGTGGACGCGCCGAGGCGGTCACGGACACCGGCCGCGATCGATGTCCGGGTCGCGTCGTCGCCGCTCGACGGCGGCAGGGCGATCTCCAGGGCGTCCCCGTCGACGTCGAAGGCGAAGTAGTACGGCGCGGTGGTCATGGCGCCCAGGACGATGTCCTCGATCTCCAGCTGGGAGGTCCAGCGGTCACCGACCGGTATCCGGTCACCGATCCGGCCGCGGTGGCGCAGCCGGCGCAACGGGGAACCACAGCCGCACGGCGCCGCCTCGATCTGGCACACGTCACCGGTCCGGTACCGCAGCAGCGGCATGGCCCGGCTGGCCAGCGTCGTCACGGCCAGCTCACCGACACAGCCGTCCGGCAGCCGTTCGCCGGATCCCGGATCCACCACCTCGAAGAACGATCGTGTCTCGACCAGGTGCAGCTCACGGTCCCGGCAGAACATGGCCAGCGTGTTGGTCTCGGTCATGCCGAACATCGAGTACGCCACGGCGTCCCACTGATCGGCCAGGCGCCGCTTCTTGGCCGGCGACGCGCCCTCCCCCGCCATGAGGATCTTCGAGACCGCGAGGTCGCGGCGCGGGTCGATGCCGCGGCGGCGGGCGATCTCGCCGAGGAACAGGGCGCGCGTTCCGGAGCACACCAGTGCGGTGGCGCCCGAACGCAGCAGGGCGTCGACCATCCGGTCCGGAGTGCAGGACGGTGAGGCCGCGCCGAGCGGCACGATGGTGCACCCGAGGATCTCGATGGCGCGGTCGAGGTCCTGGCCCACCCCGGCGAGCTCGTACGGCACGGCGATGGCCGCGACGTCCCGTTCGTCCAGCACGGCGGCGAGCAGGCCGGCGACGGTGAGGTTGTTCTCCAGCCAGTCCGCCATCGTGAAGAACGCCGCGATCGGGCGTCCGTTGCCGGTGCCGGAACTCTCGTCGAACCGGATGACCTCACGCCGCGGCACGGCGAGCATGCCGAGCGGGTAGGCGGCGGAGAGATGTTCACGGGTTGTGAAGGGGATGGCCTCGAACGCGTGCGGACGGCCCTGCGCAACCGCCCTGGCGACATCGGCGGGAACGAAGTCGGCGTAGAACGGCGAGTTGTGGCACGCGTGCTCCACGGTCGCGGTGAGCGCCTCCGCCGCCCACGCGTCGAGCGCCTGCCGGTCCAGTGACGTCACCGCGGCGACCTTCCGTGCGATGTCGACGCGGGAGAGGAGGGTGTCGTGCAGCCTGCTTCGCGGGTCGTGGCCGGCCGGCCGGGCGAGCGTGGTCATCGGGACGCCTCCTCCAGCCGCATCATGGCCCTGCGCTCGTCGGCCGCGAGACCGTTGACGATCGACGCCGCCTCGTCGAGTGCTCGCCGGGCACTGGCGTCGTCGGCGTCGCGCAGCAGGTTCGCCACTTCCGTCCACCGCTTGGAGATGCGGCGGTACTCGACGGCGAGCTCGTCGTAGGCCTCGATGCCGGTCAGCTCGTGCGCCTCTTCCAGGAATTGCGCCCACAGCGTCCGGAAGAGTCCGCCGCCCGTTCCGCCTTCCTCCATGCTGATGCCGACGGTGCTCATCGCCTCGGCGGGACGGTCGAGCCGGTCGCGCCATGTCGGCAGGAGCGAGCCGGTCTTCGCGATCCCCTTGAATCCCATGTTGGTGATCGGCGGGTTCAGGAACTCCTGCGCGGTGGCCAGAATCGATGACCGGCAGGCCTTCGCGAGGATCGACTCGTCGTACCCGCGCGGGTCCACTCGGACCGACAGGCTGCGCGAGCACATCGGCCCCCTGGCGGACCGGGCCCGCGTCAGGCTTTCCCGCGATGTCGACTGAACGCCGAGCGATCGGGTCTCGACGAGGACGAACCTGTCGTCCTCGTAGCCGATGCAGGCGACGTAGTGCGCGGCGAAGTGGTGGTTCTCGTGTGCGTAGTCGAGGTGGTAGCGGTCGAGCTTGAGTCCCACCACGTCGCCCTCGTCGAGGGCCTTGAGCAGGGTGGCCTCGGCCTTCGACGGTGACGCCGTCTCCTGCGTCTGCAAGTCGAGGGTGAGGGCGTCCGCCACGTTGCGTATGAGATGGTCCGGCTTGACCCGGCCGGCGAGGAACGGGTTGGGCATCTGCTTGGAGTGCCAGTACAGGAACGACAGGCCTTGTCCCAGCCCGAAGATCAGCGGCTCGCTCAGCTCGATGTCATGGTTGCGGAGCATGTTGAGCAACGTGGTGGATTCGCAGTGGTCACCGGAGTACGGCGAGATGTCAATGACTGCCATCGTTGTGCCCCATCCCGCCGCGCGGCGACTCGTACACGATCTCGAGCACGGAGCTGCTGTCGTTGTTGCGCAGGTGCCCGTAGGTGTGGCCGAGTTCGTCCGCCTCGGTGAACGCGATGTTTTCCAGGTGGTCGACGCTCCGATGCAGGACCTCCAGGACGTAGCGGACGTCGGCGTCGGTGCGCACATCGATGGCGACATGCGACATGAGCCGTCCCCGCTCGTCGGCGGAACGCTCCGCCCACGGGCCGAATCGGCGGCAGGCGAACATCTCGATGGCACGTCCGTCGGGGAGGACGATCGAGTTCCACCATCCCGGCGTGCCGTACTGCCGGGGTGAGATGTACGACGGCCCCATCTCGATGGTGGCGATCCGACCGGAGGCGCGGAGGTCGTTGAGGTAGGCGTGCCAGTCGAACACCTCGTCGTCACTGTCGTAGTCACCCATGTAGATGCCGACGTGATTGACCCCGGCGAACCTCTCGACGACGTCGTCCGGCGCGTATCCGCACCATGCCGACAGGTACTGCCCGCAGTCGAGGTCCTGCCACGTGCTCGACGTCTCGAGGATCTCTTCCCAGGAGCGGCCGAATCCGGGACGGTCGGGGAAGCGCCCGTCACGAGTGGCGGTGATGGCCGGCAACCTTCCCGCGAGTGCATTCATGGCGCGTCCTTCCTGCCCGTGATGACGATTCCCATCTGCACTTCCGTCACGGTGGCCGTCGCGAGCGCGGTGCCTTTCAGCATTTCCTCGACCTCGCTCTTGATGTACGAGGACCGGATCGAGGTCCGGAAACCCGGGCGCATGTCGGCCGCGATGTTCGCCTTCATGAACTGAAATGTCGTCCGGTCGACGTCCCTGCGCAGATCGGAGATGACATACCGTCCGCCCGGCCTGAGCACGCGATGCATTTCCGCCAGGGCGGTCACCGGGTCCGCCCATTCGTGCAACGAGGAGGCGCTGATGGCGTGATCGAAGCGCTGGTCCCCGAACGGCAGCGCCAGCACGGTGCCGCATTCATAGGTGCATTGACCGGTGACGCCGTAGCCGTCCGCGTTGGCGCTCGCCCGCCGGAGCATCGCCGGCGAGATGTCGAGGCCGACGAGCCGGGCGGAGCCGTCGGCCTGGGCGATCCATTCCAGGCCGAGGTAGCCCGGACCGCATCCGAGCTCCAGGACCTCCCCGGAGTTGATCCCTGCCCGCAGGATGTCGTCGACCTTCTCCTGGAGCCAGCCGTTGTCCCGGATGTGGCGCTGCATCTCGTCGTACTTGAAGGCCAGTTCGTCGCCCTGCAGGCCTTCGTCGGTCTCCGGCACGCGGGCGTCGACGGTGCCTCGCGCCCTAGCCACGGCCGGGCTCCAGCCGCCGAATTCCCACTGCTACACCTCTCATCGTCGCGCTCCCCATATGCACGTCGGAACGGTCGTTGTTGGTCACGAGATTGACCGAGGATCTGAGCGACTCATCGACCGAGGACTCACTCGGATACCACCAGCCGGCATCCGCCATCACGACGTTCGGTGCGACGGAATCGGAGATTCTGACCGTCATGCGCACCCCGCGCGCACCGGCCCGCGAAAAGATGTCCACCTCTTCACCGTCTGTCAGTCCTTCCCGCTCCGCGGTCTTCGGATTGACGGTCACCCGCGCCGTCGTCTGAGTGCGCGATGTGGTCGGCAGCTGGTGGAACTCGGTGTTGTAGAACTGGCGCGGATGGGCGCTGGTCATGACGTACGGCAGATCCGGGTCCGCCTCCGGCGGAAATCGGAAGGCCGGGAACGGCTCGTAGCCCATGGCGCGCAGCCCGTTGTTCAGCAGGTTCACGCGTCCGGACCGGGTGGCGAATCCGCGGTCGCGATACTTGTGATATCGCTTTTCGTTGCGGATGTAGCCGATCTTCTTGAACTGTTCCCAGGTGAGTTCGAGGCCGGCCAGCTTGGCGTCGAGAGCGGCTTCCAGCGAGGGGAAGAAGTGCCGGCTCAGGCCGAGCCGCTTCGCGAGTTCGAGGATGATCTCCTCGTCCGAGCGGCAGCCGTCGACAGTGGCGATCTTCTGCCGGGCCGCGATGTAGGAGTTGAACTCGACGATCTGGTCCCGCTCGAGCCAGCTCGAGGTCGGCAGAATCACGTCGGCGTGCCGGGCGGTCGGCGTCATGAACAGGTCGCACACGACGACCAGGTCCAGCTTGGCGATCGCCTTGCGGACCAGCTCGGTGTTCTCGTGCGAGGCCAGGATGTTGCTGCCGAAGATCACCATGGAGGTGATCGGGTACGGCGACCCGGTCACGATGGCTTCGTGCAGGTCTCCCGGCGCGACCCAGCCCGACATCGACAGGATCTTGTGCTTGTCGCCGCCGATCCGCTTCTTCGACTGTTCCTCGGGGAGCAGATCCGAGCGGGGAAAGGCACGCCGGCCCTCGATCGGCATCGGGTCCCAGATCACATCGCCACCGGGAGCGTCGATGTTTCCGCAGAGCGCGGCGAGGATGGCGATCGCGCGGTGCGTGTCGAAGGAGTTCTCGTTCTGCGACAGCCCGGTTCCGGCCTCGATGCACGCCCGTGACGCGAGGGCGTAGGCACGGGTCGCGTCGTGGATGAGCTCGGGTGCCAGGCCGGTGATCCGCGCGACCCGGTCGAGGCCGTACGCCCGCACGTGCTCGGCGAGTTCGTCGAATCCGGAGGTGTGCGCGGCGACGAAATCGCGGTCGTACCAGCCCTCGTCGATGACGATCCTGATCATGCCGAGTGCCAGTGCGCAGTCGGTTCCCGGCTGGACGGCCAGATGCAGACTGGACCGGGCCGCGGTCTGCGTCCGTCGCGGATCGACAGTGATGACGCGGCTGCCCCGTTCCACGGCTCGCAGCAGCTTGACACCGATCACGCCGTCGGAGTGGGTGCTCGGCTTGTTGCTGCCCCAGAGCAGGACCACCTCGGGATCGCCCTCGTAGTCGCAGAAGGTGAATCCGCCGTACGTCATGATCGAGGCCATGACCCGGGGGTAGAAGCACACGTGGGCCGGACCGACCACGTTCGGCGTCCCGATCGCGTTCGCGAGCCGGAACACCCACTCCTGGTAGTTGCGGTCGGTCCCTTGGCCGAGGACGACGGACTCGGGGCCGTGCCGGCTGATGGTCGTGGCGAGTTCGCCGGCGATCCGGTCGAGGGCGGCTTCCCAGCTGACTGGCTCGAACGTCCCCGAGCCGCGCGGACCGGTCCGCACCAGCGGCGTCGTCAGCCGGTCCGGGCTGCGCAGCAGGTCGAGTGACGCCTTGCCCTTGATGCAGAAGTAGCCCTCGCTGGTGGGGTTGTCCGGGTCCCCGTGGATGTCGGTGGGGACGCCGTCCACGAGTTCGACGATGGCGCCGCAGCCGCCGTGGCACATGCGGCAGACGGTCTTCACCTGAGTGCTCGTCAAGCCGGCTCACCTGCCCATTTGGTGGCCGGCACGAGCAGCCTCTCGAAGACGGACTGTTCGGCGTCGGCGATGGTGTTCAGCCGGGCCGCTACGGCTTCCAGCTGCCTTCGCCCGTCGTCCGCACCGCGGTAGGCCATCAGCATCTCGATCGCCTGGTCCCACTGCCGCTGTACGTCGCCGAAGTCGTCGATGAACGGGTCGAGTTCGGCGTCGCCGCAGCGCTGCCGCGCCTCGAGCAGGAAGTCGCGGTAGAGCTTGCGGAAGTTCGCTCCGCCGGTTCCCGCGAAGCGCCAGAAGCGGCCGACGCCCGGCACCATCTCGTCGGCGGAGGTGAGTGTGTCGCTCCATTCGGCGATCTCGGAAGCGGCCCGCCGCAGGGCGCCGATGCCGAAGCGCGGTCCGCGGTCGGCGATCATCCTCTCCGCGGTCGGCCGGATGGCCTTCCAGATCTGCTCGCGCAGGACGGCATCGGTCGCGGTGGTCAGCCGCGCCGGCAGTTCCTCCACGTACATCTGCAGATTCGGCGACGGCATGAACCCCTCGTCGGAACCGCGGGCCCGGCGCAGCGACTCCGCCGGAATCGTCTGCGCCCCACCCTGCTGATCGGTGTCGACCACGTAGGCGAGGGAGTCGTCGAGCCCGTACAGCGCGATGTAGTGCGCCGCGAAATGGCTTCGGGAGGAGAAGTAGTCGAGGTAGAAGATGTCGACGGACATTCCCACGACATGTCCGGCTTCGAGCAGCTTCGCCGCCGCGGCGCGAGCCGATTCCGGGTCGGGCGCCCGCGATTCGCGCAATTCCACACCGAGGGCCGAGCAGGCGTTGCGGGACAGCAGGGCAGGACCGATGCGGCCGGTGAGCATGGGTGTGCTTCGCCCAGGATCGGGGGCATCCCAGTACTGGAAGTCGATGCCCTGGCCGAGGCCGAACAACATGGGTTCGGAGATGTCGACGCCGGCATGGTGGATCATGTTCCGAAGGGTGGTCGTCTCACAATGAACGCCGAGCTGGGGCTGAAATGTCGCCAAGTGCATATGGCTTCCCAATCGCAAGGTGCGAAGACGCCGTGAGATGGTGGCGCGGCCACGTGTGGCGTGGCCACGTGTGGCGTGGCCACGTGTGGTGTGGCTACGCGTCGAGCAGAACTTCGTCGTAGCCCTGCAGATCGAGGAAACCGGAGCCACTGGCCAGGACGACGATCACCGGTTCGAGGTCTTCCGCGTCGGCCTTGGCCACGACATCCAGGGCCGCGGCGACCGCGTGACTTGCCTCGGGTGCGAGCAACAGGCCCTCGGTCTGCAGCAGGAGCCGACCGGCCTCCAGCGCCGTCCGCTGGTCGAAGGCGACGGCATCCAGGACGCCCTCGCGTCGCAGCAGGCTGACCAGGGCGGAACTGTGATGGTTGCGCAGGCCGCCGACGTGGTTGGGCGGTGGGATGAAGCTCTCCCCCATCGTGTAGCCCAGCACCTCGGGCGTGAATCCGCCCAGGTCGGTGCGGCCGTACTCGTATACCCCCCGGGTGAGCCGGGGCGCCGCGGTGGATTCCGCGGCGAGGAAGCGAAGGTCCGCTCCGTCGGCCCTGGCCCGCAGGTGAGGGCCGATGAGACCGCAGAGATTGCTTCCGCCGCCCGAGCACGCGATGAGGTGGTCGCCGCGCCCTTCGACGCCGAGGTCCTCGCCGTGGGTCTCCTTGAGTTGCTGCGCGACCTCGAGCCCGAGCAACGTCTGGTGGAGGTAGACGTGCGGCATCCCGCTGCCGGCGAGATACGCGGCGGACGGAATGCCCAGGGCATGCTCGATCGCGTCGCTGATCGCGGTGCCGAGGCTGCCGGGGTGGCCCGGGACCTCGCCCAGGATCTTTCGTCCGATCGCCGTGTGCGTCGACGGCGACGGCCGCACCTTGGCCCCCAGGAGCTCCATGTAGTGACGCCGGTAGGGCTTTTGCTCGAGCGAGCACCTCACCATGAAGATCTCGGCCCGCAGACCGAACATCTTCGCCGCCAGCGCGACACTCATGCCCCATTGACCGGCTCCGGTCTCGGTGACGAGGGTGGTCCGCCCCTCCTCGGCCGCGTAGTACGCCTGGGCTATCGCCGTGTTCAGCTTGAAGCTGCCGCTGGGAAGGACGTCTTCACGCTTGAGGTAGATCCTCGCGCCCGTACCGAGATGCTCCTCGAGCCGGTGCGCTCGGTGCAGCGGTGTCGGCCGGCCGCATTGCCGCAGCCGCTCCACGACCGGTTCGGGTATCGCGATCCATTGCTCGTTCGGACTGTTCTGTTCAACGAGCACTCGTGGCCGGACCTTCGCGGATATCTCCGCGGCGGTAGGGCTTCCGGAGTCCCTGACCTCGGGCATGGGGCCGGGCAGATCTCCGAGGAAGTTGTACCAATGTGTGGGCATCCCCGGTGATGGCGTATCGCTACGAGTGGTGGGTTGAGGCGCGGTCGACTGCTCATCCCCCACACGGTTTGGGCTGTACGAAGTCACGTTCCCCCGCTTCGAATTTGTGAGAGCCATCGTATGAAAGCGAACGGATCGAAATCAGCGGATCTCGCGGGAAAATGCCTACGGAAGAGTCTGGAAGAAGTAGGACGACGATATCGGCGGAATCAACCGGAGGTGCCGCACCGAAGGTGTCGGAAACGGCACCTGCCGAACCGGCCGAAAACCTATGCGTCAGTCTCTCGGGAATTAATCCGTTCCGTCAACGACTCCGCCAGGAGCTGCCAGCTCTCGGCGTGGTGCCGAGCCAGCTCGGCGATCAATGGCGCGCAGTGCATCGGGAGGCTGCCGGCCATCGCCGCCCAGTCGTGCGGCTGCGTGGCCGAGGGGTCGAGTGTCCGCAGCAGCTTCCGGCCGACCTCGGTGAACCGAAGCGAGGGATCGGCCCGCAACCGCCGGACCGCCAGTGACAGGTCGGCACACGTGGGGTGCGCCCTGGGACGTTTCACGATCGCGGGGTGGCAGGGTCCGCCCTCCTGGACCGACCCGACAGTCGGCTCGACCGCGGGGTGGCCGGCTCCGCACTCCTGGGCCGACCCGTCGTCCCGCTGCATCGTCGTCCGGGGTTCGCCTTGGGCAGCGCGCGCCCGCTTCCGCGCATCCTTCGCCGTGGTGAGCGAGATGCCCGCGGCACGCGCCAACTCCTGCGCGGACGCGTCGGGATGCGCGGCGAGGTACACCAGCGCGCGACTGCGGCCCTCGCCGGCCGCAAGCGGGTAGGCCACCCCGTCACGGCCGAGTCGCACGGCGGTCGGGTGCGGAAGTTCCGCACCCGACCGCCGCCTGAGCGCCGCGACTGTCTTGTCCGACAGACCGACGACCCCCGCCAGCCGCCGGTTGGACCACTCCGGGAAGTCGGCAAGCATGTGGAGGGCCGCGGCCTTGCGGTCGGCCAGGGAGAGGGGGAGTCCGTGGTTGCTGTTCAGCTTGACCGCAAGCACGAAGGCTTCACGCTCGTCACCGTTGAACAGCACAGCACTTATGTGCGTGGCGCCGCTGTTCTCCACCGCCCTGAGCCGGTGCACGCCGTCGATGACGGTCATCGTCTTGCGGTGGATCACGATCGGCGGGAGTTCGGAGCACACTTCGGCAAGCGCATCGATGTGCCGTGGATCAACCCCGCCCGCACGGAGTGAACCCCCGACCGTGATTCGGCTTATCGGTACCTGGATGATCTCCGATAAGAGTCCACCGGGGTACGGGTCCGGACGCCGGAAGTGACGTTGTATCGGCTTGTGTGTGGATGCAGAGATTTGGTCCATCGCTCTCCCTCCCCAGCGAACTCCCGGGCGGACCTACCAGCTGTCGTACGACGCATCCAGCTGCGAATGATCAGACAACTCGGCGAACCACGGATCAAGGAAGGGTAAAGCGGTCATGAGCGATCGGAAAGGCATAGCACATCGAGTCCCCCCGCGACGCAATGTCGAGAACCGACCATCGAACACTGTCAGGAGGTTCGAGTCGACGCAAGACCTTGGCCATGTGGTCCTTTGAGAACGTCGATGCCTCTTCTTGATTGTTTATTGAGAAACTAAGCGAGTACAAAGCTCCCCGGGAGCGGAATGATCGGCTCCCCGGAGGCGGACGTGGGATATATCCGCTGACGAAGAGAACTCCACACCTCATCTTGCCGTCCTGCGCCCCCACGCGGTGCCCATGAGTACCAGCGCACCGCCCGCGAGAGCGAGCGCGCCGAGCCGTTCCCCGCCCAGCGCGATCCCCGCCGCGGCGGCCCACAGCGGCTCGGTGCCGAGCAGCAGGCCGACCCGGGAGGGCGAGGTACGGCGGACCGCCCACATCTGCACGAAGAAGGCGAACACCGTGCACAGCGCGGACAGGAAGAGCAGCCCCGCCCAGTCCCGGGCGGTGAACCCGGCCGCGACCCGCCAGGGCGCCGGACCGCCCGAGACGGCCGACAGCAGGGCGAAGACGGCGACGGACGCGCCGAGTTGGACCGTGGTCAGCGGCAGCGCGTCGGCGCCCTGTACGGCCCTGAGCCGGGACATGGCGAGGACGTGCAGCGTACGGGCGAGCGCGGCGAGCAGCATCAGCAGATCCCCGGTGCTCGGCCGGGTGAAGCCGCCGCCCTGGGTGAGCAGGACGACACCGAGCACCGACAGCAGTGCCGCGCCGAGGAAGGCCGGGGTGGGCCGGGTGCGGGTGACGGCGGCCTCGGCGAGCGGGGTGAAGACCATGGTGAGGCTGATGATCAGACCCGCGTTGGTCGCCGAGGTGTGGACCACGCCGTAGGTCTCCAGCAGGAAGATTCCGCTGAGGATCAGGCCGAGCAGGGCCGCGCCGCGCCACTGGGCGCCGGTGAGCGTCCGCAGGGCGCGGCGGCCGGCGATGGCCAGGACGGGCACGGCGAGCGCGAACCGCAGCACCAGCACCGCGAGGACCGTACGGGCGGTGGTGATGTCCTTGGCCGCGAGATAGCTGGCACCCCAGCAGACGGCGACGAGGAGGACGGGCACGTCGGTGCGCCAGGCACGGCGGGGCGCGACGGCGGCACCCGGTACGGCGATCGACGACATGGGGCGGCTCTCCCGGTCTCCGGAAGGGGGTGCGGAGACGGCGGCGGCTCGCACGGGGCGCGATCACCGTACCGGCGAGGACGATCTTCGGCTAGGCGTTTTCCGGGAGGTCGTACGTGCCGTAGCGCGGCCTCCCGGCCAGGTCGTAGGACTGGATGGAGACACCGGCGGCGGTGATGCGGCCGCCCGCGTGCCGGAACCTCGTCGGCAGCGCGCCCTCCGCGAAGAAGCGGAGGCCCGAGCCGAGCACCACCGGGAAGGTCAGCAGGTGCAGGGTGTCGATCAGGCCGAGCGCCAGCAGCGACTGGACGAGGGCGCCGCTGCCGTGCACCTGGAGCTCGCCGTCGATGCGCTCCTTGAGGGCGGTGACCTCCTTGGCGAGGTCGCCGCCGAGCACCGTGGTACCGGACCAGGAGGGATCGGTGAGGGTGGACGAGGGGAGGTACTTCGGCAGGGCGTTCAGCTTGGAGGCGATGGGGTGGGCCGGGTCGGTCACCTTCGGCCAGTACGCCGAGAAGATGTCGTAGGTACGGCGGCCGAGGAGGAACGCGGCGGGGCGGTCGAAGACCTCGTTGATGAACCGGCCGAAGTCGTCGTCGCCGAACGGGAAACTCCAGCCGCCGTGCTCGAAGCCGCCCCGGGTGTCCTCCTGGGGGCCGCCGGGCGCCTGGTAGACGCCGTCGAGCGTGACGAAGATCGTGGAGACGAGCTTGCCCATGACGGGTGCCTGCTTCCTGGTGCGGGGTCTGTGTCACCACCTCAGACCCCGTCCGCACCCGCAACTCATCGGTGGTCCGTACGGCTCACCCGGCGTGCGTCGAGAACAGTCCGCCGGTCGGGCCCTGCTTGTCGCCGCCCTGGGCCTTCTTCAGGGCGTTGGCGAGGCTCTCGATGGTGAGGGACTGCAGGATCACCCGGCCGTTTCCCTCCAGGGTGGCCAGGGACAGGCCCTCGCCGCCGAACACCGCGTTCATGATCCCCTGGCGGTTGAGGCCGCCGACGCGCTGGACGCCGTACTGGATGCCCTCCTCGAAGGCCACCACGCAACCGGTGTCCACCTCTATGCGCCCGCCGAAGTCGGCCGGGTTGAGGTCGATGAAGTTGCCCGCGCCGGCGATGATCACCGTGCCGTACCCGGTGAACTTCTCCAGGATGAAGCCCTCGCCGCCGCTCATGCCGGTGCGGGCGCCGGCGAAGGCGATGCCGAAGTCGACGGTGGACTCGGCGGCCACGAAGGCGTCCTTCTCGGCGAACCACGCGCGTGTGCCGTCGAGTTCCAGGGCCCGCATCTCGCCCGGGAGCACGCCGGCGAAGCCGACCGTGCCCTGGCCGCCCTGGGAGGTGAAGTACTGGAACGCCAGCGATTCGCCCGCGAGCATGCGCTGGCCCACCTGCATGGCGGTGCCCATGGCCTGGCGGAGCAGTCCGCCCATGCCGCCGCCCCCGCCGCCCTGGCCCTGCTGCCCGCCGTTTGCGGACGGGCCGGACAGGCGCGTCTCCATGGTCACGTTCGTCGTCTTGAACAGGAACTTTCCGGCCTCGCAGTACACGGTCTGGCCGGGCTGCAGGTTGACGACCGCCATCTGCATGGCGTTGCCGACGATCTCTTGCTGAAGGGTCACGCGGGGAGAACGCGGGAGACGGACCCGTAAGTTCCAGGGGGCCGGAAACGGGCCCTTGTGGGTGACGCGCGGAGCGCCCCGGTGCTGTCCGGGCCGGGGCGCCCCACGCGGGTACGGGGTGGGTCAGCCGCCCAGTTCCTGGTGCCGGGCGGCGAGGCCGGCCGCGCCCTGCTCGGTCAGGGAGCCGAACAGGCGCAGGCGGGAGATGCCGCCGTCGGGGAAGATGTCGATCCGCGCGTGCGTGCCGACCGCGGGCTCCGGGAGGACGAAGCGGTGGTTGGTGTCGGGCTGCAGACGGGTGCGCGGCAGGATCTCGGTCCAGTCGCCCTGCTCGCCGTCCTTCACCGACACCGACGCCCAGCCCGCGCTGTTGCCCTTCAGACAGGCGGTGTCGATCTCGATCGCGCGGATCTGCGACCGGGCGGCCAGCTGGTAGCGGATCCAGTCGTTGCCCTGGTCGCGGCGGCGGCGGGTCTCCCAGCCGTCGTCCATCTTGCGGGAGCGGCCCGGCTGGATGGTGTTGGTGGCCGGGGAGTAGAAGAGGTTGGAGGCGTCCTCGACCCGCCCGCCGTTCTCCAGCGCGACCACGTCGAAGGTGCCGAGGACCGCCAGCCACTCCGGGTCCGGGACCACCTCGCCGTACACCCGCAGACGGGCGATGCCGCCGTCGGGGTGCTGGTTGACCCGCAGGTGGGTGAAGCGCTGCTCGACGGTGACCTCGAAGCCGTTGGCCGCGTGACCGCCGACGGCGGTGCGCGGGACGATCGTCGTCCACTTCACGCCCTCGCCCAGCAGCTCCTCCGGGGACGGCGAGCCGGGTACGGACGTGCCCTCGATCGAGACGGCCTGCGGGTAGTTGCCGCGGAAGTGGGCGGTGTCGACGACGATCCCGCGGATCACCCCGGGCGCGCCGAGGCGGACCAGCGCCCAGTCGTGGTCCTCGGCGGTCGGCCAGGGGTGCTCGCCGGAGACCCCGCGCCGGCGGCGGGTCTCCCAGCCGTCCATGACCTTGCCCTTGTGCCCGTAGTCCGCGACGTCGAACTCGGCCGGCTCGGGCACCAGCAGGTTCTCCCGCTGGGCGAAGAACTCGTCGTTGGCGGCGATGACACCGGCGCCGAGCTGCCGGTCGGCGAGGTTGGCGTACTGGGTGAAGGGGAAATCGGCGGTGCGGTAGTCCGCGTACGGGTCGCCGCCTCCGTAGGGGTTCGCGTCGCCGGTGAAGCGAGCCGAAGAAGATTGATGCAGCGCCGTCACGGTGATCAGGGGGTCCTTTCGGGAGTCGGCCGGTTCGGGTGGTGGGGGTGGCTACTGGGGGCGGGCGAGCAGGGTGCCCTTCGGCTCGGTGAACTCGCCGTCCGCGACGATGCGTTCGCCGCGCAGCCAGGTGGACTTCACGACGCCGTACAGGGTCTTGCCGGCGTACGCGGTGACCCGGTTGCGGTGCTGGAGGCCGGCCGGGTCGACGGTGAAGGTCTCGTCGGGGGCGAGGACGGCGAAGTCGGCGTCACGGCCGGGGGCGATGGCGCCCTTGCGCGCGTCGAGGCCGACCAGGGCGGCGGTCTGCGCGGACATCCAGCGCACGACGTCCTCCAGGCCGTAGCCACGCGCGCGTGCCTCGGTCCACACGGCGGAGAGGCTGAGCTGGAGGCCGGAGATGCCGCCCCAGGCGGTGGCGAAGTCGTCGGTCTTCAGGTCGGCGGTGGAGGGCGAGTGGTCGGTGACGACACAGTCGATGGTGCCGTCGGCCAGCGCCTGCCACAGCAGATCCTGGTTGGCGGCCTCGCGGATGGGCGGGCAGCACTTGAACTCGCTGGCGCCGTCCGGGACTTCCTCTGCGGTCAGGGTGAGGTAGTGCGGGCAGGTCTCCACGGTGATCCGGACGCCCTCGGCGCGGGCGGCGCGGATCAGCGGCAGCGCGTCGCTGGAGGACAGGTGCAGCACGTGCACGCGCGCGTGGAGGCGGCGGGCCTGCGCGATGAGGTTCGCGATGGCCGTGTCCTCGGCGTCGCGCGGGCGGGAGGCGAGGAAGTCGGCGTACTTGGGGCCGCCGTGCTGCGGGGCGGCGGCGAGGTGGTGCGGGTCCTCGGCGTGCACGATCAGCAGGCCGTCGAAGCCGGCGATCTCCGCCATGGACTGTGCGAGCTGGTCCTGGTCGAGGTGCGGGAACTCGTCCACGCCGGACGGGGACAGGAACGCCTTGAAGCCGAAGACACCGGCGTCGTGCAGCGGGCGCAGGTCCTTGACGTTGTCCGGCAGGGCGCCGCCCCAGAAGCCCACGTCGATGTGCGCCTTGCCGGCGGCCACCTCCTGCTTCACGCGCAGGTTCTCGACGGTCGTGGTCGGCGGGAGGGAGTTGAGCGGCATGTCGACCAGCGTGGTGATGCCACCGGCCGCCGCCGCGCGGGTGGCGGTCCAGAAGCCCTCCCACTCGGTGCGGCCCGGGTCGTTGACGTGCACGTGGGTGTCGACCAGGCCGGGCAGCAGCACGTGGTCGCCGAGGTCCTCCAGCCGGGCACCGGCCGGAGCCTCCGCGTCGTACGGCAGGACGGCCGTGATCCGCCCGGCGGACACGGTGACCGTGGCGGCCCGCGCCCCTTCCGGAGTGATGACGCGCGTCGAACGCAGGACCAGTTCAGCCTCGGACACCCGAACCCCTCTCTGTACCGCCGTTTTACGCCTCGGAAACGGGATGTACACCCACGTAACGAATTTCAACGTTCTGTTGAAGGAGTCTTCACTCCCGCTCTCCCGCCGTCAAGGGCACACTTCTGGGCGGCGCCCGACCCGCACCCACTCTGGACGTTTCCACAAAGCGGAATTACAATTCCAGTAGACAGAACGTAGCTACGTACAAGCAGGGAGTCAACCGGCCGCCGGGTAGGCTTCTCATCTCTTGCCAGTCCCGAAAGGAACGCGCCGTGCCGACGTCCAGCGCCAGCACCACCGACTCCGCCAAGTCCTCCGCCGCGGGCGGGGTCCAGTCCCTGGAGCGCGCCTTCGACCTGCTCGAGCGGATGGCGGACGCGGGCGGCGAGGTCGGCCTGAGCGAGCTGTCCGCGACCAGCGGGCTGCCGCTGCCGACGATCCACCGGCTGATGCGCACGCTGGTCGCCTGCGGCTACGTCCGCCAGCAACCGAACCGGCGCTACGCGCTCGGCCCCCGGCTCATCCGCCTCGGCGAGTCGGCGTCCCGGCTGCTCGGCACGTGGGCGCGGCCGTATCTCGCACAGCTGGTCGAGGAGACCGGCGAGACGGCGAACATGGCGCTGCTGGACGGCGACGAGATCGTGTACGTGGCTCAGGTGCCGTCGAAGCACTCGATGCGGATGTTCACGGAAGTGGGCCGACGGGTGCTGCCGCACTCGACCGGCGTGGGCAAGGCGCTGCTGGCGGGGGTGCCGGACGACGAGGTGCGGGCGCTGCTGTCCCGTACGGGGATGCCCGCCGCGACGGAGAAGACCATCACCACGCCCGAGGGGTTCCTGGCCGCGCTGGAGGACGTACGGCGGACGGGGTACGCCGTCGACGACAACGAGCAGGAGATAGGGGTTCGGTGCCTCGCGGTGTCCGTACCGGAGTCCCCGACGGCTGCGGCGATCTCCATCTCCGGGCCGGCCGGGCGGGTCACCGAAGAGGCGACCGAGAAGATCGTGCCTGTGCTGCAGCAGATCGCCCGTGAGCTGTCTCAGGCACTTGCGAGTTCGGGCACCTAGGCAGAGGCACTCACCCCCGCTGCATCGGCTCCCCGAAGAGGTCCACTGCCTCCCGGACCCCACTCAGACCTCTCGCCAGGGCGCTGACCGAGCCGATCGCGCCCGCGATCAGTAACAGGGAGCTGCGCAGGCGGGGGATCTCAGGGCGGCCGCCCGCGGCCATCGCCGCGAGGGCCGCCAGTTCGTCCTCGGCTATGGCCCGGTCGGGGAAGTCGGCCGGGAGCGCCGCGAGTTCGCGGCGCAGCCGGGACACCGCGGTCCGCAGTTCCGCCACTCGCAGGTCCTCGTCGCTGCCGGTCACTGGCCTCTGCCCCAAGCTCCGCAACACAGCCCTCCCCCTCACACGCCGTCGTGCGCGGGCCAGTAAACGCCACCGCGTCCGGGAGCGCCACCGCGCGGACCGAAATTCAGCCCAAGGAAACCGGCCGCCGCCTCCCCCGTCAGGTATGCAGGACGCATGACGGACAACCATCGTGGGGAGGTCGCCGGGCTGCTGCTCGCCGCCGGCGGGGGCAGACGGCTCGGCGGGCGGCCCAAGGCACTGCTGGAGCACCGGGGGCGCCTCCTGGTCGAACACGCGGTCGGAGTGCTGCGCGCGGCCGGCTGCGGCCGGATCCACGTCGTCCTGGGAGCGCGGGCGGAGGACGTCCACGAGCGGGCCGACCTGAGCGGCTGTGTGCTCGTGGACAACCCCGACTGGGCCGAGGGCATGGGCTCCTCGCTGCGGACGGGGCTGGCCTCGCTGGCCGGTACGGGGGCCAGGGCGGCACTGGTCAGCCTGGTCGACCAGCCGGGCATCGGGGCGGCGGCCGTGGCGCGGGTGCTCGGCGCCTACGAGGACGAGAAATCGCTGGTCTCGGCCGCCTACGACGGCATGCGCGGGCATCCCGTCCTCTTCGGCGCGGCCCACTGGGCGGGCATCACGGCGAGCGCCACGGGGGATCGCGGGGCGCGGGACTACCTGAAGGAGCACGCCGGCCGGATCCGGCTCGTGGAGTGCGCGGACGTGGCCGAGCCGTACGACATCGACACCGAGGCCGACCTGCGCCACCTTGAGTGAAGGGGGCGGCACTGGGCGCCACCTTGCCTCGACTCAGAGAATCTCGATATCAACAAACCATTGAAGTTCCACAATGAGGAAACTACTATCCACTGCTCAGAAGCGCCTGACCGCACAGCGGGCGCTGTTCGCCCTATTCGTGCCACTAGGCACCCGGTGCCACCGCTGAAGGAAGTGACAGCTCATGTCCGCACCAGCGCCGTCCCCGCTGGCCATCGTCGACGCCGAGCCCCTGCCCCGGCAGGAAGAGGTCCTCACGGACGCGGCGCTCGCCTTCGTGGCGGAGCTGCACCGGCGGTTCACCCCGCGCCGTGACGAACTCCTCGCCCGCCGGGCCGAGCGCCGCGCCGAGATCGCCCGCACCTCCACGCTCGACTTCCTCCCCGAGACGGCCGCGATCCGCGCGGACGACTCCTGGAAGGTCGCCCCGGCCCCGGCCGCGTTGAACGACCGGCGAGTCGAGATCACCGGCCCCACCGACCGCAAGATGACCATCAACGCGCTCAACTCGGGCGCGAAGGTCTGGCTCGCCGACTTCGAGGACGCCTCCGCGCCCACCTGGGAGAACGTGATCCTCGGCCAGCTCAACCTGATCGACGCCTACACGCGGAACATCGACTTCACCGACCGGCAGTCCGGGAAGTCGTACGCCCTGCGGCCGAACGAGGAGCTGGCGACCGTCGTCATGCGCCCGCGCGGCTGGCACCTCGACGAGCGGCACCTGGCCGACGCCGACGGCACGCCGGTCCCGGGTGCCCTCGTCGACTTCGGCCTGTACTTCTTCCACAACGCCCAGCGGCTGCTGGACCTCGGCAAGGGCCCGTACTTCTACCTGCCGAAGACCGAGTCGCACCTGGAGGCGCGCCTCTGGAACGACGTGTTCGTCTTCGCGCAGGACTACGTCGGCATCCCGCAGGGCACCATCCGCGCCACCGTCCTGATCGAGACGATCACGGCGGCGTACGAGATGGAGGAGATCCTCTACGAACTCCGCGACCACGCCTCGGGGTTGAACGCCGGCCGCTGGGACTACCTGTTCTCCATCGTCAAGAACTTCCGTGACGGCGGCGCCAGGTTCGTCCTGCCGGACCGCAACGCGGTCACCATGACGGCCCCGTTCATGCGGGCGTACACCGAACTCCTCGTCCGCACCTGCCACAAGCGCGGCGCGCACGCGATCGGCGGCATGGCGGCGTTCATCCCGTCCCGCCGGGACGCCGAGGTCAACAAGGTGGCCTTCGAGAAGGTCCGCGCCGACAAGGACCGCGAGGCGAACGACGGCTTCGACGGCTCCTGGGTCGCCCACCCCGACCTGGTCCCGATCGCCATGGAGTCCTTCGACAAGGTCCTCGGCGACAGGCCGAACCAGAAGGACCGGCTGCGCGAGGACGTCCACGTCGAGGCGGCCGACCTGATCGCCGTCGACTCGCTGGAGGCGAAGCCGACGTACCACGGTCTCGTCAACGCCGTCCAGGTCGGCATGCGGTACATCGAGGCCTGGCTCCGCGGGCTCGGCGCGGTCGCCATCTTCAACCTGATGGAGGACGCGGCCACCGCCGAGATCTCCCGCTCCCAGATCTGGCAGTGGATCAACGCGGGCGTCGAGTTCGAGAACGGCGACAGGGCCACGCCGGAGCTGGCCCGCAAGGTCGCCGCCGAGGAGCTGTCCACCATCCGCCAGGAGATCGGCGAGCAGGCCTTCGCCGCGGGCCACTGGCAGGAGGCCCACGACCTGCTGCTGAGGGTCTCCCTGGACGAGAACTACGCCGACTTCCTCACCCTGCCGGCGTACGAGCAGCTCAAGGGCTGACGCCTACGCCGTCCGGTCCGAGTGGCCCAGGGGCTTTCCCGGGGCCACTCGGTCGCGTACGAGGCGCTTGACCGCCGTGGGCTCCGGGAAGCCCTGCTCGCGCCGGTCCCAGACGACCTCGTCGTTCACCCGGACGACGAAGACGCCCCCGGTGCCGGGCTTGAGCGACAGCTCGGTCAGCTCGGCCTCGAAGGTGGTGAGCAGTTCCTGCGCCAGCCAGGCGGCACGGGGCAGCCAGCGGCACTGTGTGCAGTACTCGATCTGAACGCGCCAAGTCATCCGATGTGCCTCATCCCAGGTGAACCGACCAGTCCTGTTCCGCCGCCGGCTTGCCGTGCAGGTCGGGGACGCGCTTGAGCCAGTCCGGGCGGCCCGCCTGTGTCTTCTCCGCGCGGGCGGCCTCCTCGGCCGCGAGCTGCTCGCGGCTCGGGAAGTCGGTGGGCAGCCACTCGGGCGACAGGCGCACCCGGGCCAGGAGGTAGTCGACATAGGCGGCGCGGACGTCGTCCGGGCTCGCGAAGCCGGCGTCCTCGGCGAGCCACGCGTCCGGCACCTCGGCGACGATCCCGCGCAGCAGGTCCTCGGTCACCTTCGGGGCGAGTTCGGCGTCGGCGGCGCGGACGTCGGGGGCGTAGTGGCCGAGGGCGTGCCGGCGGAAGTCGTACTTCTTGCCCGGGGTGGTGGTGTCCCAGCGGTGGTGGAAGACCAGTGCGGCGCCGTGGTCGATGAGCCACAGGCGGGGCGGTGCGGTGCCGAGCGTCGGCCAGACCATGAGGTTGGAGCTGTGGACGGTGCGGTCCACGTTGACGGTCAGCGCGTCCAGCCAGACGATCCGGCCCGCCTCCAGCGGGTCCACGCGGAAGCTCCCCGCGATCTTCGGGGTGAAGTCCCGGGCGCCCGGCAGATAGTCCATGCCGAGGTTCACGCCCGCGCTCGCGCCGTGCAGCTCCCGCACCTCCTGGTGCGGCTCGTCGGCGGCGATCGCGGGGTCGAAGTGGACGAGGACCAGCTCGGGGAAGCGCAGGCCGAGCGCGCGGGCGAGCTCTCCGACGATCACCTCGGCGACCAGCGCCTTGTGGCCCTGCGCGGAACCGGTGAACTTCACGACGTACGTGCCGAGGTCGTCGGCCTCGACGACTCCGGGGACGGAGCCGCCGGAGCGCAAGGGTTCGACATAGCGGGTTGCGGCTACCTCTCTCAACATTTTCGAAGGCTCCACCGCTCGTCATGCTTGTATTCCATGACACCTCCACGGCGCTGCAATCCAGGGAAATGTCCACGACCAGCCTTGGGGAGAATCTGGGGAGCTTCGACCGGCACGCTCGTCTCCCTCTCTCCCCAGCAGTCCGTCGATGGCGGTGCGACCCCTGCTTCCGGCCTCCGGCATGAAGTGAGCATAGTAACCAAGCGTGACAGCCGGGGAGGAATGCCCGAGCCATCGCGCCGGCGTCACCACGGACTCCCCCGCCTCCAGCATGATCGGCGTAAGTGGTGCGCAGCGACGCCGCCGTTCCGACGGTGATCATCCGGCGGGCGCCGAGGGCGATGAGCTGCTCGAGTCCTTTGGCGGCGAAGGCATGGCAGAGAGGCACGGCCGGCTTCGCATGTTGTCGCGGCCATGGCCCGGCTGGGTGGTCACTGTGCCGTCATGGGCTCCGGTGCGTTGTGGGCGCGACGGTAGGCCAGTGGTGACAGGCCCAGGTGCGTGTGGAAGTGCTTGCGCAGTGCGACGGGGTCGCCGAAGCCGCACGCGGTGGCGATCCGCGCGACGGTGAGGTCGGTGGACTCCAGCAGCAGGCGCGCGTGGGCCAGCCGCCGCTGCGCCAGCCACTTCAGCGGGCTGCTGCCCACCTCGCTGCGGAACCGCCGGGTAAAGGTGCGCACGCTCATGTGCGCGTGCCGGGCCATGTCCTCCAGTGTGATCGGCTCGGCGAGCCGGTCCAGCGCCCACTGCCGGGTCGCCGAAGTGGAACGGTCGGTGTCCTGCGGAACCGGGTGCTCAATGAACTGTGCCTGCCCGCCCTCGCGCCACGGCGCCACCACGCAGCGGCGCGCGGCGGCCGAGGCGACCGCCGCCCCGTGGTCCAGACGGACCAGGTGCAGGCACAGGTCGATGCCTGCTGCTCCGCCGGCGGACGTCAGGATGCGTCCGTTGTCGACGAACAGGACGTCCGGATCGACGTCGACGTCGGGGAACAGCCGCGCCAGCGCGTCACACAGCGCCCAGTGCGTCGTGGCCCGCCGACCGTCCAGCAGACCGGCCGCCGCGAGCAGGAAGGCCGACGTGCACAGGCTGACGACGCGGGTCCGCGGCCCTATCCGGTCCAGCGCCGCAGCGAGTTCCTCGGGGAGCGTGCCGGTCGCGAGCAGCCGCTCGCTGGGTTCCTGCGTGGCCAGAACGACGGTGTCCGCAGTCTCCAGCGCCGACTCGTCGTGGTCGACGACGATCCGGTAGTCCTCGTGCGTGCGTACCGGCCGGCCGCCGAGGGAGCAGGTGACGACGGAGTACAGACGAGTTCCGTCCGGTTCACAGGCCTCGTTGAACACCCGCGCCGGGATGCCCAGGTCCAGCGGCAGGACTCCGTCGAGGGCGAGAACGGCAACACGATGCGGCATGGCCGGAATGGTACGACAGGTGGCTCTCCGGCCACTCACCCGCCTCCGCGAGCACACGCCACTGTTTCTTTTGCCGGGACCGCGGTCCCGGCAAAAGAAATGACACGGACATGAGCGAGGGCAAAATGAGTGAGCACACCATGCGGGCTGTCACCGTCACGGAGTTCGGCGGGCCGGAGGTGCTGACCGTCGAGGAGGTCGTGCGCCCCGAGCCGCTGCCGACCGAGGTGCTGGTGCGAGTGCACGCCGCCGGCGTCAACCCGGTGGACTGGAAGACCCGCGAGGGTCAGGGCATGGCGGGGCTGCAGACCTTCCCGCTGATCCTGGGCTGGGACGTCTCCGGTGTCGTCGAGGAGGTCGGCTTCGGCGTCACCACGCTCGCGCCCGGCGACGAGGTGTACGGCATGCCGTGGTTCCCGCGCGCCGCCGGCGGCTACGCCGAGTACGTGACCGCCCCGGCCCGCCAGTGGGCCCGCAAGCCGGCCACCCTGGACCACGTGCACGCGGCCGCCGTGCCGCTGGCGGCGCTGACCGCCTGGCAGACCGTGGTCGACACCGCCCACGTGCAGGCCGGCCAGCGCGTCCTGATCACGGCCGCCGCCGGCGGGGTGGGCCACTTCGCGGTCCAGTTCGCCCGGCACCTGGGCGCCCACGTGATCGCCACCGCCAGCGCCGCTCGCCACCCCTGGCTCAAGGAGCTCGGCGCCGACGAGACCATCGACTACACCACCACCCGCTTCGAGGACGCCACCAAGGACATCGACGTCGTCATCGACCTGGTGGGCGACGCCCACGACCAGACCAGCACCCGCTCGCTCAAGGTCCTTCGCCTGGGCGGCCTGCTGGTCGCCGTCCCGGCCGGTGTCTCCCCAGAACTGGCCCAGGCCGCCGAGGCGGCAGGCGTGCGGGTCACCCCGTACCTGGTCGAGCCGGACGGCGCGGGGCTGACCACGATCGCAGGCCTGATCGACGCCGGCGAGGTCGCCGTCGAGGTGGAGGAAACGTTCCCGCTGGAGCAGGCCGGCGCGGCGCACGCCCGCGTCGAGGCCGGCCGCACCCGCGGCAAGGTCGTCCTCACCGTCGCCGACTGACCCTGGGCTCGGGACCACCGCAGGCTTGCAGGGGTGACCGTGGTGCAGGGATGGCGGGGACCTCACCGGACAAACCTGATCTGTGGGTAGCGGGGTGAGGGGTGCTGGAGCAGGTGGTTGTCGAGGTGGCCTAGATGGAGGTCGAAGAAGGCTCGTACGTAGTCGCGTTGCGTGTGGATGGCGCGGTTCGGGTCGAGGGTGCCGATTGCTTGCGTCACCTGACTGGGCGTCAACCCGAGGGCGGGCGCGGCTTGGGGTAGCAGTGTTTCCAGGTCGGTGAACGAGGTGTGGGTGGAGCCGATGAGGGCCTCTGCGCAGGACAACCTGGGGTGCCACCACATTGCCGCAGGTCAGTGCCACCAACCGGTGAATTCCACGACGTACGTGCCGAGGTCGTCGGCCTCGACGACGCCGGGGACGGAGCCACCGGAGCGGAGAAGTGCGACGTAGCGGGTTGCAGCGACCTCTCTCAGCAGCCTCGAAGGTCCCCTCGCCCATCTGTCTCGCATTCATGAGCCTAGTACCCAAGCGTGACAGCCGGGAGGAGTGCCGGAGCCGTCTTCGGCGGGTGTTACTTGGCCCCCCAGCGGGCCGGACCCATCTGACGGGACATGATCGTGACGAGTTCGTAGGCGACGTGGGAGGCGGCGACGGAGGTGATCTCGGCGTGGTCGTAGGCGGGGGCAACCTCGACGAGGTCGGCGGAGACCAGGCGGCAGTCGGACAGACCGCGGATGATCTCGAGCAGTTCGCGTGAGGTGAGACCGCCGGCCTCCGGGGTGCCGGTTCCCGGGGCGTGCGAGGGATCGAGGACGTCGATGTCGACGGAGATGTAGAGCGGGCGTTCGCCGACGCGCTCGCGCAGCTGCTGGACCACCTCGTCGACGCCGCGTCGCATCACGTCCGCGGAGCTCACGATGCCGAAGCCCAGCTTGGCGTCCTCGGCCAGGTCGTCCTGGTGGTAGATCGGCCCTCGGATGCCCACGTGGGACAGGGCCGAGGTGTCGAGGATGCCCTCTTCGACCGCGCGGCGGAACGGCGTGCCGTGGGCGTACTGCACGCCGAAGATGGAGTCCCAGGTGTCCAGGTGGGCGTCGAAGTGCAGCAGAGCCACGGGACCGTGCCGGCGCGCCACGGCACGCAGCAGGGGCAGGGCGATGGTGTGGTCGCCGCCCAGCGTCATCAACCGCGCGCCGGTGCCGAGCAGTTCGTCCGCGGCGGCCTCGATGGTCTCCACCGCCTCCTCGACGTTGTACGGGTTGGCGGTGATGTCTCCGGCGTCCGCCACCTGGGCGAAGTGGAACGGGTAGACCTGCTGGGCCGGATTGTACGGGCGCAGCTGGCGCGACGCCTCGCGGATGGCGTTGCCGCCGAAGCGGGCCCCGGGCCGGTAGGAGACGCCCGAGTCGTACGGTACGCCGACCACGGCGATGTCGGTGTTGTCGACCTCGTCCAGCCGGGGCACTCGGCCGAAGGTCGCCGGACCGGCGTAGTGGAGGGTCCGGTCGGACTCCTCCGGGCCGCGCGGCGGGACGATGCCGTTGGGGTGGGCGTTCATGGTGGGTCCAGGGCCTTTCTCGGGGTGGTCGGTGCGGTGGCGGGCCTGGGCGGGGCCGGCTACGAAGTGCGCCGTCAGATCGGGGGGTTGCCGTGCTTGCGGGCCGGCAGGTCGGCGTGCTTCGTGCGCAGCACGGCGAGAGCACGAATCAGCACCTCGCGGGTGTCGGCGGGGTCGATGACGTCGTCGACCAGACCGCGTTCCGCCGCGTAATAGGGGTGCATCAGCTCGGCCTTGTACTCCTTGACCATGCGCTCGCGCATGGCCTCGGGGTCTTCGGCCTCGGCGATCTGGCGGCGGAAGACGACGTTCGCCGCGCCTTCCGCACCCATCACGGCGATCTCGTTGGTCGGCCAGGCATAGGTCAGGTCCGCGCCGATGGACTGGGAGTCCATGACGATGTAGGCACCTCCGTACGCCTTGCGCAGGATCAGCGAGATCCTCGGCACCGTCGCGTTGCAGTACGCGTACAGCAGCTTGGCACCGTGCCGGATGATGCCGTTGTGCTCCTGATCGACGCCCGGGAGGAACCCCGGTACGTCCAGCAGCGTGATCAGCGGGATGTTGAAGGCATCGCACATCTGGACGAAGCGGGCCGCCTTCTCGGACGCCTCGATGTCCAGGACGCCCGCCAGCACCCGGGGCTGGTTGGCGACGACACCGACGACCTGACCGTCGAGGCGGGCCAGGGCGACGATGACGTTGGCCGCCCAGCGTTCGTGGACCTCCATGAACTCGCCGTCGTCGGCGATCTCCTGGATGACCTCGCGCATGTCGTACGGCCGGCTGCCGTCCACCGGCACGAGCTTCAGCAGGACGTCGGAGCGGCGGTCGGCGGGGTCGTCACCGGCTACGTCCGGTGGCATCTCGCGGTTGTTCTGCGGCAGGAGCGAGAGGAGGTACCGCACCTCGGCGATGCAGGTCTCCTCGTCGTCGTACGCGAAGTGGCAGACGCCGGAGGTCTCGGCGTGGACGTCGGCGCCGCCGAGCCCGTTCTGGGTGATCTCCTCACCCGTGACCGCCTTGACCACGTCCGGGCCCGTGATGAACATCTGCGAGGTCTCACGGACCATGAACACGAAGTCCGTCAGGGCGGGGCTGTACGCCGCGCCGCCCGCGCACGGGCCGAGCATCACCGAGATCTGCGGGATGACACCCGACGCCTTGGTGTTGCGCTGGAAGATGCCGCCGTAGCCGGCCAGGGCGCTGACGCCCTCCTGGATGCGGGCGCCGGCGCCGTCGTTCAGCGACACGAGGGGCGCGCCGGCGGCGATGGCCATGTCCATGATCTTGTGGATCTTGGTGGCGTGGGCCTCGCCCAGCGCGCCGCCGAAGATCCGGAAGTCATGCGCGTAGACGAAGACCGTACGGCCCTCCACCGTGCCCCAGCCGGTGATGACACCGTCGGTGTACGGCTTCTTCGCCTCAAGGCCGAAGCCGGTCGCCCGGTGCCGGCGCAGCTGCTCGACCTCCTGGAAGGACCCCGGGTCCAGGAGCAGCTCGATCCGCTCCCGCGCCGTCAGCTTGCCCTTGGCGTGCTGCGCCTCGGTCGCCTTCTCGCTGGGGCCGGCCACGGCCTGGGCACGAATCGCGTGCAGCTCGGCGACCCGGCCGCGGGCATCGCCGGCGGCGGTCTTCGGGGCCGCCGTCGACTGCGTCGCCTCTGTCGTCGTCATTGAACCAGCTCCACCCCGGGCCCGGCAGCAGTCCGGGCGACATCATGGTCCGCGGCCCCGGCGGGCTCGCGCTCGATGATTGAATCCCGTACCCGCCGACGGTTCCACCTGCAACTCCCCCTAACCTTCGCCGGCAACCCCTAATCGTCGCCGCGCCGCCCGGAGGAGCGGCGACCGGCGAGCGGGCCGCCGCGGAACACAGGACGTCACAGTTTGTGAATATCCTCTTACATAACACGCCGTCACCGCCAGGAGGATTTTCTTCACGGGGCCCAGTCGTTGCTAGAGTCACCACCGCGGGCCTCGCGCAGAGGTTCGGAACCGACGTAACCGTCCCACCGTAAAAGCAACTGACCAGTGCTTTCCGGACATTGACGTCGACTTCGAGGCCCATGGGGAAGTGCCGGGCAGCCGCGGTCATCCGCTTCGCCCGGGTGAAGACACATGAGGTGCAAGCATTCTTACTGACGATCATTCGGACCCACCGCACACCACCCTTCGATGTCTACGAGCCTTTCTACTGATCGGTAGCGGACCAGTGCCCGGCGACATCTCTCGGGAGCTACCTCAATTCTTTGCGCGCAATTAACGGGAAGGAATTGACGATGTTGCTGGAACGGGATAAGGAGACCGCGAGACTCACCCGGTTCCTCGCTGGTGAGGCGCACGGCCGGGGCCGGGTCGGCGTCGTCGCCGGCGCCGTCGGATCGGGGAAGACCGCCTTGCTGCACCGTGTGGCGGAACACGTCACGTCCCGCGGTGCGCGTCTGCTGAGCGCGGTCGGGGCCCCTGATGAACAGGCCTTTCCCTACGCGGTCGTGGAGCAGCTGATCCATGGGCTTCCGCCGGCGCCGTCGGGCCACCCGGCGGCCGCCGCACAGGGTTCGCCACCGCAGCCGGTGGCAGCTCGGACCGAGGCGGCCCGCCACCACGCCCTCCACCCGGCGTTCCGGCAGCGGCTGGCCCGGGCGGCGTCGGCCGGGCCGGTGCTCATCGTCATCGACGACGTGCAGTTCGCGGACCCGGAGTCGCTGGCCTGCCTGACGCACACCTGGGAGCTGATGCCTGCCGAAACGTTCTCGCTGCTGGTCGCGCTGGGCTCCCCGGAGGCCGCGATGCCCGCCGCGCTCGCGGAACTCCCGCACCGGGCCGAGGTATGCGACGTCCGGCTCGGCCCGCTGACGGTGACGGGCGTCGAGGGCCTGCTGGCCGGGACGTACGATACGGCGCACGCCGCGCGGTTCGCGCCCGCATGGCATGCCGCGACCGGCGGCAGTCCCCTGCTGGTGCACGCGCTGCTGGACGACGCCTCGGGCCGCCCCCGCACCTCGGGCGCCTCCGCGGTCCGGGACGGGGCGGCCCCCGAGACCGGTGAGATGTTCCGGCAGGCCACGCTGGCCTGTGTGCACCGTCATGGTGCGGCGGGGGTGCGGGTCGCCCGGGCCGTCGCCGTGCTGGGCGGTGCCGAACGAGTGCGGCTGTTGTGCGCGTTGACCTCGCTCGAGGAGCCGGCGGTCCGCGGATGCCTGGTCTCCCTCACCCGGGCGGGCATCCTGGACGGCACCGGCTTCCGGCACGAGGCCGCCCGACGTGCCGTGCTGCAGAACGTACCCGCGGAGCAGGCCGGCCGGTTCCGTTCGGACGCCGCGCGGTGGCTCCACGAGAACGGGGCCCCGGCGCTGGAGACGGCCCGCCAGCTGATCGCGCACGAGTCGGCCGTGCCCCACGAGGCATGGGCGGTCGCGGTCCTGCGGGAGGCGACGCGGCAGGCGCTCGACGAGGACGACACCGCCCTCGCCACGCAGTGCCTGCAGGCAGCCGAACGCTGCAGCACCGACGAGCAGGAGCGGCTCACGATCCAGGCGGACCTGGCCCAGCTCATCTGGCGGCTCAAGCCCTCGGCGTCCGGCCCCTGGATGCAGTCGCTGACCGAGCCGGCCCGGGCCGGCCTGCTGGCGCCCGCCCAGACGCTGCGCCTCGCGGTGGGGCTGCTGTGGAACGGGCGCACGGACGATGCCGCGGCACTGATCCGCCAGGTCGACGAGGCCATGTCGGGCAGGCCCGACCCGGTCCTCGACACCCAGGTGCGGACCGTCCAGATGATGCTGGCCACCACTTATCCCGACGCCCTCGGGGCGATCCGGGAGTTGTTGCAACGACTGGACGGCGCACAGCGTTCGCCGGCGGACACGGCCGGCAGCGACTCACTGCGGTCGTTCCGCCTGCTGCGCGCCGCGCTCTACCAGGAGTGGGACGAGTCCGCGACCGCCGAGGCGGACCGGCTCCTCGAGGCGAACCAGCCGACGGAGCAGGGATTCGACCAGGTTCGGGTGGCACTGCTGGCGCTGGTGTACGCCGACCGGCTGGAGCAGGCCAGGCGATGGTGCCAGCGGTTCCTGGCCGGGGCGGAGGGCCGGTCCTTCCCGGGCTGGCAGACGGCGCTCAACGCGATGCGCGGTCAGATCTCGTTGCGCCAGGGCCGGTTGAGCGAGGCCGCGGAGCTCGTCGAGCGCGCGCTGGAGCAGCTGCCGGCCCACGCATGGGGGGTGGCCGTCGGCATGCCGCTGGGCACGCTGGTGGAGGCCAGGACCGCGATGGGCCACCACAACCGCGCGGCCGAGCTGCTCGAGACCCCGATGGCGTCGACCATGTTCGCCACCCGGTACGGGGTGCACTACCTGTACGCGCGCGGCCGTCACCAGCTGGCCACCGGCCGCCACGACGCCGCCCTCGCCGACTTCCTGGCCTGTGGCGAGCGGATGACCGCCTGGCGGATGGACACCGCCTCCCTCGCGCCCTGGCGGCTGGGCGCGGCCGAGACCTGGCTGGCCCTGGGCGACCACACCAAGGCCGCCGCCCTGGCCAAGGAGCAACTGAACCGGCCCGGACAGCCGGCCGCCCGCGGCCCGGCGCTGCGGATCCTGGCCGCCACCCGGCCGCCCTGGGAGCGCATCGGGCTGCTCGGCCGGGCCCTGACCGCGCTGCGGGAGTCCGGGGACCGCTACGAGAGCGCTCGCGCCCTCGCCGATCTGGGTCAGGCGCACCGGCGGGTCGGCAATACCGCGCAGGGCAGGCAACTGGCCCGCAAAGCAAGGGAGTCGGCCGACTCGTGCGGCGCCGAGGAGCTGAGCCGCTCCCTGCAGCCGGAGCCGGGGCGCGGCGCCGCGCCGGAGACCGGGCGGGACGGCGCGGACGCGGTGCGGCCGGACGCCGCGGCGCTGGCCTCCCTGACCGACGCCGAGCGGCGGGTCGCGGCGCTGGCCGTCTACGGCCACACCAACCGGGAGATCGCCGCGAAGCTGTTCATCACGGTCAGCACGGTCGAACAACACCTCACCCGGGTCTACCGCAAGATGAACATCAGTCACCGACAGGACCTCCCGGTCAGTTTGGACAGCGATGTCGCACACAGCGCATGACACACCGGCGCAGCCCGCCGAGCCGGCGAGATCCGGCGGGCAGTTGCTCGCCGTGAGCGATCTGCACATCGGTATGGCGGACAACCGGCCCATCACCGAGTCGCTGCGGCCGGGCTCGGACGGTGACTGGCTCCTGGTCGCCGGAGACGTGGGCGAGCTGACCACGGACATCGAGTGGGCGCTGCGGCTGCTGTCGCAGCGGTTCGCGAAGGTGGTGTGGGCTCCGGGCAACCACGAGCTGTGGACACCGCGCGAGGACCCCGTCCAGCTGCGCGGCGAGCGGCGGTACCGGTACCTGGTGGAGATGTGCCGGGGCCTCGGCGTGGTCACCCCGGAGGACCCGTACCCGGTGTGGGAAGGGGAGGACGGGCCGGTCGCGGTGGCCCCGCTGTTCCTGCTCTACGACTACTCCTTCCGGGCGCCGGGCGCCGCCACCAAGGAGGAGTCGCTGGCCCGGGCGCACGCCACGGGGGTGGTGTGCAGCGACGAGTACCTGCTGCATCCGGACCCCTACCCCACCCGGGAGGCGTGGTGCGCCGCCCGGGTCGAGGCCACCGAACGGCGGCTCGCGGCGCACGATCCGTCCGTGCCGCTGGTGCTGGTCAATCACTATCCGCTGCTGCGCGAGCCCACCGAGGTGCTGTGGTACCCGGAGTTCGCCCAGTGGTGCGGCACCGTGCGGACGGCGGACTGGCACCGCAGGTTCCGCACCGCGGCGGTGGTCTACGGCCATCTGCACATCCCCCGGACGACCTGGCACGACGGGGTGCGGCACGAGGAGGTCTCGGTCGGCTACCCGCGTGAGTGGCGGCGCCGGGGACATCCGCGGGGGCTGCTGCGGCGGATCCTGCCGCATCCTCCCGCCCCCGCCGGAAGCGGCGCGGACGGTGTCGGGCAGCGGGAGAGCGTGTGATCGGCGAGCTGATGCCGGGGACGGTCGTGTGCTCCGAGGCGTTCGAGGACCGGGACGAGGAGGCGCTGTTTCCCGAGGAGCGCCGGGTGCTGGGGCATGCGGTCGAACGCAGGCGCCGGGAGTTCGCCACCGTACGGGCGTGTGCCCGGCAGGCGCTGGCCGGTCTGGGCCTGCCCCCGGCGCCGGTGCTGCCCGGGGTGCGCAACATCCCGCAGTGGCCCGCCGGGGTGGTGGGCAGCATGACGCACTGCGACGGCTACCGCGCCGCCGCGCTGGCCCGGGCGTCGGACGTGACCGCCGTCGGCATCGACGCGGAGCCCGACGGGCCGCTGCGGCAAGGGGTGCTGGAGTCCATCGCGCTGCCCCGGGAACTGGCCTGGGCGCGGACTGCGTCGCCGGTCCCGGTGCACCGGGACCGGCTGCTGTTCAGCGCCAAGGAGTGCGTGTACAAGGCGTGGTTCCCGATGATGCGCAGCGAACTGGACTTCGGCGACGCGGAGATCATCTTCTCCGGGACCGCGGGGGCGGGGCCGGAACAGGGCGCTCACGGTGCCTTCCACGCGCGGATCCTGCGCCCGGCACGCAACGCCGCGGGGCAACATGTGGGGGCCTTCTCGGGACGCTGGGCGGCCCGGCGCGGGCTGCTGGTCACGGCGATCGTGCTGGCGGCCGCGCCCTGAAGTCGCCGCGGCGGCCCCGGAGAGGGCGGCCCGGGGTCGGTAGGGGTTGTCCGCCCGGAGCGGCCCTCCCTAGCGTGAGAGCGCCGGGGCGATCTGCGATTCCGCGGCCCCGTTGCCGACACGGCCGAGAGGTTTTTCCACCATGTCGACTGCCGGCCCCTCCCCGACCACCATGCTGGTGCCGGACTTCCCCTTCTCCTACGACCGCTGGTTGAGCCATCCGGCCGGGCTGGGTGTGCTCCCCGAAGCACTGCGAGGCACCGAAGTCGCGGTCGTCGGAGGTGGCATGGCCGGGATGACGGCGGCGTACGAGCTGATGCGGCTCGGGCTGCGGCCCGTGGTGTACGAGACCGGGCAACTGGGCGGCAGGATGCGTTCGGTGCCCTTCCCGGAGGATCCGCGGTACGTGGCCGAGATGGGCGCCATGCGCTTCCCGCTGTCGGCCCGGTCGCTGTTCCACTACGTCGGCATGCTCGGTCTCGCCACCCGTCCCTTCCCCAACCCGCTGGCCGCGTGCACCCCGAGCACCGTCGTCGATCTGGGCGGCAGCCGGCACCTGGTGCGGTCCGCGGACGAACTGCCCGGGCTCTACCAGGAGGTGGCCGAGGCCTGGGCCAAGGCGCTGCAGGAGCGTGCCGAGTTGTCCACCGTGCGGGACGCCATCCAGCGGCGGGACACGGAGACCCTGAAAGCCGTGTGGAACCGGCTGGTCACCGAATTCGACGACCAGTCCTTCTACGGCTTCCTCGCCACGACCCCGGCCTTCCAGTCGTTCCGGTACCGGGAGACGTTCGGCCAGGTCGGGTTCGGCACGGGCGGCTGGGACACGGACTTCCCCAACTCCTTCCTGGAGATCCTCCGCGTGGTGTTCACCGAGGCGGACGACAACCAGGTGCTGATCGACGGTGGCGCCCAGCAGGTGCCGCTGGGCCTGTGGCAGCACGTTCCCGCCGATCCGGTGCACTGGCCGGCGGGAACGTCCCTGGCGGCCCTGCACGGCGGGTCGCCGCGTCCGGGAGCGGTCGGGCTGAGGCGCACCGCGGGCGGCATAGCGGTACGGGACGCCGGCCAGGAGGAGCGCGAGTACCCGGCGGTCGTGTACACCCCGCACGTGTGGACGCTGCTGCACCGCGTCGACTGCGACCCGGCGCTGCTGCCGGCCGCGCACTGGACGGCGGTCGAGCGCACCCACTACATGGGGGCGTCCAAGCTGTTCGTGCTGGTGGACCGCCCGTTCTGGCGGGACGTCGACCCGGTGACCGGGCAGCACGTGATGAGCATGACGCTCACCGACCGGCTGCCGCGCGGTGTCTACCTGTTCGAGGAGGGCCCCGACCGGCCGGCCGTGATGTGCCTGTCGTACACCTGGAACGACGACTCGCTGAAGGTCGCCACCCTCTCCGCGGAGGAGCGGCTGCGGGCGCTGCTGGCGCGCCTGTCGGAGATCTACCCGGACACCGACATCCGCTCGCACATCATCAGCGAGCCGATCACCGTCACGTGGGAGACCGAACCCCACTTCATGGGCGCGTTCAAGTCCAACCTGCCGGGCCAGTACCGCTACCAGCGGCGGCTGTTCACCCAGTTCGTGCAGGAGGGCATGACCCCCGCGCAGCGAGGGTTCTTCCTGTGCGGGGACGACGTCTCGTGGACGGCCGGCTTCGCCGAGGGTGCGGTGACCACGGCTCTCAACGCCGTGTGGGGAGTCCTGCACCACCTGGGCGGTGCCGCACACCCCGCCAACCCGGGGCCGGGTGACCTCTTCGAGGCGCTCGCTCCCGTGGAGCTGCCGTACGCCTGAGGCGATGGTGCGGCCGGCCGGTGCTGATCAGCCCGGCCGGCCGTGCCGCGATCGACGAGCGCGCCGGGAAGCCGCCGATGCCGCCGGCCTCACGGCCGGCGGCGCGTCCGCGTCTCACCGCACTGCGGGACGCCGACGGCGAGGACGCCCTCGCGCTCTCCGGCGGCGAAGACGTCCTCGCACTCGCCGGCCTCACCGGCGCTCTCATCCGCTGCCGGCGCACCGCTGGCCGGGACGTTGCCCTACTGCTGGGCGAGCTCGGCCAGGCGGTGCTTGTCGGGCTTGCCGTTGCGGTTGAGCGGGAAGCTGTCGAGAACCAGGACGCGGTTGGGCTGCTCGAAGGCGGGCAGCAGGCCCGCCAGCACCTCGCGCCAGTGTGCGGCGTCCCGCCCCTCCTCGTCCTCCACGAAGAACACCAGCTGGGTACCGCGCCGCTCGTCCGGCAGCGGAACGATCCGCACCGGGCAGTCGGCGGCTTCCGCCTTCCGTTCGATCATCTCGGGATAGAGGGTGTAGCCGTTGCGGTGCACGGCGAGCTTGCGGCCCAGGACGAACAGGTTGCGGTGCTCGTCGAGGAAGCCGAGGTCGCCGGTCGCCTGCCAGCCGGACGGCACGCGGGCAACGGTTCCGTCCTCGTCCAGATGGCCCTCCAGGCCGTCGGGGGTGTCGACCTCGATCTCCCCCGGCTCGCCCGCGGCCAGCGGGAGCCCCGCCTCGTCGACGATCCTCACCTCGATGCCGTCCATGGCCCGGCCGCAGGCGACCGGGTTGTCCAGGGTGGCGAAGGCGATGTTGCCGAGTTCGGTGCTTCCGTAGCTGTCCAGCAGCGGCAGGCCGAACTCGGCCTGGTAGCGCGCCACCAGCGGAGCGTCCAGCGGGGCGGCGCCGACGCAGAACATCCGCACCGACTCCAGGTGGGTGCGCAGCGCCGGCTTGCGGGTGACCAGGTTGAGCATGCTGCGGTAGCTCGACGGCGTGGCGTCGATGACGGTGGTACCGGTCTGCCCGGCCATCCGCAGCGCGTGGTCGAGCCGCCGGTAGGGGGCGATCACCAGTGAGCAGCGGGTCAGCCAGGCGATCAGGACCATCGACAGTCCGTACTGGTGCGCGAAGGGCAGCAGCGGCAGCAGTACGTCGTCGGGGCGGTGGCCCACCTGTGCGGCGTTGCGTTCCAGGTTGCGCAGGAACTTCGCGCCGTTCTTGACGACGCCCTTGGGGGAGCCGGTGGAGCCGGACGTCCACATGATGAGTCCGTCGGGCAGGCGGCCCCAGGTGTCGAAGTCGAGTCGGTCCTCCATGCCGGTGAGGCCGGCGGAGGGCACCAGCAACTCGTAGAGATGCACCGGATCGGCCTCGCGGTCGACGGGCGCGTCGTCGTCCACGAAGACGACTTTCGTACCGGTCCGCAGGGCGATGCGGCGGGTTTCCTCGGCGCGCTCCTGCTGGTCGACCAGCACGATGGAGGCGCCGACGTGCATCAGGGCGAACAGCACCGACAGGTAGGCGGTGGAGTTCCCCGCCTTCAGCATGACCCGGTCTCCGGGGCCGACGCCGCGGTCCCGGATCACGCTGGCGACGCGCAGCGCGTCCTGCTCGAAAGCGTCGAGGGTCTGCACCGAGTCGGCACCGAATATTTTCGCTGTCATCGTAGGCTCCCTGTCCTACTCGGCGTCCATGGTCCTTGCGTTGCGCGGGTGGTGGGTCGGGTCGAGCAGCCGCAGCTCTCCCCCGGGTCCCGGCGGTTCCGGCGGGTCGAAGGGCGAGAGGGACATGAGTTGGTCGTGCACGATGTTGACGACCTCGCGTTTGTGCGATTCCAGGCAGCCGCGGGCCCCGGAGAGCGTCTCCAGGTCGAAGCGGCCGCTGGTGCAGCGCCGCCAGGCGCGGACCCCCGCCGGGGTGAGGCGGGGATCGCGGTCGGCGGCCAGTGCCACGATGCGGCAGCGGAGCGTCGGGGGGCCGAGCGGTGCGTGCACGCACGGTGCGTTGCTGCCGGAGACGAACAGGGTCTGCAGCAGTGCGGCGGTCTCCCGCTCCAGCCGTTCGGCCACCCGGTAGGCGAGCCGGGCACCCGCGCGGTGCCCGAGGAACGCGAGCCGGGAGCCGGTGAAGCCGGCGAGTGTCTCGAATATCCTGGAGGCCATTTCCTCGGAGTCGCAGACGGGTTCGGGCCTGTGGTCGCCGAGGTCGCCGGAGTCGCCGGGGTACTGGATCAGCAGCACCTCGACGGTGGGCAGCAGCAGTTCCGCCAGTCCGAGGTAGCGCCCGGTGGCACGCGTGTGGCCCGGAAAGCAGATGAGTCGGAAACTGCTCGGGGTCTCCGGTTGCAGAATCCTGATGAGCCCGATGTCGTCGGGTGTTTTCTCGTGGGTCATGGAATGGGTCATGGAGTCGGCAGCCCCTGCCTGAGCGGGGTCCACACCTTGTGGTTGTTGCGGTACCACTCGACCGTCTCGGTGATCCCGAGGGCGAAGTCGACCATCGGCCGGTAGCCGAGGTCGTCACGGATCCTCGACCAGTCGACGCAGTAGCGGCGGTCGTGTCCCTTGCGGTCGGTGACCGGCTCGACGCGGTCCCAGTCCGCACCGCACGCCTTCAGCAGGATCTCCGTTAGCTGACGGTTCGCCAGTTGCGTGCCGCCGCCGATGTTGTAGACCGCTCCCGGGGTGCCGCGGGTGAGCACCGCGAGGAGGGCACGGCAGTGGTCGTCGACGTGCAGCCAGTCGCGCACGTTCTCGCCGTCGCCGTACAGCGGGACCGTGCCGCCGCCGAGCAGGCGGGAGACGAAGAGCGGGATCACCTTCTCCGGGTACTGGTAGGGGCCGTAGTTGTTGGAGCAGCGGGTCACCCGCACGTCGAGGCCGTGGGTACGGTGGTGGGCGAGGGCCAGCAGGTCGCTGGACGCCTTGGACGCGGCGTAGGGGGAGCTGGGCCGCAGGGGATCGTCCTCGCGGGAGGCGCCGGTGGGCACCGAGCCGTAGACCTCGTCGGTCGACACGTGCACGAACGGTCCGACGCCGTGCCGCAGTGCGGCCTCCAGCAGCACCGAGGTGCCCAGCACGTTGGTGGTCACGAAGTCCCCGGCCGCCGCGATGGAGCGGTCGACGTGCGACTCGGCAGCCAGGTGGACGACGGCGTCGTGTTCCGGCATCACCCGGTTCACCAGCTCCGCGTCGGTGATGTCACCGTGGACGAACGCGAAACCGGGTTCGTCCGCCACCGGTGCGAGGTTCTCCCGGCGGCCCGCGTAGGTGAGTTTGTCGAGGGCGGTGACATGCACGTCGTCACCGAGCGGTCTGCCGGCCCCGAGGATCGTACGGACCAGGTGGGAGCCGATGAAGCCGGCGGCGCCGGTGATCAGAAGTCTCATGAACGGATCTGCACTTTGCTGTGGTCGCCGAGGATCAGGCGGTGGGCTTGGGGGACGCGCGGCGCGGGGGTGACCTGGACGTGCCGTCCGATCATGGACGCCTCGATGCGGCGTACGCCGTCGATGCCGGCGCCGGTCAGGACGATGGAGTACTCGATCTCGCTGTCCGCGATGGTGCAGTGGTCGGCGACCGAGGTGAACGGGCCGATGTAGGAGTCCTCGACGCGGCTGCCCCGTCCGATGATCGCCGGTCCCACGATCCGGGACCGCGCAACTGTGGCGCCGGCTTCCACGACCACCCTGCCGACGAGCTCGCTGGCCTCGTCGACCGTGCCGTCGCAACGCGGGTCCAGCCGGTCCAGGACCGAGCGGTTGACCTCCAGCATGTCGGCCGCGTTGCCGGTGTCCTTCCAGTAGCCGGTGACCACCGAGGAGCGGACGTCGGTGCCGTGGTCGATGAGCCACTGGATGGCGTCGGTGATCTCCAGTTCGCCGCGCGCGGAGGGCCGGATCGCGGCGACCGCGTCGTGGATGGCGGGGGTGAAGAAGTACACCCCGACCAGGGCCAGGTCTCCCTTGGGGAACCGCGGTTTCTCCTCGAGCCGGATGACGCGGCCGGCGTCGTCCAGTTCGGCCACGCCGAAGGCCGACGGGTCAGCGACCCGGGTGAGCATGATCTGCGCGTCGGGCCCCGCCCGCCGGAAGTCGGCCAGTTGCGCGCGGATACCGCCGACCAGGAAGTTGTCCCCCAGGTACATCACGAAGTCGTCGTCGCCGAGCCAGTCGCGTGCGGTGCGCACGGCGTGCGCCAGGCCCAGCGGGCGGTCCTGCGGGATGTAGGTGACGCGGATGCCGAAGGTCGTGCCGTCGCCGACCGCGCCGCGGATCTCCTGCGCGGTGTCGCCGACGATGATGCCGACGTCCGTGATGCCGGCCTCCGCGATGCCCTCCAGCACGTAGAAGAGGATCGGTTTGTTGGCGACCGGGACGAGTTGTTTCGCCGAGGTGTGGGTCAGGGGCCGCAGGCGGGTGCCGGACCCCCCGGCCAGGACGAGCGCCTTCACTCAGGCCTCCAGGACGGTTGTGGGCGCCGCGGGACGCGGCGGGAGGGAGCGCAGGTGGCGTCGGCACTCCTCGTACGAGGGCAGTAGGCCGGCGGCCTCCAGCTGGGCGAGCCCGGGTGCGGCGGCGTCCTTCTCGGAGAGCACCGGTGGGATGTCCGGCCACTGGATCCCGAGGTCCGCGTCGAGCGGGTGGACGCCGTGCTCGCGGCTCGGCTGGTAGCCGGTGGAGCACAGGTAGACGACGGTGGCGTCGTCGGTGAGCGCCTGGAACGCGTGGCCGAGGCCCTCGGTGAGGAACACGGCGTCGCGGTCGCGGTCGTCGAGTTCGACGGCCTCCCACTGTCCGAAGGTGGGTGAGCCGGTGCGCAGGTCCACCACCACGTCGCGCACCGCGCCGCGCACGCAGGTGACGTACTTGGCCTGGCCGGGCGGGACGTCGGCGTAGTGCACCCCGCGCAGCACGCCGCGGCGCGAGACGGAGCAGTTGGCCTGGGCCGGGTCGAGGTCGCGGCCGGTGGCCTCGCGAAACAGGTCGCCGCGGAACCACTCGAGGAAGGTGCCGCGCGGGTCTCCGAACTGGCGCGGGCGGTACCGCCAGGCGCCTTCGATGGACAGGGGTTCCATGGTTCAGCCGACCTCCGTCGCCGCGGCACGCGCGTGCTGTGCCGGTGACCCGCTCTGTGTGATCGCCTCGTGGAGCGCCGCCCGCCAGGGGCGCGGGGCGGGCAGGCCGGCCTCGGCCCAGCGGTCGTGGCCGAGCACGCTCCAGGCCGGCCGTCGTGCGGGGCACACCAGTTGGTCGCTGCCGATCGGCCGTACCCGCAGCGGGTCGGCGCCCAGCAGCCGGAAGACCTCCTGCGCCAGTTCGTACCAGGTGGTCCGCCCGGCGCCGGTGGCGTGGAAGACACCGCACGTCCGGTCCCGGGGCAGCGAGCCGAGGGCGACCAGGGCTTCGGCGACGTCGGGCGCCCAACTGGGCTGTCCGTGCTGGTCGTCGACCACGTCGACGGTCCGGGCCGGCTCGGCCGCGAACCGGGCCATGGTGCCCACGAAGCCGGTGATCGGGAGACCCCCGGGCGGGGTGTCCCCGTCGGCGGCCGGCCCGTACAGCCAGGAGGTGCGCACGACGGTGGCCTGCGGGAGCTCCGCCAGCACGGCGCGCTCACCCGCCAGCTTGGTACGCCCGTAGGCGGTAAGGGGCTGCGGTGGCGCGTCCTCCGCGTACGGCGTGCCCCGGTGCTCGGGGTCGCCGCCGAACACGTAGTCGGTGGAGACGTGCAGCAGCCGGGCAGCGGAGCCGGCGCAGGCCCGGGCGAGGTGGCGCGGGCCCGTGACATTGACCAGGGCGGCGGCGCTCTCGTCGCGCTCCGCGGCGTCGACGTCCGTCCACGCGGCGCAGTTGACGACCGTGTGCGGACGATGTGCGGCGACGGCTTCCGAGACGGCGCGCCGGTCCGTGATGTCCAGGTCACCGTGTCCCAGCGCCACCGTCTCGGCGCCCGCCGTCTCCAGCAGCGCCCGCACCGCGCGTCCCAGCGTGCCGCCCGCGCCCACCAGCAGCCACCCGAATCCGGCCGGCGACCGCGCTGATATGTGCGAAGAATCCTTCGAGGCGATCACACGGCGATGCTACGGGTTATTCGGGTATTGCCATACCCGCCTTTTCCCCCTACGCACCCCTAACCCCCCGCACTCACCCCTGACTTGGGGCCCGTGCGGGCCACGGGAAAAGAAACCGTGCTACACATGGCGGGCACCTTTGTCACGTTCCTTTCCGTCGGCGCACACATCGCGCAGCCAGGCCGCACGCGACCCTCGCGGCAGAACGCCGGTGCGGCGGTGTCGCGTCCAGCTTGATTCACAGGTTTCATGAATACAACACGTGCCGCGGATTCCGCCGTCCTCGTCGACGGACTGGTCAAAAAATATCCCGACCGAGAACAATTCGCCGTCGAAGACCTCAGCTTCAGCGTGAACCACGGGGAAGTCTTCGGCTTCCTCGGTCCGAACGGAGCGGGGAAGACCACCACGATCGGCATTCTCACCACCCGGGTGGCCCCCACCGCGGGGCGCGCCTTCGTGATGGGTGTCGACGTGGTGGCCAAGCCCGCGCTGGCCCGCCAGTCGTTCGCCGTCGTACCGCAACGCAACAACCTCGACCGCTCACTGACCATCCGGCAGAACCTCGTCTTCCACGCCGGATACCACGGGCTCCCCCGCTCCGAACGCAACCGACTGGCGGACGAGAGCCTGGAGTTCGTCGGACTGACCGACCACGGCGAGGCGCGCGCCGACGAGGTGTCCGGCGGCCAGGCCCAGCGCGTCATGATCGCCCGGGCGCTGATGCACCGGCCACGGGTGCTGTTCCTCGACGAGCCCGCCACCGGCCTGGACCCCCAGTCGCAGCTGTTCGTGCACGACCGGGTGGCCGAACTCAGCGGCCGGGGCGTCACCGTGGTCATCACCACCCACAACATGGACGAGGCCGAGAAGCTGTGCGACCGGGTGGGCATCGTCGACCACGGCAAGCTCCTCGCCCTCGACACCCCGCAGGCCCTGATGAAGACGCTCAGCAACACCTCGGTCTCCGTCACGGTGGCACCGCCGCCGAACGGGGTCGAGGAGGTCCTGGCGCGTCTGAAGCGGATCGAGTCCGTGGCGGGCGTCGAGGTTCTGCACCAGGACGGGGACGACGAACTCGACCTCGACCTCGACTTCCGTCCGAAGGACGTACGACTGAAGGTCTACAGCGACGCCGCTTCCTCGACGATCCTCCCGACCGTGATCCGCGCCCTCGCCGAAGCCGGCTGCGAGGTCAAGGACATGAGCGTCGGCAACTCCACCCTCGAAGACGTCTTCGTCGAGCTGACCGGCAGGGAGCTGCGATGACCACCGCCGCCACGTCCGCGCCCACCGAGGACACCGCCCCCGAGGCGGACGACCCGACGGCCACCGCCGAGCCCCAGGCACAGCCGACCGCCCGCGGCGGCCGGCACCGGCGCCGGGCCACCCGCTGGCGGACCTTCTGGTTCATCCTGTGGCGGGACATCTTCGTCACCGGCCGTGAGATCGCGCCGTTCCTCGGCCAGGTCCTCGTGGAGCCCTTCTTCATCCTCTTCGTCTTCGGCAAGGTGCTCGGCAACCTCGGCTACACCACGCCGGGGTTCGAACAGGTGCTGCTGCCGGGCGTCGTCGCGCTCAACAGCTTCCTGGTGAGCCTGCAGAACACCGCCCTGCCGCTGGCCATCGACTTCTCCTACACCAAGGAGATCGAGGACCGGCTGCTGGCGCCGATCCCCGTGGTGCTGGTCGCGATCGAGAAGGTGCTGTTCGGTGCCATACGCGGGCTGATCGGCTCGCTGGTCATGATCCCGATCGGCCTGCTCCTCCTCGACCACGTCTCCTGGCCGCTGCACACCCTGCCGGCCACCCTGGGCATCCTGTCGCTGGGCGGTCTGGTCGGCGGCACGGTGGGCCTGACCCTGGGCACGCTGGCCCCGGCGCGGCACATCAGCATCGTCTTCGCCATGACGCTCACGCCGATCATGTTCACCGGCGCCACCCAGTTCCCCTGGGCGAGCCTGTCCCACATCCGCTGGTTCCAGATCCTGTGCACCCTCAACCCGCTGACCTACGTCAGCGAGGCGATGCGCGGCCTGCTGCTGCCGTCCGGCGGACCGCACTCGATTCCGCTGCCCATCTGCATAGGCGCCATCGCCGCGGGATGCCTGGTGTACGGATTCATCGGAATCCGCGGTTTCCACCGCCGCGCGCAGGACTAGGCACGTGCACCCGGTGGGAATCGACGGAATTCAGCACCACCCCCGAGCAGCAAAGGGCGTTCACACGACCATGACGACGACATCCACGGCGTCCCGCACCGCGATCGTGTTTCCCGGAATGGGACCTTCCAAGTTCGCCGAAGTGGGGAAGTTCCTGCTCCTGGACCCCTTCGCACGGGCCCGTCTCGCCGAGGCCGACCAGGCTCTGGGCACCTCGGTCTTCGACAACTTCAGGGAACAGACGGACGACTACTCCGAATTCAGCCAGGTGGCCTTTCTGGTCAACTCCATGGCCATGGCCGACCGCGCCGAGGAGACCCTCGGTGTCGTACCGGACATCTGCGTGGGCCCGAGCTTCGGGCAGAAGGCGGCGGCGGCCTACGTCGGCTCGCTGCCGTTCGCGGAGGTGGTCCGGCTCACGGCGGAACTCGCCCGGCTCGAGGAGGACTTCTTCGGCCGGGAGTACACCGACGTGGTCACCCACTCCTTCGTGCGCACCCCCGAGGAGCGCCTCGCCGAGATCCTCGCCGACTTCGACGAGCGCGGTGTGTGGTACGAGTTCTCCGGCCACCTCGACCGCGGCTTCACGATGCTCTCGCTGCGGGAGACCGAACTGGAGGAGTTGAAGGAGCGGATCGGCAAGGCGGGCGGCTACTCGATGTACAGCATGCGCCCGCCGGTGCACGCCCCGGCCTTCGCCGCCCTGCGCCGCCGGGCCGAGGAGGAGGTCTTCTCCCGCTACGCGTTCGCCGATCCGAAGCTGCCCGTGGTGACCGACCAGGACGGCACGGTGATCAACTCGGCGGACGAGCTGCGCACCATGATGCTGGACACCTTCGACCGGCCCATCAACTGGCCGGCCGTCGTGGCCGCGTTGAAGGACTCCGGTGTGTCCAGGGTGTGCGTGACAGGACCGGACAACCTCTTCCACCGCCTGGACTGCACCAAGGACAACTTCGAGGTCGAGGCCGTGGGCCTGCCCAAGCGATCGCGCCCCCGCAGGTCCTCGTGATCTGACGCACCCGACGCCCGGAACTCTCCGGCACCGAAACCCAAGGGCCGGCCCCGCCTCTCGGCGGGGCCGGCCCTCGGCCGTGCGGGGCGCGCCGCTACCGCAGCCGCGCGACCCAGTCGTCCACGGCTCCTGCCGTGGCGTCCGCGTGCTGCTCCATCATCGTGAAGTGGTTGCCCGGTGCGTCCACGGCGGTGTGCTCCAGCTCCCAGTACGACCGCCAGTCCCCGTCCCTCGTCCAGTCGAAGAGCCGTTCCCCGGCCCGGACGAGCAGCGTGGGGGCGCCGATGGACCGCGGTTTCCACCCGCCGAACAACCGGAAGTAGGCGCCCATGGCCAGCAGCCGGGTGTCGTCGACCGGCACGTAGCTCTCCTGCCGCTCGTTCATGCCCGAGGACAGCCCGGGCTGGATACCGACGATGGCGTCGTCGTCGTGCGAGTAGATGTCGATCAGCACCACCGCACGCGGTGCGGTCCCGGCGCTCTCCAGCCGCTCGGCGACCGCGTGCGCGAGCATGCCGCCGGAGGAGTGGCCGAGCAGCACGAACGGCCTGCCGTCGGCCTGCCGCAACACCGCCTCGGCCTGCGCCTCGATCACCGCCTCCGGACCGGCCGGTACCTGCTCCCCGATGAGGAAGCCGGGCGCGGCCAGCGCCCACACGTCACGCCGGCCCCGGAAGGCGGCGGCGAACCGGGCGTACTGGTGCGGCCCGGAGATCGACAGGATGGAGGAGAAACACACCAGCGCCGGCTGCCGGTCACCGGTGGCGAGCCGCACCAGCCGTGGCGGGGTGCGCAGTTCGGCGGCGGAGGCGAACGACGGCCGGAACCGCGAGGCCTCCATCAGCAGGCCCATGAACTCGCCGGACGCGTCGAGTTCGGCGGCGCGCCGCAGCATCTGCCCGAACATTCCGCTGCTCGTCCCACCGTCCGGCGCCTGGTCCGCGCCGGCCGGCCCGCCTTCGCGGGGTGCCTCCTCACCGGGCGCCCCGGCGCCGGACGTCCGGGCGGCCAGTTCGGCGCGCAGATGCCGGGCGACGAGTTGCGGGGTGGGGTGGTCGAACAGCAGGGTGGGCGCCAGCCGCAGCCCTGTCGCCGCGACCAGGTGATTGCGCAGCTCCACGGCGGTCAGCGAGTCGACGCCCAGTTCGAGGAACTCGCGTGTCTCACCCACTTCCCCGGGATCGGCGAATCCCAGCACGGCTGCCGCCTGGGTACGCACCACGTCGAGCAGCGTCCGCTCCTGCTCCCCCGCCGTCAGTGCGGCCAGCCGCCGGACGAGGTCCGCCGCGCCCGCCACCGCGGCCTGGGCGGTCCGCGCGGTACGGCGTGGCACCGCCCGCACCAAGCCGCGCAGCAGCGCGGGCAGCACGCCGGCCGCCGCCTGGGATCGCAGGGGCTCGGTGTCGAGGCGCACCGCCACCAGCACGGCCCGTGCGGAGTCGGCGCCGACCCGGCAGGCGGTGTCGAACAGGGCCAGGCCCTGCGCGGAGGACAGCGGCAGCAGGCCGGACCTGGCCATCCGCCGCAGGTCCGCCTCCGCCAGCTCCCCGGTCATGGCACTGCGCTGCTCCCACAGCCCCCAGGCGACCGACACCGCCGGCAGACCCTCGGCCCGGCGGTGCTCGGCGAGCGCGTCCAGGAAGGCGTTGGCGGCCGCGTAGTTGGCCTGACCCGGCGTGCCGAAGGTACCGGCGGCCGAGGAGAACAGGACGAACGCCGACAGGCCGAGGTCCCGGGTAGCCTCGTGGAGGTTCAGGGCCGCGTCGGTCTTCGGCCGGAACACGGTGTCGATCCGGTCCGGGGTGAGCGACGGTACGAGCCCGTCGTCCAGCACGCCCGCGGTGTGGACGACGGCGGTCAGCGGATGGTCCTGGGGCACCTCGGCGAGCAGGGCCCGCAGCGCGTCCCGGTCGGCCACGTCGCAGGCGGCGACGCGCACACTCGCTCCGCGTCCGGTGAGCTCCGCGACCAACTCGGCCGCGCCGTCGGCGCTCATCCCGCGCCGGCTGGTGAGCAGCAAGTGCCGGACACCCCGCTCCGCCACCAGATGCCGGGCGACGAGGCCGCCGAGCGCCCCCGTTCCGCCGGTGACGAGCACGGTTCCGTCCGGGTCGAGCGCGGCCGTGGCGTCACCCTCGGCCTCGGTCACCGGGACCCTGGCCAGCCGGGGGGCGTACTGGGCTCCTTCCCGGACGGCCAGTTGGTTCTCGCCGCCGGCCACCGCGCCGGGCAGGGCCCGGTACGAGAGGTCGTGCTCGTCGACGTCCAGCAGCAGGAAGCGGTCCGGGTTCTCCGTCTGAGCCGAACGCAGCAGGCCCCACAGCGACGCCTGCGTCAGGTCACCGACCGTGTCGCCCGTCGACGCGGCGACGGCGCCGCGGGTGACGAACGCGAGCCGAGCACCGTCGAACACCTCCTCGGAGAGCCAGGACTGCACCAGCTCCAGGGCCTCGTGGGCCGCCTGTCGCACCGCGTCGGCGAGGTCGCCGGCGGCCTGCGGAGCCCGGGGTACCAGGACCAGGTCGGGCAGGGGCTTGCCCGCCGCCACGACCCCCGCGAGCGCCGCGAGGTCGGCGTACGCGTCGACGGACACCCCCGCCGCCTCCAGCGCGGCACCCAGCTTGAGGGGGTCGGCGCCGACGACGGCCCACTGCCCGGCCGGCACCCGCGTGCCGGCGGACGCCGGAACCCGCGCCCACTCCACCTGGAAGAGGGAGTCGTGGAACCCGCCCCTGGCCGTTCCCAGCCGGGCCGGGTCGACCGGCCGCAGCGTCAAGGCGTCCACGGACGCGACCGCGCCCCCCGTCTCGTCGACTGCTCGCAGGGCGACCGAGCCGTCACCGGCGGGGCTGATCCGCACCCGGAGCGCCGTGGCACCGGCCGCCTGCAGCCCGACCCCGCTCCACGAGAAGGGCAGGCGGAGCGCACCCGGCGCGGTGCCGGTGGAACCGGTGAACTCGCCCAGCGCCAAACCATGCAGTGCCGAGTCGAGCAGGGCGGGATGGAGCGCGAACCGCGCGGCCTCGTCGTGCTGGTCCCGCGGCAGCGCCAGCTCGGCGAAGATGTCGTCCCCGCGTCGCCAGGCGGCCTGCAGCCCCTGGAAGGCCGGGCCGTACCCGAACCCGCCCTCGGCGAACCGCTCGTAGAGTCCGGACACGTCCAGCGGCGTGGCGTCGGCGGGCGGCCAGACGGTGAAGCCGGGGTCGGTCTGCGCCTCGCTTGCGTGCGCAGCGGCGTCCTCCGCGTCCTCGGTGGCGAGCACGCCGCCGGCGTGCCGCAGCCAGGTCCCGTCCTCGGCGTCCTCGGGCCGCGAGTACAAGGTCACCTCCCGGCGACCGGAACCGTCCGGCTCGCCCACCGACATGCGCAGCACCACACCGCCCCGCGGGGGCAGCACCAGCGGCGCCTCGAGGGTCAGCTCCTCCAGCCGGTCACAGCCGACCTGGTCCCCGGCACGGATCGCCAGCTCGACGAACGCCGTACCCGGCAGGATCACGGTGCCGGCCACCGCATGGTCGGCCAGCCAGCGGTGACTGTCCAGGGAGAGCCGCCCGGTGAACACGTAACCGCCCTGGTCGGGCAGTTCCACAGCCGCGCCCAGCAGCGGATGGTCCGCCGAGCCGAGTCCGGCGGAGGTCACGTCGCCGACGGTCGCCGGTACGTCGATCCAGTAGCGCTGGTGCTGGAAGGCGTAGGTGGGCAGGTCGACGCGTCGGGCGCCGGTGCCGGCGTAGTAGGCCTGCCAGTCCACCGGGATGCCCCGGGTGTGGGCGTGCGCGAGGGCCGTGGTCAGGGTTTCCGGCTCCGGACGGCCCGCGCGGAGCACCGGTACGAACGCATGGTCCTCGCCGGTGACGCAGTCCTGGCCCATCGCCGAGAGCACACCGTCCGGGCCGAGCTCGATGAACGTGCTGACGTTCTGGGCCTCGAGGGTGCGGATGCCGTCGTGGAAGCGGACCGCCTCACGGACATGGCGGACCCAGAAGTCGGGGCTGGTGATCTCGTCCGCGGTTGCGATCATGCCGGTGAGGTTGGAGACGAGCGGGATGCGCGGGGCCTCGTAGGTCAGGCCCTCGGCGACCTCGCGGAAGGCCTCCAGCATGCCGTCCATGTGCGGCGAGTGGAACGCGTGACTGACCGTCAGGCGCTTGGTCTTGCGGCCCTGTTCCTCGAAGCGGGCGGCGATCTCCAGTACGGCGTCCTCGTCACCGGCGACCACCACGGAGGCGGGGCCGTTGACCGCGGCGATGCTCACCGCGTCGGTCAGGTACGGGGTGACCTCGTCCTCAGTCGCCTGCACCGCCACCATCGCACCACCGGACGGCAGCTCCTGCATCAAACGGCCACGCGCCGCGACCAGCGTGCACGCGTCCTCCAGCGACAGCACACCCGCACAATGCGCCGCCGCGATCTCACCGATCGAATGACCGGAGACGAAGTCCGGCCTGATGCCCCATGATTCGAGGAGACGGAACAGCGCCACCTCGATCGCGAACAGCGCGGGCTGTGTGTAAGCAGTCTGGTCCAGCATCCCGGACTCGTCACCGAACATCGCCTCACGCAGCGGGAGTTCGAACCGCTCGAAGACCTCGTCCAGCGCCCGGGCGAACACGGGATAGGCGTCGTACGACTCCCGGCCCATGCCGAGCCGCTGGCTGCCCTGCCCGGTGAACAGAAAGGCGAGCTTGCCGCCGACCGGACCGCCCTCGGCCAGTCCAGCCGAGGGTTCGCCCGCGGCCAGCGCGTCGAGTGAGCGGATGAATGCGTCCCTGTCCCCCGCCACCACGACCGCGCGATGGTCGAAGGTGCCACGATGGACGGCCAGCGAATAGCCGATGTCCGCCGGGCTGAACTCGGGGTGGTCCGACACGTGGGCACGCAGGCGTTCGGCCTGCACACGCAGGGCCTCGACAGTCCTGCCCGACACCGGCCAAGGCAGCACCTTGGGCGCCTGCGGGGAACTGTCATCGGTCTCTGTTTCGAGCGCGGGGGCCTCTTCGACGATGGTGTGGGCGTTGGTGCCGCTGATGCCGAAGGACGAGACCGCCGCCCGGCGGGGACGGCCGGTCTCCGGCCACTCCCGCGCCTCGGTCAGCAACTCCACCGCACCCGCAGACCAGTCCACGTGCGGGGACGGCTCGTCCACGTGCAGGGTCCGCGGCAGCACACCGTGCCGTATCGCCATCACCATCTTGATGATCCCGGCGACACCGGCCGCGGCCTGCGTATGACCGAAGTTGGACTTGACGGAGCCCAGCCACAGTGGCTCGTCCTCGGCCCGGGCCTTGCCGTAGGTGGCCAGCAGCGCCTGCGCCTCGATCGGGTCGCCCAGCGTCGTACCCGTACCATGCGCCTCCACCACGTCCACCTCGGACGCCGAGAGCCCGGCGTTGGCCAGTGCCTGCCGGATCACCCGCTGCTGCGACGGCCCGTTCGGCGCCGTCAGGCCGTTGCTGGCACCGTCCTGGTTGACCGCCGAGCCGCGGACCACCGCCAGCACCGGGTGACCGTTCTTGCGGGCGTCGGACAGCCGCTCCACCAGCAGCATGCCCACACCTTCACCCCACGCCGTGCCGTCCGCCGCGGCGGCGAAGGGCTTGCAGCGGCCGTCGGCCGCGAGGCCGCGCTGACGGCTGAACGCCACGAACGTTCCCGGCGTGGCCATCACCGTCACACCGCCGGCGAGCGCCAGCGAGCACTCGCCGTTGCGCAGCGCCTGGACGGCCAGGTGCAGGGTGACGAGGGACGACGAGCAGGCGGTGTCGACGGTGACCGCCGGGCCTTCCAGGCCGAACGTGTAGGCCACACGGCCGGAAACGACGCTCCCGGAACTGGCCGTGCCCATGTAGCCCTCGAGGCCGTCGGGTGCGCGGTGCAGCAGCGTGCCGTAGTCGTTGTACATCACGCCGGCGAACACACCGGTACGGCTGCCGCGGAGTGACGCCGGGTCGATGCCCGCGCGTTCGAACGCTTCCCAGGTGGTCTCCAGGAGCAGCCGCTGTTGCGGGTCGGTGGCCAGTGCCTCGCGCGGGCTCATCCCAAAGAAGACCGGGTCGAAGTGGTGTGCGTCGTGCAGGAAGCCGCCCTCGCGCGTGTAGCTCGTGCCGGGCCGGTCGGGGTCCGGGTCGAAGAGCCCTTCCACGTCCCAGCCCCGGTCCGTGGGGAGGTCCGAGATGGCGTCGCGGCCTTCGGTCACCAGTGTCCACAGATCCTCGGGAGAACGGACGTCTCCGGGGTACCGGCAGGCCATGCCGACGATGGCGATCGGATCGTCGTACGCCGCCGCTCCCGCCGCGACGACCGGGGCGGCGGCCTCGGCCGAGGTGCCCAGCACTTCCGTCGTCAGGTATTCGGCCAGGGCGGTGGGCGTGGGGTAGTCGAAGATCAGGGTCGCGGGGAGGCGGACCTCGGTGGCCGCGGTCAGCCGGTTGCGCAGTTCCACCGCGGTCAGCGAGTCGAAGCCGACCTGGTTGAAGGCGCGCAGCGGATCGACCGCCTCGGGTCCGGGGAGGCCGAGTACGGCGGCCACCTGCGTGCGGACCGATTCCAGGACGACCTTGACCCGTTCCGCCGGGGGGAGTGTGGTGAGGCGTTGGGCCAGGGCCCCGGGGGCCGCGGCATCGGCCGCCGCAGCACGACGTACGGGCACCCGGACCAGGGACCGCAGCAACGGCGGCAACATGCCGCTGCCCGCCTGAGCCCGCAAGCCCGCCAGATCCAGCCGCATCGGCACCAGCAGCGCCCCACCGGAACGCTCGGCCGCATCGAACAGCGCAAGCCCCTCCACCGACGACAGGGCCGCAACCCCGCCCCGCCGCAGACGCTCCGCATCGGCCGCCGCACCCATACCCGCCTCACCGGCCGGGGCCGCCTCCCACAGACCCCACGCCAGCGACACCGCCGGCAGACCCTCGGCCCTGCGATGCTCAGCCAGAGCATCCAGGAACGCGTTCGCCGCCGCGTAGCTGCCCTGACCCGCCGCACCGAACACACCGGCAGCCGAGGAGAAC
>NZ_JBVIJE010000021.1:0-142428 GCF_055581585.1 Streptomyces sp. NPDC031426
GCTACGAGCGCAAAGCCGAACACTTCATGGCCTTCACCGCCATCGCCTGCAGCCTCATCTGCTACCGCAGACTCACCAAATGAGACGAGGTCTTATGCACTACTGGCCGGCCGGTGACGCCCTCTTCGGGGCATTCCCCCTGGTCTCCTCCCCGCTGTTCGCGGGTTCGGTGTTCTTCCGAAAGGACGGCCCCCGGCCCTCCTATGCCGCCGCGGCCGGTGGTCGTGCGCTGGCCCGGCAGTTCGCCGACGTCTTTCCGGGCCTGGCCGCCGGCATTCCGGATCTGGAGGAGCAACTAGCGACCAAACCGGTCTCCGCCGTGCGGCTCACCCGCTGCGACACCTGGACCTCGGGTGGTCGGGCCGTGCTCATCGGTGACTCCTGCCATGCCATGGCCCCCTTCATGGGACAGGGCATGAACTGTGCCTTCGAGGACGTCCGCACGCTCGTGAGCTGCCTGGACCGAGAGGGCGACTGGCAGCGGGCGCTCACGGACTACCAGCGGTCCCGGAAGAACGACGGTGACGCGATAGCCGACATCTCCTACCAGCACTACCGCACGATGTCCCGGCTGCCGGACCCCCGGCAGGAAGCCGAAGAGGCCGTGGCCCGGCGGCTGGTGGCCCTGATGCCGGACAGGTTCGTGCCGCTCTACGAGCGCTGCGCCTTCAGCGAGGAGAGCTACAGCTCCGCACTCGCCGAGGAGAGACGACTGCGCAGTCAGGCCCGGCGGATCATCAGCCGGTACGGCTCCACTGCCGTCGACCTGCCCGATCCGCAGATACGTGCGTCCGTCACGGCCCAGTGAGCCTGTGTCGCGCATCAAGGGTGTTCAAACATGAGGAAATTGCCGGGAGGGCACAGTGATTCTCGTCGTCTTCAGGTCGCGCTTCTCCGAGCAGGTCGACGACACATACGGAACGACTGAAGAGCACCTGGCGAAAAGGGTGCGGGAAATGGCAGGCGACGACCTGGTTCATCTCAAGAACTACGTGGCCGAGGACGGCGAACGGCTGGCCCTGGTGTGGTGGCGGAACCCCGAGACCCTGGAGAAGTGGCGCAACGACCCCGAGCACCAGGATGCCCAGCAGCTCGGCCGGGAGAAGTGGTACGAATTCTTCGAACTCAGCGTCGCCGAGGTCGTCCGCACAAGCTCCAGCAAGGACCCCGAGGAGTACCCGGCGCCCTGAGCGCAGGTACCGCCGCTCACAGCGAGGCCAGCACCGCATGGGTCACTTGCCGGGTACTCAGCGAACCCCCCAGGTCAGGGGTGACCCGCCCGGCCGCGATCGATCCGGCGACTGCGGCGTCGATCGCGGCCGCCCCGGCCTCGTGACCCAGATGCCGGATCAGCAGGGCCGTGGTGAGCAGACACGCGAAGGGGTTCGCCACGCCCTTTCCCGCGATGTCCGGAGCCGAGCCGTGTACCGGCTCGAACAAGCCGAAACCGGTCTCGGGGTTGAGACTCGCCGACGGCGCCAGACCGATCCCGCCGGCCAGCGCGGCCGCCAGGTCGCTGAGAATGTCACCGTACGAGTTACTCGCCACGATCACATCGAAGTGGTCCGGTTCAGTGACGAGCTTCATCGCGGCGGCATCGATATAGAGGTGCCTGGTGGCCGTCCCGGGATTGCACTCCGCGGCGCGCCGCCAGCACTCCTGCCACAAGCGTCCTCCAGCCCGCACCGCGTTGGCCTTGTCCACGAGACAGACCTCGCGCCGCGCCGTCGAGAACGCGAAGTCCAGGATCCGGGAGACACCGTGCCATGTGTTGACGTCTGCGTCGATGGCCACCTCCTGGGGCGAGGACACACGGAGGTTGCCACCGATGCCGCTATACAGACCCTCTGTGTTCTCGCGGACGATCACACAGTCCAGCATGCGACGCGCCGGATCCCGCAGCGGGCTGAGCCGGTCGTGCAGCAGCCGAACCGGTCGGCAGTTCGCATAGAGATCGAAGCTGTGCCGTAGACGCAGCAGAACACCGCGTACATAGTCGGTGTCCTCCACATCGGGCCGTCCGATGGCCCCCAGCAAGACGGCGGAACTCGCGGATATGCGGGACAGATCCGCCTCACTCAGCGCCTGACCGTCACGATGATAGCGATCTGCGTCGACGTGATCGAGGACATCGATCGACAGGCCGGTATCAAGCGCATCCAGCACCTTGAGCGCACATTCGACCACCTCAGGACCGATGCCGTCGCCAGGGATGACGGTGATGCCAGCCAACTGTCACCCTTTCGGGAATCGAAGAAGGGAGCATGCGCCGACCACTCCACAACCTGGGCGCGGCGTAAGGGCAGACTAGGTCCCTTCTGTCCGGTGACCACTCGCTTCTGTCATGGATCATTCACCACCCGCCCAGGTGGATCTGATGAGGGCCGTCCCAGCGCGATCCCAGCACGACAGCCCCAGAGCTGATCGACCCCATCGAGGGCCTGCCCGACATGGTCTTCGCCGCCAACGGCGCCACCGTCATCGACGGCACCGTGCTCTCCGCCAAGTTCCGCCACGAGCAGCGCGCCGCCGAGGGACCGGCGTACCGCGACTGGCTCGCCGAGCACGGCTACCGGGTGCACGACGCCGAACACGTCAACGAGGGCGAGGGTGACTACCTGTTCACCGGCGACCGGGTGCTCGCCGGTACCGGCTTCCGCACCGCGCTGCGCTCCCATGTGGAGGCGGAGGAGGTCTTCGGCCGCGAGGTCGTCGGCCTCACACTTGTCGATCCGCGAACGCACCGTGCGTGCCCGGACCGGACTCCCCGTGCCTCTGGGAGATCTGCTGCTGGAACGGTGGCTGGGTGTACCACCACCCCAGCGGCGAGAGCTCATCGAGCGCTCGGTGACAACGGACGACCTGCAGGCGCTGTACGACTACCAGAACTACATCGCCGAGCAGGTTCCGGTGATCTTCACCCCGAACTTCCCGATCCGGCTCTTCGAGGTCTCGCGGAAGATCGGCGGCTTCGGTCCGGTCAACCCCTTCGGGATGATCGCGCCGGAGAACTGGTATTAGCCGGAGAACTGGTATTACAAGGAGGACTGAGCGCCGCAACCAAGACCCGTGGGGGTCGACTCTTCGGGGTCGGCCCCCTAGTTTTCCCGTGCTGGGATCTTGCCGGGATGGGGTGAAGACGCCCGCGCTGGGGCGAGTACCGCCCAGAGTTGCGCCCGACGGTAAGACGAGCACCGGCGAACGACTCTCCCGACGCCTTCTTCATGACGCCGAAGCCGGAGCAGATCTGCACACGCTCGATCTCGTCACCGGTCCGATCCTGACCTTTGAGCAGCGGGTGGTAGCCGAAGCCATCTTGTAGGTCGATGCCGCGTGCTCCTTCTCGGAGTGGCAGGTGACGAGGGTGGCGTCGATGTCCAGGACCAGACCGGGCAGTTCGCGCCCGCCCGCGTGCGCGGCGGGGGTCGATGCCGGCGAGCAGCCGCCAGGCGGTGGGGGTGGAAGCAACGGGGCCGAACACCGTGCTCTGGTCGCGCACAGTGCCAGGTCGACGGCGACCCGACCCGGATCACGCCCCCGGTGCCACGCGGACGCGCAGGGCGTCACTGAAGGCATGGGACAGTCCGGTGCCCTCGGCGAGATATCGCTCCTTCCCGGACGATTCGGATCGCGGGTGGATGGGCCGCGGTTCGGCCGTGGCCAAACGGCAGACAGGCCCGTGACCTGCGTTTCCGCAGGTCACGGGCCTGTCTCGTGGGGTGAGTGACGGGACTCGAACCCGCGACATCCTGGACCACAACCAGGTGCTCTACCAGCTGAGCTACACCCACCACGACCGGCGGTGGAACTCGTCGTTTCCCCGACCGGCCGAGAAGAAGTCTACAGGGTCCGAAGGGGTGCTCGCGCACACGTTTTCGCGCGGCGCACCTCGAGCCGTACCCCGGGGGACTACTGCGCGGGCAGGACGTGCTTGGCGGCGATCGTCTTCGCGGTGTCGGAGTCCGGGCCGGGCTGCGGGACGAAGATTGCCTCGCGGTAGTAGCGCAGCTCGGCGATCGACTCGCGGATGTCGGCGAGCGCCCGGTGGTTGCCGTTCTTCTCCGGGCTGTTGAAGTAGGCCCTCGGGTACCAGCGGCGGGCCAGCTCCTTGATGGAGGACACGTCGACGATCCGGTAGTGGAGGTAGTCCTCCAGGGTCGGCATGTCCCGCAGCAGGAAGCCGCGGTCGGTGCCGACGGAGTTGCCGCACAGCGGGGCCTTGCCGGGCTCCTTCACGTACTCCTTCACATAGGAGAGGACCCGCTCCTCGGCGTCCTGAAGGGTCGTGCCGTTCGGGAGCTCGGCGAGCAGGCCGGACGCGGTGTGCATCTGACGCACCACCTCGGGCATCGTCTCCAGCGCCTGGTCCGGCGGGCGGATGACGATGTCCACCCCCTCGCCGAGTACGTTCAGCTCGGAGTCGGTGACGAGGGCGGCCACCTCGATGAGAGCGTCGTCGGACAGCGAGAGGCCGGTCATCTCGCAGTCGATCCACACCATGCGATCGTTCATGCGACCACCCTAAAGCGGACCTGAGCTTTTGGGTGCCCCTGTGCTCCGCAGGAAGTGCCGAGAGGGGCCGTCGCTCGTCTGCGGGTCCGTCGTGGCTGGTCGCGCAGTTCCCCGCGCCCCTACGGGGCGCTTCCGTCCTGCAAGCTGAAAAAAAGGGGGCGGGATGTGCCCGCCCCCTCTTCTCAGCTACCGCTCCGCGGCCCCGGCAGCAGTCCTACCGCGCCCGCTGTCTGGCGGCGGCTCTGTATCGGTACCCCGCTGTCCCGGTCCGGGTGCAGCATGGGTGCGTGGCCCACCGGTCCGGGGCCCGCGAGGCCCGGGGGCGGGCCCGGCTGGCCGGACGGCGGCATCGGCGGCTCCGTGTCGGCCGGCCTCTCGCCCTGCGGCCTGCGGGCCCGGTAGGCGGCCCGGTAGGCGGCGGGGGAGGAGCCGAGCTGGCGGCGGAAGTGCCCGCGCAGCGCGACGGGGGAGCGGAAGCCGCAGCGGCCCGCGACCTCGTCCACGGAGTAGTCCGACGTCTCCAGCAGCCGCTGCGCCTGCAGCACCCGCTGGGTGATCAGCCACTGCAGCGGCGCGCTGCCGGTCAGCGAGCGGAACCGGCGGTCGAACGTGCGGCGGCTCATATAGGCGCGTGCCGCCAGGGTCTCCACGTCGAACTGCTCGTGGAGGTGTTCCAGCGCCCAGGCGACGACCTCGGCGAGCGGGTCGGCGCCGATCTCCTCCGGTAAAGACCGGTCGAGGTAGCGCTCCTGACCGCCGCTGCGGCGCGGTGGGACCACCAGCCGGCGGGCCAGCGCGCCGGCCGCCTCGTTGCCGTGGTCCGTCCGCACGATGTGGAGACAGAGATCGATTCCGGCCGCCGTACCCGCCGATGTCAGGACGTCACCGTCGTCGACGAAGAGTTCCCGTGGATCGACGTGCACCGACGGATAGCGCTTGGCCAGCGTCGGCGCGTACATCCAGTGGGTCGTCGCCGGGCGGCCGTCCAGCAGGCCCGCCGCCGCGAGGACGAAGGCACCGGTGCACAGCCCGACTATGCGGGCACCCTCCTCGTGCGCCCGGCGCAGCGCGTCGAGCGCTTCCTCCGGCGGTGGCGCGGTGATCGAGCGCCAGGCCGGTACGACGACCGTCCCGGCGCGGGAGATCGCCTCCAGTCCATGCGGTGCGCTGAGTTCCAGGCCCCCTGTGGTCCGCAGCGGGCCCTCCTCGCCGGCGCACACCAGCAGTCGGTAGCGCGGCACGCCGGCGTCCTGGCGGTCTATCCCGAACACCGACAGCGGAATGGAACTCTCGAAGATGGGGCCGCCGCTGAACAGCAGCACCGCGACGATCTCCTTGCGGCGTCGCCCGGAGAGTTTCCGGCCTGCGGCTTCCGGCGCGGCAGTGGAGTCGTGGCTCATACTGCTAAGCCCCCCTCGGTGGTCGCGGCTCCTCGGTTGTGTCGCTCCTGCACGTTTCCCCTCGGTCCTGCACGAGTCCCCCGCCGTAAGACAGTCAAGATCGAATCTACTGGTTCCCGCGGTCGGGCGGTGACCAGTTCCACACGCCCCAGATTGTCGACATGACAACTTGGCGTGAAGCATTCGATCACGAAGCGTTGCACTCGCGGAGCGCGCAGGGAAGTGCGCCTTGTGGCAGTGGCCAAACCGCGTAGGGTGCACAGCTGCCCGTAGACCCTTTCCGTGCAGGTCGAACGGGGGTTGGAGGGTGGTCGGGACCCCTCTTGGGCGGCATTCAGAAGTTGGCTGAAAAGAAGCGTTCGGGGGTACGAAAACAGGTCAGTCGACCGGTGTCTGTCGGCGGGTGTGACGTCCGCCTCTTTGCTCGGCGCAACGCGCCGCACAGCGCTCCGAGCGGCGCAGCAGGAAGCGGCACGCGGCCGTGACGGCGGCCAGGCCCAGGGCGGCCCCCGCCGCGCCGGCCAGCGAGGTGCCGTACCAGACCAGGACCACGGGGACGAGGACGCAGCTGAAGGCGGCCCAGCGGATCACATCGCTCACGGTGTCCGGCACGGGCGGCGGCTCGGAGGTGGATCGACGACCGGGCATGACTCCTACTCCCTGTGGCGGTGGCTCATCCCGTTCAACGCCTGTTCGACCACTCGGTCACCGGTCGTACATCTGTTGATCCTGTGCAAACCGCCTGTACGGGGCAGCAACCATTGCGTTACGGGCGCGGCTCGTGCATGCTCCGGTGAACCCCTACGGACGTCGGGGGACCGCTTACGGAGCGTGCGCGGGATCTGGGCTCGGAAGGCGTGCCGCCGTACCCTTGGGGGTATGGGGTTGGGAAGATGTTTCCCGGACACAGCTCCGCCGCACACTGTCGTCCCACCCATAAAGGATCACAACGCCGAGACAGCCATGGCCGGTCACGAATTCTTCGAACCCGCGGACCGCAAGCGGCCGGTCGCCGATCCCACGGCGGCCGATCCCCAGGCGGCGGAAGAGCCACGCCCCAGCTGCGACCCAGCCTTCCGGCACGGAGTCGTCGTCGGCTTCGACGGCTCCACCTCCAGCGAGCGCGCCCTCGCCTACGCCATCGGCATGGCCCACCGCTCGCACTCGGGCCTGATCATCGTCCATGTCGCCAACCGGCTGCCCACCACCGTGTGGGCCGGCTGTGAGCCGCCCGTCTTCGTCGACGTGCCGGACCACCGCACCGAGGTCCTCGGCCTCGAGCTGGCCTGCGCGGACTATCTGGCCGAGGTGCCGTGGATCCTGGTCGAGCGGGGCGGCGACATCTGCCACGAACTCGAAGAGGTGGGGCGGGAGTACGAGGCGGACGCGATCGTCGTCGGGTCCACGCACGGCATCGTCGGCCGCATCTTCGGCTCCGTCGCCGGGCGGCTCGCCAAGCGGGCGCAGCGACCGGTGATCGTCATTCCCTGATCCTGGTTCTCCGAGCCTCTCAACTCCCTTTGTGCAGCGCGAAACTACTCGCGCGTAGAGGTGGTTTGTGCCCTTGTGAAGGGCATATATCGGTCACCGCGCAACAGCACTGCATGAAGGGAGCCCGCCGTGGACAACGAAGTCTCTGCGGGAACGGGAAGCACTACCGTGGTCGGCCGACTCGCCCTGGGAATCACCCTGTTGGCGTTCGGGCTCGGTACGACCGGCGTCATTCACGGCGTAGCGGCGTCCGACGCCGTCTCAGTGGCCCACTACGTGGGCGGAGTTGCCTTGTTCCTCGTCGGCCTGCTGGCCTTCCGGGGCGGTGACAGCGCCTCCGGTACGGGCTTTGTGGCCCTCGGAGCGCTGTGGTTCACCTGGGCCGTCGCCGGCCACGGCTCGGCCGACGCGGCCGGGCTCTTCCTGCTTCTCTTCGCCCTGGTGGCGCTCACCCTGACCCTCGCGGGCGGGGACAGCCTCGGACAGGTCATGCACGGGCTGCTGTTCCTGGCGATGCTGGTGCTGGCCGTCGCGGTCTTCGCCGACAGTTCGTCTCTGGCCAAGGCGGGCGGCTGGGTGGCCGCGGTGTCCGGTGCGGTGGCCTGGTACGCGGCGACAGCCGCGGTCGCGCACTGGCCGACAGCGCTTCCTCGGCGTGCCGCCGGCCGGGGGGTGACGGCCACCGGCTGATCCGCAGCGGCACCGAATGGACCCCCACGTGCTCGGTGGCACACGTGGGGGTCCCCATTTTGCGCCTAAGCCGGCGCCGCTCTCGCGGACGTGGTTGCTCGCCGCGGGGGTTGCTCAATTGTCGCTTCGGTGGTCGCGTGAACTTCCTACTCGACCGTCACCGACTTCGCGAGGTTCCTCGGCTTGTCGATGTCCCGGCCCAGGGCCTTCGCCGTGTGGTAGGCCAGGAGTTGGAGCGGGATGCCCATCAGGATGGGGTCGAGTTCGTCCTCGTTCTTCGGGACGACGATCGTCTGGTCGGCCTTCTCCTGGTGCTGGTGGGCCACCGCGAGGATCTTGCCGCTGCGGGCCTTGATCTCCTCCAGGGCCGCGCGGTTCTTCTCCAGCAGGTCGTCGTCGGGGACGATCGCGACCGTGGGCAGGGCCGGCTCGATCAGGGCCAGTGGGCCGTGCTTCAGCTCGGAGGCGGGGTAGGCCTCGGCGTGGATGTAGGAGACCTCCTTGAGCTTCAGGGAGGCCTCGCGGGCCACCGGGTAGCCCCGGACGCGGCCGATGAAGAGCATCGAGCGGGCGTCGGCGTACCGCTCGGCCAGCTCCTTGATCTGCTCCTCCTGCTTGAGGATCTCGGTGATCTGCTCGGGCAGCTTCCGCAGGCCCTCGATGATCCGCTTGCCGTCGCGGACCGAGAGGTCACGGGTGCGGCCCAGGTGCAGGGCGAGCAGCGCGAAGGCGACCGTCATGTTGGTGAAGCACTTGGTCGACACCACGCAGACCTCGGGGCCGGCGTGCACGTAGATACCGGCGTCCGCCTCGCGGGCGATCGCGGAGCCGACCACGTTGACGACGCCGAAGACCCGGGCGCCCTTGCGCTTCAGCTCCTGGACGGCGGCGAGGACGTCGTAGGTCTCACCGGACTGGGAGACGGCCACGTACAGGGTGTCGGGGTCCACGACCGCGTTGCGGTAGCGGAACTCGGACGCCGGCTCGGCGTCGGCGGGGATACGGGCCAGCTCCTCGATCATCTGGGCGCCGATCATGCCCGCGTGGTACGAGGTGCCGCAGCCGAGGATCTTCACGCGGCGGATCTGCCGTGCCTCGCGGGCGTCCAGGTTGAGGCCGCCGAGGTGCACGGTGGAGAAGCGGTCGTCGATGCGGCCGCGCAGCACGCGGTCCACGGCGTCGGGCTGCTCGAAGATCTCCTTGTGCATGTAGGTGTCGTGGCCGCCCATGTCGTACGACTCGGCCTCCCACTCCACCGTGGTGGGCTCGGCGGTGGTGCGCGTGCCCTCGGTGGTGTACGTGCGGAAGTCGTCGGCCTTGAGGGTGGCCATCTCGCCGTCGTCCAGCGTCACTATCTGGCGGGTGTGCATGACCAGCGCGGCGATGTCGGAGGCGACGAACATCTCCTTCTCGCCGATGCCGAGGACGACCGGGGAGCCGTTGCGGGCCACCACGATCCGGTCGGGGAAGTCGGCGTGCAGGACCGCGATGCCGTAGGTGCCCTCGATCAGCCGGACCGCCTGGCGGACCCTGTCCTCCAGCTTCTCGGCGGTGGAGCGGGCGATGAGGTGGGTGAGGACCTCGGTGTCGGTCTCGGAGAGGAACTCGACGCCGTCCGCCTCCAGCTTGCGACGCAGGTCGGAGGCGTTGTCGATGATGCCGTTGTGCACGACGGCGACCTTGTTGTCGGCCGACATGTGCGGATGGGCGTTGACGTCGGAGGGGGCGCCGTGGGTGGCCCAGCGGGTGTGGGCGATGCCGGTGGTGCCCTTGAAACGCGCCGGGACCTTGGCCTCCAGGTCGCGCACCCGGCCCTTGGCCTTGACCATCTTCAGCCCCGGCGTCTTCGGGGAGGTGACGACGATGCCCGCGGAGTCGTAGCCGCGGTACTCCAGCCGCTGCAGGCCCTCCAGGAGGAGAGGGGCGACGTCACGCTTCCCGATGTATCCGACAATTCCGCACATATATAGGTATCCCGTATCCCTCGGCCCGTGGTCCCGGCCGGTTCTCAGCCGTAGACGATGCGGCGCAGCTGCCTGAGCGTCAGCTCCGGCGGTGCCACCGCCCGGTATTTCAGGTCCGCCTCGATCCGTTCGAAGATCTCCGCGTTCACCAGGCCCTGGGCCTGCAGCTCGCGGTGGCGGCGACGGACGAAATCCTGGGTCGTCTCGTCGAAAAAGGCGAGCACGTCCTGGATCACCCGCAGCGCCTCGCCCCGGCTCAGGGGTGTGGACCGCGACAGATGATCAACAAGTTCGTCGTGCACCCGTAGATCCTGGAGTACCGCCGCCGGTTTCGCAAGAATCGTGCCCGATTTCGGGCAGAGGCCTGGTACGGGGCTGTTGGATCTCTGTTCGCGGGCTGTCCACTTTGTGTCTTGCGTCTCGTCGTCCGGACCCACGAGTTTCGGACGCCATGGACATTCCTCGTATGGGAGTACCCGACAAGCTGGCCGAGCGCATGAGCATGGCCGAGCAGCACGAGTACCTGCGCGCCAGATTCTCCCGGCGCACCATGATCAGAGGCGGTGCCGTCACGCTCGGCGCCGTCGCCGGTGGCGCGTTCGTGCCGGGCGCCACCGCCCAGGCGGCCGTGCCGACACAGGCCGCCGCCCCCGCCACCGAGACGGTCGACGGCGCCCTCGTCGCCCCCTTCGGCCGCCACCTCGCCTACGGCAGCGACCCGCGCACGGAGATGACCGTTTCCTGGCAGGTCCCGGTCGCCGTGAAGAAACCGTTCATCCGTATCGGCGCGCAGCCCTGGGACCTCTCCCGCAAGATCGAGGCCGAGGTCCGCAGCCTCTACACCCCGGCCGGCGTCGGCGCGAGCGGCGACCACACGCAGTACTACCTGCACGCCAAGCTCACCCACCTGCGCCCCGGCCGGACCTACTACTACGGCGTCGGCCACGACGGCTTCGACCCGGCCGAGCCGCGCCTCGCGGGTACCCTGGGCACCTTCACCACCGCCCCCGCCCACAAGGCGCCGTTCACCTTCACCGCCTTCGGCGACCAGGGCGTCAGCTACCACGCCCTGGCCAACGACAGCCTGATCCTCGGCCAGAACCCGGCCTTCCACCTGCACGCCGGCGACATCGCGTACGGCGACCCGGCCGGCCAGGGCAAGGCCACCGACACGGGCTTCGACTCGCGCACCTGGGACCAGTTCCTGTACCAGACCGAGTCGGTCGCCAAGCAGATCCCGTGGATGGTCTCTTACGGCAACCACGACATGGAGGCCTGGTACTCGCCCAACGGCTACGGCGGCGAGGAGGCCCGCTGGACCCTCCCGGACAACGGCCCCGACGCGAAGAACCTGCCCGGCGTCTACTCCTTCGTCCACGGCAACACCGCGGTCATCTCGCTGGACCCGAACGACGTCTCCTTCGAGATCCCGGCGAACCTGGGCATCTCCGGCGGAACCCAGACCACGTGGTTCGAGGCCCAGCTGAAGAAGTACCGGTCGTCGGACGACGTCGACTTCGTCGTCGTGTTCTTCCACCACTGCGCGTACTGCACCTCCACGGCGCACGCCTCGGAGGGGGGCGTGCGCCAGGAGTGGGTGCCGCTGTTCGAGAAGTACCAGGTGGACCTGGTCATCAACGGCCACAACCACCAGTACGAGCGCACCGACGTCATCAAGGGCGGCCAGGTCACCAAGAAGCTCCCGATCGGCGGCACCGCCTACTCCGAGACCGAGGGCGTGGTCTACGTCACCGCGGGCGCGGCGGGCCGCAGCCTGTACGCGTTCAGCGCCCCGGACTCCTACGAGGGCAACGAGCACGAGGTCGACTCGGTCGCGTCCTTCATCAACACCAAGGACGGCAAGGTCAACGAGACCGTCACCTGGTCCCGGGTCCGCTACCTGAACTACTCCTTCCTGCGCGTGGACGTCTGCCCCGCGCCGAAGGGCCGCCAGACCACGCTGAAGGTGTCGGGCATCGCCGAGACCGGCAACCGCATCGACCACTTCACGGTGTCCCGCACGGCCAAGTAACTCCCTGAGCCGGGCCGCGGACGGTCCTCACACGCGCTCTCACATGCGCTTGAGGACCGCCTGCTTGGCGAGGGCGAACTCCTCCTCGGTGAGCACCCCGTCGCGCCGCAGCTCACCCAGCTCGCGCAGCCGCCGCAGCAGGGCGTCATGGTCGTTCTCGGCGGCCGGCTCCTCGCCGAGGGGCACGGGCCGCGGGCGTATGGCGTCCTCGTCTGCGGAGGACGCGGGATGCGGCAGCCGCGCCTGTACGGCGGCGGCCACCAGCGCCATCAGCGGATCCTTCTTGAACCCCCACAGCTCGACCGCGTTCGGGTCGTACTTGGGCGGCGCCGACACCGGCGCGCCCCGCACCAGGAATCGCAGATGGCCGTTCTCCAGACCGGCCGCGGGCTGCCACTCCACGCCGGTGACGTCCGCGAGGGGGATCGTGCGGGGGCCGCCGGAGGACTTCGCCTCCTCCGTCTTCCAGTTCCACTCCAGCCGCACCCGCTCCCCGTCGAAGCCCGCCGTGCCGTCCCCGGCGGAGGCGGACACTGGCAGCGGCGGCCCCGGCAGCAGGTACCCGTCGACCGGATCCGGTGAAACCCCGTCCAGCAGCAGGGCGTTGCGCACCTCGTCCGCGAAGTACTCGGCGACGCCGCACCGGTCGGACTCCACCGTCAGCTGGTACGGGTCGTTCGGCTCGGTGAGCCGGCCGCCGGTGGCCTGCGTCAGCGGATCGGCGCCGTCGCGCAGCCGCAGCCTCAGCCGCCCCGACCGCCGCCCCTGCTCGAAGGAGACACCGGCCAACGCCCCCAGCGGTACGACGAGTTCGCCCAGCTCGCGGCGGAACAGGCTCACGTTCTTGTCCCGCCCGGGGGTGAGCCGCAGGGCATCGCCGTCGAAGGTCCAGGTGCCGTCCTTCTGGATGATTTCCGCCATGGAGGGATTGTTTCACCGGATCTGCGGGAGAGTGGTCTCGACCACATCTGAAGGGAGCGCATGTGAGACGGAACCACAGCACGACTCCCCGAACACCTCGCATCCTCGGATCACTACTGCTTCTGGCGGCGGCCGGGGGCTTCACCCTCGGCGCGGCCCCCACGGCGCAGGCGGCCGCCCCGACACCGCTGGACCGGATCGTCCCGGCGCCCGCCTCGGCCGAGCCCGGCGGGGGCCCGTACCGCATCACCTGGGCGACCGGCGTCCACGTCGACGACGCCGCCTCGGTCCGCGGCATCGGCGCCTACCTCACCGGCATCCTGCGGCCCTCCACCGGCTATCGACTGCCGATCACCACCGGCCAGGGCGGCGGAGGCATCCAGCTCCACCTCGCCCAGGGCGACTTCGGCGCCGAGGGCTACCGGCTGCACAGCGACCCGGCCGGCGTCACCATCACCGCGAGTGCCCCCGCCGGCCTCTTCCACGGCGTACAGACCCTCCGCCAGCTGCTCCCGGCGGCAGCCGAGAAGAAGACCGCCCAGCCTGGCCCCTGGCAGATCGCCGGCGGCACCATCGAGGACCGCCCCCGCTACTCCTACCGGGGCGCCATGCTGGACGTCTCCCGGCACTTCTTCACCGTCGCGCAGGTCAAGCGGTACATCGACCAACTGGCGATGTACAAGATCAATGAGCTGCATCTGCACCTCAGCGACGACCAGGGCTGGCGCATCGCCGTCGACTCCTGGCCGCGCCTCGCCGGCTACGGCGGTTCCACCGAGGTCGGCGGCGGCAAGGGCGGCTACTACACCAAGGCCGAGTACCGCGACATCGTCTCCTACGCCGCCTCCCGCTATCTGGAGGTCGTCCCCGAGATCGACATGCCCGGCCACACCAACGCGGCCCTCGCCTCCTACGCCCAGCTCAACTGCAACGGCGTGGCACCTCCGCTGTACACCGGCACACAGGTCGGCTTCAGCTCGCTGTGTGTGCCGAAGGACGTCACGTACACCTTCGCGGACGACGTCATCCAGGAGCTGGCGGCCCTCACCCCCGGCCGCTACCTCCACATCGGAGGCGACGAGGCACACTCCACCAGCCACCCCGACTACGTGAAGTTCATGGACCGGGTGCAGCCGATCGTCGCCAAGTACGGCAAGACCGTCATCGGCTGGCACCAGCTCACCGGCGCCCACCCGGCCAAGGGCGCCCTCGCCCAGTACTGGGGCCTGGACGGCACCAGCACGGCCGAGAAGGCCCAGGTCGCCGAGGCCGCCAAGAACGGCACGGGCCTGATCCTGTCCCCGGCGGACCGTCTCTACCTCGACATGAAGTACACCAGCGGCACCAGGCTGGGCACGAAGTGGGCCGGTTACGTCGAGGTCCAGCGGTCGTACGACTGGAACCCCGGCAACTACCTCCCCGGCGCCCCGGCTTCGGCCATCCAGGGCGTGGAGGCCCCCCTGTGGTCGGAGACCCTGAAGACGTCGGCCGACATGGAGTACATGGCGTTCCCCCGCCTCCCGGGCGCGGCCGAACTGGCCTGGTCCCCGGCGGCCACCCACGAGTGGAACACCTACAAACTCCGCCTGGCCGCCCAGGCCCCCCGCTGGGACGCCCTGGGCATCACCTATTACCGCTCACCGCAGGTCCCCTGGCCGAAGAATTGATCACCCACTGAAGCCAAAACGACGGGCACCCCGGAGAACCGTACTCCGGGGTGCCCGTCCTTGATCCTTGGATCTTTGCCAGTGCAATTCAGGGGCAGGTGTGGCTGTCAACCGAATTGCATGTCTGACCGCTTGGAAATTCGCTGTCAGTAGGCGCTGTTGACGTTGTCGATCGAGCCGTAGCGGTGGTACGCGTAGTTGCAGGCGGCGGTGATGTTGGCGACCGGGTCGTAGATGTCCGACGAGGTGCCCGGCACGTGGTACGCGTCGAACGTCGGCTGGATCACCTGGAGCAGGCCCTTGGACGGGGTGCCCTTGACGGCGTTGGAGTCCCAGAGGTTGATGGCCTTCGGGTTGCCGGAGGACTCCCGCATGATGTTGCGGTGGATGCCGTTGTAGGTCCCCGGAATGTTGTTCTTGGCCATGATCGCCAGGGAATGCTTGATCCAGCCGTCCAGGTTGTTGGTGTAGGTCCCGGTGGAGGCCGTGGCGGTCTTGGCCGTGGCGGTCTTGACCGTCGTGGTCTTGGCCGTGGCGGTCTTGACCGTCGTGGCCGAGGCCGACCCGGCGGGCAGGGTGAGAACCTGTCCCGTCCGGATGATGTAGGGGCTGGCGAGGTGGTTGGCCGAGGCGATGGCCTGCCAGCCGCCCGGCACATGGAGGGACCGGGCGATCGAGGCCAGGTGGTCGCCGGCATGGACGGTGTAGGCGGTCTTGCCGGTGGGCGCGGCGGTGGCGGCCTGAGCGGCGCCGGTGGCCGTGCAGGCCAGGACGAGCGTGCCGGTGGTGACGGCGCCGCCGGCGAGGAAGCGGCGGGCCCGGGATGAGGGCTTGCGGGCATGACGGGGCATGGAGCGGTCCTTTTCCGGGGAATTGATCACCGCAGTTGCCGGTTCCCCTCGGCAAACAGCACTGCATTTCGTTTAGCGGTGCGCTGCGGCGGGAACATTCTTAATCCGCCGGGAATAAATCGGCAATTGCCCTATTTACTAACCGGGCTAGTTGCTCTGCGATGTCGACCATGGCCGAGTCTTTGGGGAATCTGGAAGTTAAGGGCCGCTCGCGATCCTAGGAAGCTTCGTAAGTGAACTGAGTCACGTGGCGCAAGTAAAACGACTCAATGGATTAAATGGGGAAATGCCGAGACTTTGCGTCAAAAGGGGTTAAGTCGGACATCAGGGGTTGCCGTCAGAGGCCCGCCATGGGGTTCTTCAGCGTGCCCACCAGCTGGAACGCGCCGGAGGGATCGGTGAGGTCCACCATCTGCCGGTTGTTGCGCAGCTGGAGCCGGTTCAGGCAGGACAGCGCGAACTTTGGGGCGAAGAGGTCGTACCGGCGGAACTTGTCGGCAAGCTCCGGCCGCGCGTCCTGGTACTCACGGGTGACCTCGGCGACCGTGCGCCAGAAGGCGTCCTCCGCCAGGATCCCCTCGGCGGCGAGGTGCGCGGCGAGGAAGCGGAAGAAGCAGTCGAAGACGTCCGTGAAGATCGACAGGAGCTTCTTGTCCTCGGGCACGTCGACGCGGATGCGCGCGACCTGCGGCGGCAGCACGGCGTCCGGGTCCATCACCGCGATCTCCTCGGCGATGTCCTTGTAGACCGCCCGCCGCACCACCCCGTCCTTCAGCACCAGGATCACGTTCTCGCCGTGCGGCATGAACACCAGGTCATAGGCGTAGAAGCTGTGCAGGAGCGGGGTGTAGTAGGCGCGGAGGTAGAGCCGCAGCCATTCCGTCGGCGTGCGGCCCGACCGTTCGATCAGCGCGCCCGCGAAGGAGGCGCCGGTGTGGTCCACGTGCAGCAGGGAGGCCATGGTCGCGAGCGACTCGCCGTCCTCAAGTGAGGGCACCGGGCTCTCCCGCCACAGCGCGGCCAGCATCTTGCGGTACGGCGAGTAGCGGTCGGTGGCCTGCTCGTACTCCACGTGCCGGTAGCCGACGGCCGCCCGCTCCCGGATGATCGTGAGGCCCGTCGACTTCAGCACGGGGTCGTTCTCGATCAGCTGGGCCAGCCAGTCGTTGATCGCCGGTGTGGCATCCATGTAGGCGGCGGACAGCCCGCGCATGAAGCCCATGTTGAGGACGGACAGGGCCGTCTTCACATAGTGCTTCTCCGGGTGGGAGGTGTTGAAGAAGGTCCGGATGGATTGCTGGGCCAGGTACTCGTCGTCGCCCTCGCCGAGGCAGACCAGGTGCCGGCGGGCCACCTCGGCCGCGAAGGTGACGGAGAGCTTGTTCCACCACTGCCAGGGGTGGACCGGGATGAGGAGGTAGTCGGCGGGGTCCAGGCCCTGGCCGGTGAGTGTGGCGCGGAAGCGGGTCAGCGTGGGCTCGCCCAGCTCCTCCCGCAGGAACGACTCGTACTCGATCCCGGCACCCGCCGTGAACGCGGCCCGCGAGCGGTGCGCGGCCAGCCACACCAGCCGGACGGGGCTCGCCGCCTCCGGGGCGTACGACAGGTACTCGTGGACGCCGAACCCGAGCCGCCCGTTGTTCGCCACGAAGCAGGGGTGGCCCTCGGTCATCCCGGTCTCGACGGCCTGGAAGCCGCTGCCCGCCAGCTCCGCCGAGGTGATGCGGGGCTTGGTGAGCTTGAAGCAGGTGCCGGAGACGGTGGAGGAGATCTCCTCCAGGTAGACCGGCAGGATCTCGTCGCTCAGGCCCAGGGACTCCTTCAGCTCGATGAAGAAGTCCAGAGCGGCGAGTGGGAGCTCGGCGCCGTCGCGGTGGCGGGTGATCGAGTCGGCGTCGATCTGCCAGTGGTCGAGGGCGCGGCGGGTGGCGGTGAAGCGGTAGCGGGTCAGGCCGTCGTCGCTGCTGACGACGTACCGTCCGCCGTCGAGGGCCTCCGGCATGATCAGGCGCTCGTGCGCGAACTCCGCGAGCGCCTTGCGTATGAGCAGACGGTTGGCGGTCGCCCAGCGCTCGGGGGAGAGGTGGGCCACGGCGTCGGCGAGGGTCATGCCGTCGCCCCCGTCGCGGCGGCGAACTGCTTGCGTGTGCAGAAGCTCAGCAGCGCCTTCTTCTCCGGCTTCTGGATCTCCCGCTCGGCCACGAAACCGACGGCCGCGTTCAGGGCATGCACGGCCTTGTTGCGTACATCCGGTTCGACCACGATCCGCTGCACCGCGGGGTCCTCGAAGAGGTGGGCAAGCACCGCCGTGATGACGGACCTGGTGAAGCCGTGGACGGGTGTGCCGGTCGCCGGGGTGAGGAAGTGCATGCCGATGTCACCGGGCCGTGCCTCGTACAGGCCGGCCAGTTCCCGGCGTGCCGGGTCGTACTTCTCCATCAGGAACACGGGCTCCCCGGCGCGCAGCCCGAGCAGCGCGTGATGGTGCTCGTCCGCCGCGATCTCCATGTAGGCCCGCTCGACGTCCTCCAGCTTCGCGTCCCGCATCATCCAGAAGGAGGCCTTGGGATGGGTGACCCAGGAGTGCAGGAGTTCGCCGTCCTTCAACGGGTCGACGGCACGGAAGGTGAAAGTCATACGGCGAACTCCTGGAAGGCGATCGTCTTCTCGACCGGGTAGTACTCGGTGCCGAGCAGCTCGCGGACGATGTACGCGTTGCGGTACGCGCCCAAGCCCAGGTCGGGGCTGGTGATGCTGTGGGTGTGGACGCCCGCGTTCTGCAGGAAGACGCCGCGGCCGGTGACGTCGGTGGCGTAGTTGCGGGCGACGTCGAAGCGGCCGTGGCCGTCGAAGCGCAGGCGGTCGCGGATGGGGGCGAGGAAGGCCGGGGGCTCGTAGTGGTAGCCGGTGGCCAGCAGCAGGCCCTCGGTGCGGATCTCGAAGTCCTTGTCCTGCTCGTCCTGGTGGAAGCCGAGGGTGTAGCCGCCGTCGTCATAACTGGCTTGTGTGAGGCTGGAGTTGGTGAGGAGGCGGGTGGGGACCGGGCGGTCGCCGCTCTCGACGTCCTTCTGGTAGAGCAGATCGAAGATCGCGTCGATCAGATCCGAGTTGATGCCCTTGAACAGGCCCTTCTGCTGCTTCTCCAGCCGGTAGCGGGTCTCCTCGGGCAGCGCCCGGAAGTAGTCGATGTAGTCCGGGGAGGTCATCTCCAGGGTCAGCTTGGTGTACTCCAGCGGGAAGAACCGCGGGGAGCGGGTGACCCAGTTGAGCTGGTAGCCGTGGACGTCGATCTCGGCGAGCAGCTCGTGGTAGATCTCGGCCGCGCTCTGGCCGCTGCCGACGATCGTGATGGACTTCTTCGCCTGCAGCTCCGCCTTGCGGCGCATGTACTGGGAGGAGTGCAGGAAGTCGCCGGCCAGCCCCCGGCAGGCCTGCGGGACGTAGGGGGTCGTCCCCGTGCCCAGGACCAGGTGCCGGGCGCGGAACGTTTCGCCGGTCTGCGTGCGGACGACGTACAGCTCGTCCTCGTACGTCACCTCGGTGACCGTCGTGCCGAAGCGGACGCTGCCGAGCTTGTTCGCCGCCCAGCGGCAGTAGTCGTCGTACTCGACCCGCAGCGGATAGAACGACTCGCGGATGTAGAACGAGTACAGCCTTCCCTTCTCCTTCAGATAGTTGAGGAAGGAGTACGGCGAGGTCGGGTCGGCGAGGGTCACCAGGTCCGACATGAACGGGGTCTGGAGATGGGCGCCGTCCAGGAACATCCCGGCGTGCCACTCGAAGTCCGGCTTGGAGTCGAGGAAGATCCCGTTCAGGCCGGCGATGGGTTCGGTGAGGCAGGCGAGGCCGAGGTTGAAGGGGCCGAGCCCGATCCCCACGAAGTCGTGGGCCGGGCCGGCTTCAGGACGCGCGGTCAAGGGACTCTCCCAGGTACTGCTCGGCGTGGCCGGCGATCAGGTCGAGGACGGCGGCGATGTCGGCCGCCCGTGTCTCGGGGTTGAGCAGGGTGAACTTCAGGTAGTGACGGCCGCCGACCCTGGTGCCCGCGACCACGGCGTCACCGGAGGCGAACAGGGCCTTGCGGGCGTAGAGGTTGGCGCGGTCGATCTCGGCCGGGTCGGTGACGGCCGCCGGGATGTAGCGGAAGACCAGGGTGGAGAGGGCCGGCTCGACCACGACGTGGTAGCGCGGGTCGGCGGCCAGCAGCCGCCAGCCCTCCGCCGCCAGGTCGCAGACCTCGTCGAAGAGCCGCCCGATGCCCTCCGCGCCCATCACCCGCAGCGTCAGCCACAGCTTGAGGGCGTCGAAACGCCGGGTCGTCTGCAGGGACTTGTCCACCTGGTTGGGGATGCGTTCGTGCACCATGCGGCGCGGGTTGAGGTACTCCGCGTGGTAGGTGGCGTGGCGCAGGGTGGCCGCGTCCCGGACCAGCACGGCGGACGAACTCACCGGCTGGAAGAAGGACTTGTGGTAGTCGACCGTGACGGAGTCGGCGCGTTCGATGCCCGCGAGACGGTCCCGGTGCTTGAGCGAGGCGAGCAGCCCGCAGCCGTAGGCCGCGTCGACGTGCAGCCACACGCCGTACTGGGCGCACAGCTCGGCGATCTCCGGGAGCGGGTCGATGGAGCCGAAGTCGGTGGTGCCGGCGGTGGCGACGACGGCCATGGGGACGAGGCCGTCCCGGCGGCAGCGCTCCAGTTCATGGGCGAGGGCGACGGTCCGCAGCCGCTTGTCGCGGTCGACGGGGACGGGGACGATCGCCTCCTGGCCCAGCCCGAGGAGTTTGGCGGACTTCTGCACGCTGAAGTGGCTGACCTCGGAGGCGAGGATCCGCAGTTTCGCGAGCGAGTCGGTCTTGGCCTCCTCCCTCGCCAGCAGCAGCGCCTGGAGGTTGGACTGGGTGCCGCCGGAGGTGAACACACCGTCGGCGGCGGGGCCGAGGCCGATCCGGGCGGCCGTCCAGTCGATGAGCCTGCGCTCGATGAGGGTGCCGCCGGCCGACTGGTCCCAGGTGTCGAGGGAGGAGTTGACCGCGCAGAGCACGGCCTCGCCGAGTACCGCGGGGATGACGACCGGGCAGTTGAGGTGGGCGAGGTAGCGGGGGTGGTGGAAGTAGACCGCGTCACGGAGGTAGACCTCCTCCAGCTCGTCCAGGGCGGCGGTGGTGGTGCCGAGCGGGCGGTCCAGGTCGATGGCGTCGATCAGGGGGGAGAGGGCGTCGACGGTGACGCCGGTGAACGGACGGTCGGTGGTGGCGAGTTTGGCCGCCACCCGCTCGACTCCTTCGGTCACGGAGCTGCGGTAGTGCTCCGCGGTGAGGCCATTGAGCAGGTGCGAGCGCATGCGGGGGTCCTCCGTGGGGACAGTCCGTGCGGGTTCGAAGGGGAACCGCTTTGACTTAGGTTAGCCTAACCTAAGTCTTCTGGATCAAGGCGCGCTGGAGCTACTCCGCGGCCCGCAGTTCTTCCTCGGTCATCCCCTGCCGCCAGTACCCGACGAAGGTCACCCGTCGCCGGTCGACCCCGCGCTCGCCGACGAAGTGCCGCCGCAGCGCCTTGACCCGCCCCGACTCACCGGCGATCCACACGTACGGCCGCTCGGCGGCGGGCAGTTGAGCGGTTCGTACGGCGTCGACGGCCATGGGGGAGACGTCATGCCGTACGAGCCACGTGATCTCAGCGTCCGCCTCCGTGCGCACGTCCTGGATGTCACCGGCCTGCGGCACCTCCAGCCAGGCCCGGACGCGGGTGCCGGCCGGGAGGGCTTCGAGGATGGCGGTCGCGGCCGGTACGGCGGTCTCGTCGCCCCACAGGACGACCAGGTCGGTGTCCTCGGGCGGGCGGAAGCGGATGGCGCGGTTGTCGGCGATCGCCGGGCCGAGCAGCAGCACCCGGTCGCCGGGAGTGGCCCGGGAGGCCCAGCGGGAGGCGGGGCCCGCGGGGGTGTGCAGGGCGAAGTCGATGTCGATCTCGTCGGGGTCGCGGCGCAGGCACCGGAGCGTGTACGAACGCAGCACGGCCCGTACGTCGTCGGGCAGTTCCCGCCAGGCCTGCCACCAGCCGTCCCCCAGGTCCAGGGGTACGACGGGCTTCGGCTGACCCGGGTGCGGGAGGAACAGCGAGAGGGACTGGTCGCGCCCGTCGGAGTGGAACGCGTGCAGATCGGTCCCGCCCAAGGTGACGCGAACGAGCGACGGCCCCAGCCGCCTCGTCCGTACGACCTGCAGGGAGAAGAATCGGAACGGGGCGGCTACGGCCGTCGTCATAAGGGCTCCTGAAATAGCGTCAGGTCGGTCAGCTGACCTTCTTGGCCTTCTCCAAGGCCTCCGCCAGACTCGTCAGCAGCGGCACGCACTTGTCGTACGACAGAATCGGCTCGGGAGACCGGGCGATGACCTGCCCGGCCTTCACTGCGGGCAGCTGCTTCCATGTCGGCTTGGTGATGTCGGACGGCTGGAGCGCCGACGAGCGGTCGTCCATCATGATGATGTCGGCCTTGTACTTGTCGACGTTCTCCCAGCTCAGCGACTCGTACCAGCCGCCGCCCTGCTTCTTGGCGCTCTCCGGCGGCTCGACGAAGTTCACGCCGAGGGCCTTGAAGTACTCCAGGTCGATGGAGAGGTTGCTGCCGGAGACGTAGAACAGCTGGTCGCTGGCGCTGCCGGCCATCACCTTGATGTGGGGCTTGGCCTTGGCGGCGGCGCGCAGCCGGGCGGCCGCGGCCTCGAACCGCTTCCTGGCGTCGGTCACCTTCGCGGCCTTCATGTCCGCGCCCAGCGACTCGGCCAGGTCCCACATGCGCTGCAGCGGCCGGGTGAGCCGGCGGTCGTAGACGGAGATGCCGATGCCGGGGGCCAGTTGGGCGATCTTCTTCTTCGACTCCTCGGGGACGTACCAGAGGGTGCCCGCGTCGTCGAACATCGTCGTGATCAGCACGTCCGGCGCGAGCGAGGCGTACTTCTCGATGTTGAACTGGCCCCAGGTGTTGCCGAGGACCGTCACCTTGCTGACGTCCATGTCGCCGGCCTGGACATCGGCCTTGCCGTCCTTGGTCGTCGTCGGACCGAAGACGCCCTTGACCTGGATGCCGTAGTCGTGGAGCGCGGCGCCGACGCCGGTGAAGGCGACGATGTCCGCGGGGACCTTGTCGAGCTTCACGGTCGTACCGCGGTCGTCCTCGAAGCTCCAGGGGCCGGACTTGCCGGACTGTGCCCCTGCGCCGGAGCCACCGTCTTTCCCCTTCTCGTCCCCGCAGGCAGCGAGCACGGCGCCGAGTCCGAGGGCGCCGCCCGCGGCGAGCAGGCCGCGGCGAGTGAGGTGGGAGGCACGGGCATGGGGCATGGGCATGACTGCTTTCGAACGGGGCGGAACGCCCGCCGGACAAGTTCGAAGGTAGGTTAGCCTAACCTTGCTTGATGTCGAGAGGGTGTCGGCCTGGCCGGGCTGGCGGGCCTGGCGGTGACGCCGGCGGGCTCGCGCTCGCGGCCCTGCTCTCGGCCGCCCTGACCCTGCCACCGGCACACAGGGGGTTCGCTCTGCTGTACCGGCGGCTGGGTCCGGCGCGCGGGCGTTCGCAGGTGACCGCCCGCTGCTGTCCGTGACGGGGCCGTCGGCCGTTCACCGGCCCAGCAGCAGGGCCGTCAGCGACTCCACGTAGGCCTCGCGCTTCGCTCCCGACGGGACCAAATCCGGGTCGGTTCGCAGTAGTTGGAGGAACCCTAGGTAGGCCGCATAGCCGGAGAGCGAGGTTCGTACGGCCTCGGGTTCACTGAGCCCGCACTCCACGAACAGGCCGTGCAGGATCGACAGCCGCCTCCGGCCGGCCTCGGCCAGCACGGCGCGTACCTCGGCACAGTCCACATCCGCCTGCAGAGCCACCTCCAGCCCGTGCCACGGTTGCCCGGCGCGCCGTTCGCCGAGCGGCTCAACCGTGGCCGGGGCTGTGTCCCGTGCGGCGAAGACGGTGCCGAGCAGGGCCCGGAGCCGGTCCTCGGGAGAGGGAAGGCCGGCCAGCGACCGGGCGACACCCTCCGTGGTTTCGCGCAGCCAGTGCTCCAGGGCCGCGGTGACCACGGCGTCGCGGTTGGCGAAGTACCAGTAGAAGCTGCCCTTGGTGGCGCCGAGTTCGGCGGCGAGCGACTCGACCCTGACCGCTCGTACGCCGCCGCGGGTCATCACGGCGAGCGCGGCCAGGAGCCAGTCCTCGGCGGTGAATCGGGCTTTCTCGGTGCGGGCCATGCTCCATACGCTAGCGTATGGAGCATGGACGCCACCCTGGAAGTGCCGCTCCCCGCCGACTCGGCCCTCGCCGCGCAACTGCCGCGTGTGGACTACCAGGACGCCTTTGCCGTCGGCCTCCCACCGGGCAGCAGCACCAATCCGGAGGAGTGGGCTCGGCGGCTCTTCAGTGACCTGCCCCCATGGGTCCGGCGGCTGATGAGGCTGCGCGACGCGCTCGTCCGCCCGTTCGGTCTGCGCCGCGGCGACCACCGCGCATCGATGCCATTCCCGTGTCTGCTGGCGACCGAGCGCGAGGTGATCATCGGTGTGGACGACCGCCACCTCGACTTCCGCGGTTCGGTCCACACCGATGGCGCCACTCTCACCCTGGCCACCGTGGTCCACTTTCACAACGCCTTGGGCCGGCTCTACTTTCGGCCGGTGCGCCCGTTCCACCGCCGCATCGTCCGCGCCGCACTGCGCCGCGCCCTCGTCTGATGCGGCGAGAGCGGAGCCATCTCAGCTCGACAGCCCCAACTCCCTTGCGATCAGCATCCGCTGGACCTCGCTGGTGCCCTCGCCGATCTCCAGGATCTTGGAGTCGCGCCACATGCGGGCCACCGGGTACTCGTTCATGAAGCCGTAGCCGCCGTGGATCTGGGTGGCGTCCCGGGCGTTGTCGACGGCGACGGTGGAGGAGTACAGCTTGGCCAGGGCCGCCTCCTTCTTGAAGGGCTCGCCCGCGACCAGCCGGGAGGCCGCGTCACGCCAGGCCAGGCGGGCCGTGTGGGCCTTCATCTCCATGTCGGCGATCTTGAACTGGATGGCCTGGTTGGCGCCGATCGGCCGGCCGAAGGCCTGGCGCTCCTTGGCGTACTTCACCGACTCGTCCACACAGCCCTGGGCCAGGCCGGTCGCGAGCGCGGCGATGGCGATCCGGCCCTCGTCCAGGATGCGCAGGAACTGGGCGTAGCCGCGGCCCTCCTCGCCGAGCAGGTTGGCGGCGGGGACCCGGACATCGGCGAACGACAGCTCGCGGGTGTCGGAGGCGTTCCAGCCGACCTTCGAGTAGGGCGCCGCCACCGTGAAGCCCGGGGTGCCGGACGGGACGATGATCGCCGAGATCTGCGGCTTGCCGTCCGGCTTGCGGCCGGTCACGGCGGTCACCGTCACCAGGCCCGTGATGTCCGTGCCCGAGTTGGTGATGAAGCACTTGGTGCCGTTGATCACCCATTCGTTCGTGTCCGGGTCCAGGCGGGCCGTGGTGCGGGTCGCCCCGGCGTCGCTGCCGCCGTCCGGCTCGGTCAGGCCGAAGGCGCCCAGGATCTCGCCCGAGCACAGGCGGGGCAGCCACTCGCGCTTCTGCTCCTCCGTGCCGAACAGGTGGAGGGGCATGGCGCCGAGCGAGACCCCGGCCTCCAGGGTGATCGCCACGGACGAGTCGACCCGGGCCAGTTCCTCCAGGGCGATGCCGAGCGCCAGATAGTCGCCGCCCATGCCGCCGTACTCCTCCGGGAACGGCAGCCCGAACAGGCCCATGCGGCCCATCTCGCGGACGATCTCGTACGGGAACTCGTGCCGCTCGTAGAAGTCGCCGATCTTCGGCGCCACGACGTCGTGCGCGAACTCCTCCACCGTACGGCGGAGTTCCTCCAGCTCGGGGCTGAGACGGTGGTCCATGCTGATCACTGGTCCTTGTGGGAGAGAGCGCGGACGGTACGGGACGGGCTGGGCCGGTCCAGATGGGCGGCCATCCACACGCTCGTGGCGGTCAGACGGCCGAGGTCGACCCCGGTCTCGATGCCGAGTCCGTGCAGCATCCAGACGAGGTCCTCGGTGGCCAGGTTGCCGGTGGCGGACTTCGCGTACGGGCAGCCGCCGAGCCCGCCGGCCGAGGCGTCCACGGTGGTGACGCCGTGCTGGAGGGCCGCCAGGGTGTTGGCGAGCGCCTGGCCGTAGGTGTCGTGGAAGTGCACGCCGATCATGTTCGTCGGCACGCCCTTCTCGTTGAGCAGGGAGAGCAGTTCGAGCACATGGCCGGGGGTGGCGACGCCGATCGTGTCGCCCAGGCTCAGCTCGTCGCAGCCCATGTCCCGCAGGGCCGTGCAGACGCGGGCCACCTGGTGCAGCGGGACGGCGCCCTCCCACGGGTCGCCGAAGCACATGGACACATAGCCGCGCACATGCACGCCCCGGTCCTTGGCCTGCCGCACCACCGGCTCGAACACGGCCAGCGACTCGTCCAGCGTGCGGTTGAGGTTGGCCTTCGCGAAGGACTCGGTGGCGCTGGCGAACACGGCGATCCGGTCGGCGCCGAGCGCCAGCGCCCGGTCCAGGCCGCGCTGGTTGGGCACCAGCACCGGCAGCTCGACCCCTTCGAGCCCGCCGAGCAGCGGGAACAGCTGCTCGGCATCGGCCAGTTGGGGCACCCACTTGGGGTGCACGAAGCTCGTCGCCTCGATCGTCGTCAGGCCCGCGTCGGCGAGCCGGCGGATGAAATCCGCCTTGATCTCGGTCGGCACGGTCCGCTTCTCGTTCTGCAGCCCGTCACGCGCGCCGACCTCGTGGATCCGCACCCGCGCGGGCAGGTCCGAGGCCGGTACGACCATGGGCAGTTGCTCGGCCGTCAATCAAGCCACCTCCTCGTGCGGTGCGATCACAGCCAGCACCTGGTCCATCGCGACCGTCGTGCCCGGGGTCACGTCCAGCTCGGCGACCGTGCCGGCGTGCGGTGCGGAGATGACGTGCTCCATCTTCATCGCCTCCACCACCAGCAGGCTCTGCCCGGCGGCCACCTCGTCACCGACGGCCACCTTGACCACGGTCACCGTGCCCGGCATGGGCGCGGTGAGGGAGTCGGCACCCGCGTGCGCGGACCGGCTGAGGGACGCGGCCACCGGGTCGTGGTCCCGCACCTGCCAGGCGTCGCCGTCGCGGCCGACCCACTCACCGGCCCGGTGGAAGGTGTGCCGGACGCCGTCGAGGGTGACGGAGACCGTGGCGCCGGCGACGGCCGAGGTGCCGCGCGGGGTGTACGTCACCGGGTCGTGCACCCGGAGGTGGAAGGCGGGCGGTTTCGGGGTGCCGCCGAGCCGCCAGCCGCTCGGCACCGAGAAGGGGTCGACCCAGCCGTCCGTGCGGGGCTCCAGCGCCTTCGCGCGTACGGCCGCGGCCGCCTCGTACACCTCCTCCGGCACGTCCGTGGTGACCAGCTCGTCCACCACGCGCTCCACCAGCCCGGTGTCCAGGTCCCCCGTCACGACCGCCGGATGGGCCAGCAGCCGCCGCAGGAAGCCCGCGTTGGTCTGCACGCCCAGCGTGACCGTCTCCGCCAGGGCCGCCCGCAGCTTCCGCAGCGCGGTCTCCCGGTCGGGGCCGTGGGCGATCACCTTGGACAGCATCGGGTCGTACAGGCTGCCCACCTCGGTGCCCTCGCTGAGCCCGGAGTCGGTGCGGACGCCGTCGCCCTGCGGCTCGTTCAGCAGCAGGACGGTGCCGCCGGAGGGCAGGAAGCCGCGCGCGGGGTCTTCCGCGCAGATCCGGGCCTCGACCGCGTGCCCGGTCAGCGTCACCTCGTCCTGTGTGAAGCCCAGCTTCTCCCCGGCCGCGACCCGCAGCTGCCACTCCACCAGGTCCAGGCCGGTGATCAGCTCGGTGACCGGGTGCTCCACCTGGAGGCGGGTGTTCATCTCCATGAAGTAGTACGAGGACGGGTCCCCGCCCGGCACGATGAACTCCACCGTGCCCGCGCCCCGGTACCCGCAGCTGCGGGCCGCCTGTACGGCCGCCTCGCCCATCGACGCACGCGTCCGCTCGTCCAGCAGGACCGAGGGCGCCTCCTCGATGATCTTCTGGTGGCGCCGTTGCAGCGAGCACTCGCGCTCGCCGAGGTGGACGACGTTCCCGTGCCCGTCGGCCAGCACCTGGATCTCGATGTGCCGGGGCCGGTCGACCCACCGCTCCACCAGCAGGGTGTCGTCGCCGAAGGAGGCGCGGGCCTCGCGGCGGGCGGCGGCGATCTCCTCCTCCAGCACGGTCATGTCCCGCACCAGCCGCATGCCCTTGCCGCCACCGCCGGCGGAGGGCTTGAGCAGCACGGGCGCGCCCAGCGCGTGGGCCGCCTCGGCCAGTTCGGGGTCACGGCCACCCGGCACCACCGGCACCCCGGCCGCCTGCACCGTCTCCTTGGCGCGGATCTTGTCGCCCATGAGCGCGATCGCGTCCGCCGGCGGACCGATGAAGACCAGCCCCGCCTCCTCGCAGGCACGCGCGAAGCCCGCGTTCTCGGCGAGGAAGCCGTACCCGGGGTGGACGGCCTGCGCGCCGGTGCGGGCGGCGGCGTCCAGCAGGCGGTCGACGGACAGATAACTCTCGGCCGCCGGCGCGGGCCCGATCCGTACCGCCGTGTCGGCCTCCCGGACATGCCGCGCGTCGGCGTCGGCGTCGGAGAAGACCGCCACCGAGCGCACGCCCAGCGAGCGGAGCGTACGGATGACGCGTACGGCGATCTCGCCCCGGTTGGCGACCAGCACTGTGTCGAACACGGTTCCCCTCCTCACATCCGGAAGACGCCGAACTGGGGGTCTCCCAGAGGCGCGTTGGCGCAGGCCGTCAGGGCGAGTCCCAGCACCTGACGGGTCTCCAGCGGGTCGATCACGCCGTCGTCCCAGAGGCGGGCGGTGGCGTAGTAGGCGTTGCCCTGGCGCTCGTACTGCGCGCGGATCGGCGCCTTGAAGGCCTCCTCGTCCTCGGCGGCCCAGGCCTCTCCCCGGGCCTCCAGCTGGTCGCGCTTGACCGTGGCGAGGACGCTGGCGGCCTGCTCGCCGCCCATCACGGAGATCTTGGCGTTGGGCCACATCCACAGGAAGCGGGGGGAGTAGGCCCGGCCGCACATCGAGTAGTTGCCCGCGCCGTACGACCCGCCGACCACCACCGTCAGCTTCGGCACGCGCGTGCACGCCACCGCCGTCACCATCTTGGCGCCGTGCTTGGCGATTCCGCCCGCCTCGTAGTCCCTGCCGACCATGAACCCGGAGATGTTCTGCAGGAACACCAGCGGGATCCCGCGCTGGTCGCACAGCTCGATGAAGTGCGCGCCCTTCTGGGCGGACTCGGAGAAGAGGATGCCGTTGTTGGCGACGATCCCGACCGGGTGGCCGTGGATCTGCGCGAAACCGGTGACGAGGGTCTGCCCGAACTCGCTCTTGAACTCGGCGAAACGGGAGCCGTCGGTGATACGGGCGATGATCTCGCGTACGTCGTAGGGGGTACGGGAGTCGACCGGGACGGCGCCGTACAGCCCGTACGGGTCCACCTTGGGCTCTGCCGCCGGCCGGACCTCCCAGGGCAGGGTCTGCCGGGCCGGGAGCGTGGCGACGATGTTCCGCACGATCCTGAGGGCGTGCGCGTCGTCCTCGGCGAGGTGGTCGGTGACCCCGGAGATCCGGGAGTGCACCTCGCCGCCGCCCAGCTCCTCCGCCGTGACGACCTCGCCGGTGGCGGCCTTCACCAGGGGCGGCCCGCCGAGGAAGATCGTCCCCTGATTGCGGACGATCACGGCCTCGTCGCTCATGGCCGGGACGTAGGCGCCACCGGCCGTGCAGGAGCCGAGCACGGCCGCGATCTGCGGGATCCCGGCGCCGGACATCCGGGCCTGGTTGTAGAAGATCCGCCCGAAGTGGTCCCGGTCCGGGAACACCTCGTCCTGCATCGGCAGGAAGGCACCGCCCGAGTCCACGAGGTAGACGCAGGGCAGGCGGTTGTCGAGGGCGATCTCCTGGGCGCGCAGGTGCTTCTTCACGGTCATCGGGTAGTACGTCCCACCCTTCACCGTGGCGTCATTGGCGACGATCACACACTCGCGCCCGCTGACCCGCCCGATCCCGGCGATCACCCCGGCGGCCGGGGCCTGCCCGTCGTACATCCCGTCGGCCGCGAGGGGCGCCAGCTCCAGGAACGGCGACCCCGCATCGAGCAGCGTGTCCACCCTGTCCCTCGGCAGCAGCTTGCCCCGCGCGGTGTGCCGGGCGCGTGCCTTCTCGCCGCCGCCGAGGGCCGCCGCGGCCAGCTTGCCGCGCAGCTCCTCGACGAGTGCGAGATGAGCCTGTTCATTGGCCCGCCAGGCCTCCGACGCGGGATCTGCCGCGGTCGTCAGCTCCGGTGCCTCGTGCATCCTGCGGTCCCCTCACCCGGTGATCGAACCCGTGATCCGCTGTTAATGAGCGTTAACCATTTCCTTCAGGTTAACGACCGCTAACCTCGCTGTCTAGAATTGCCTGCATGGTCACCAGAACCGACGCCCCGACCCGCCGCCAGCAGATCCTCAAGGAGGCCGCCCGGCTCTTCGCCGAGCGCGGTTTCCACGGCGTCGGCGTCGACGAGATAGGCGCCGCGGTGGGCATCAGCGGCCCCGGCCTGTACCGGCACTTCCCGGGCAAGGACGCGATGCTCGCCGAGCTGCTGGTCGGCATCAGCGGCCAGCTGCTGACGGGCGCCAAGCGCCGCCTGGCTGAGGCCGACGGGGACAGCCGGCCCACGGCGGTCCTGGACTCCCTCATCGAGGGCCACATCGACTTCGCCCTGGACGACCGTCCCCTCATCACCCTGCACGACCGCGAGCTGGACCGCCTCCGCGACAGCGACCGCAAGCTGGTGCGCCAGCTCCAGCGGCAGTACGTCGAGCTGTGGGTGGAGGTGGTCCGCGAGGTCTACCCGGGGCTGTCCGAGCCGTCGGCCCGCTCGGCCGTTCACTCGGTCTTCGGCCTGCTGAACTCCACCCCGCACCTGGGCCGCGCGGGCACGCTCCCTGGCCGGGGGGCCACGGCGGCCCTGCTGCACCGGATGGCGCGGGGGGCGTTCGCGGCGGCGGGGGAGGGGTGACGCGGCAGCCTGCGGCTGCTCACTACCCTCCGGGCGTGGAGTACGCGAAGGTGCGCGCGATCGCCGAGGAGCTGGATGCCTGGTCCGAGCGACTCGAAGGATCCTGGAGTGTCGAGATCGGACCGTCCGGTCCGCTGCCGGCCATGAGATGGCCGTCGCTGCGCCGACACGGTCTGCTGCGCCGCGTTCGCGACCAGCTCGACCAGCAGGTCCGGGCCACTCATCCGGGGCTGCGTCTGCGTGAACGGCCCTGAGATCGAGTATCCGGCGATGGGCCGTATGCGTCGGCCGGACGTCGTCGTGATCCCCGAGGCCCTCCTGGACGAGGAGGGGTTCGCCGTCGACGCGGCGCAGGTGCTCGCGGTGGTCGAGGTTCTCTCGCCGAACCCGCATCCCGGCTTCGGTGAGAAGCTCGATGACTACCCGGCCATGGGGATCGCCCACTACATGATCGTCGACCCGTGCACCGGCACCGTCGAGGTCCACTCCGACCCGGTCAAGGGCCGTTACGCCCACACGGAGCCGTACATCTTCGGGGACTCGGTTGCGTTCGGCCCCTGGAGGGTGAAGACCTCCGAGTTCCGCCGGTACGGGAAGGGCGACTGACCGGGGCCGTGGCCAAGGTCACCCTGGACGCGTCGTCGTACTCGCCGGTATCTTCGAGTCTGAGCAAGCGCTTAGACAGGTACCTGGAGGTGGGCGGCGTGCGCCGTACGGTGTTCAACGAGGATCACGAGGCGTTCCGGGAGACCCTGCGCGCCTTCATCGAGGCCGAGGTCGTGCCGGTCTACGACGAGTGGTTCGCCGCCGGCCAGGCGCCGCGGGACTTCTACTACAAGCTCGGTGAGCTGGGCATCTTCGGCATCAACGTGCCCGAGGAGTTCGGCGGCGCGGGTCTGGACAGCCACAAGTTCGAGGCCGTCCTGTACGAGGAGACCGCGCGCGCGGGCGTCCAGTTCGGCGGTTCCGGTGTGCACGTGCTGCTCGCCCTGCCGTACATCAAGATGCTCGCCACCGACGAGCAGAAGAAGCGCTACCTGCCGAAGTTCGTCACCGGCGAGGAGATGTGGGCCATCGCGATGACGGAGCCGGGCACCGGCTCCGACCTCGCGGGCATGAAGTCCACCGCCAAGCTCTCCGAGGACGGCACGCACTACATCCTCAATGGCGCGAAGACCTTCATCACCGGCGGCGTCCACGCCGACCGCGTGATCGTGTGCGCCCGCACCTCCGCGCCCACCGCCGAGGACCGCCGCCACGGCATCTCCCTGTTCGCCGTGGACACCAAGTCCGAGGGCTACTCCGTCGGCCGCAAGCTCGACAAGCTGGGCCTGAAGACCTCCGACACCGCCGAGTTGGCCTTCGTCGATGTCAAGGTGCCGGTCGAGGACCTCCTCGGCGAGGAGAACAAGGGCTTCTACTACCTCGGCCACAACCTCGCCTCCGAGCGCTGGGGCATCGCCTTCGGCGCCTACGCGCAGGCCAAGGCCGCCGTCCGGTTCGCCAAGCAGTACGTCCAGGAGCGCACCGTCTTCGGCAAGCCGGTCGCCCACTTCCAGAACACCAAGTTCGAGCTGGCCGCCTGCCAGGCCGAGGTCGACGCCGCCGAGGCCGTCGCCGACCGCGCGACGGAGGCCCTGGACGCCGGCGAGCTGACCCCCGCCGAGGCCGCCTCCGCCAAGCTGTTCTGTACCGAGGTCGCCCACCGCGTGATCGACCGCTGCCTCCAACTGCACGGCGGCTACGGCTACATGAACGAGTACCCGATCGCCCGCCTGTACGCGGACAACCGTGTCAACCGCATCTACGGCGGCACCAGCGAGATCATGAAGACGATCATCGCGAAGGACATGGGCCTGTAAGGCGGACCTGTCGTCGCCGCAATCACTGGCCTGTACAACTAGATGCCATGAGCCAGGCACTCCAGGATCTCCTCGATCTGCTCGACCTTGAGCAGATCGAGGAGAACATATTCCGCGGCCAGTCCCGCTCCGCCGTCGTACCCCGCGTCTTCGGCGGGCAGGTCGCGGCGCAGGCGCTGGTCGCCGCGGGGCGTACGGTCCCCGCGGACCGCCCCGCCCACTCGCTCCACGCCTACTTCCTGCGCCCGGGCGACCCCGGCGCGCCGATCGTCTACACCGTGGACCGCATCCGCGACGGCCGGTCCTTCACCACCCGTCGCGTGGTCGCCGTCCAGCACGGGAAGCCGATCTTCCACCTGTCCGCGTCCTTCCAGGTGCAGGAGGAGGGTCTGGAGCACCAGGCGCCCATGCCCGCCTCGCCCGACCCGGCGACCCTGCCCACCTCGCAGGAGCGGCTGCGCGGCTACGGCCACCTCGCCCCCGAGGTCGTCGAGAAGTTCATCGAAGCCCGCGAGGCGATCGACCTCAGGTACGTGGAGGAGCCGCCGTACGGGCAGTTCGGCGCGCCGCGCGAGCCCCACTCGCAGGTGTGGTTCCGTACCAACGGCAAGCTGGACTCTGCTTTTGACGAACCGTTGCTGCACGTCGTCCTCGCCACCTACGTCTCCGACATGACCCTCCTCGACTCCGTGCTGCTCGCGCACGGCAGGGGCGGCTGGGCGGTCGGGGACGTCGTGGGCGCCTCCCTGGACCACGCCATGTGGTTCCACCGCCCCTTCCGCGCCGACGACTGGCTGCTCTACGACCAGGAGTCGCCCTCCGCGCACGGCGGCCGCGGCCTCGGCCAGGCGCGTATCTACACACAGGACGGACAGCTCGCCATCACCGTCATCCAGGAGGGTGTGGTCCGCGTCCCGCGTGACTGAAGTTGCCTCGAGGTGCCGAGTGACGGGTGCGGTACTAATCTCTATGAGTGACAGCCGCAGCACATGGCGTAACCGGCCGACGGCTTCCGGATTCCCGGAAGGGCAGACGTCGGCGGCGACGGCCACACAGTGAATCCGCTGCGGTGACACCTGAAGAGCGCGCCGTGCCTTCACCGATCAGTGAGCACGGCGCCGGCCATCCACACCGCGTCTTCCCCACGGAGGCACGGGAGATGATGGAGACAGAAGGGTAACTTCCCATGCGAGCACAGCGCGTGAAGCGGTATGTCGTCATGTCCACTGCAGGCTTCCTGCTGGCGGGCGGAGCCGCGATCGGCACGGCGGGCACCGCCTCGGCGGCCCCCGCACAGCACAGCCTCACTGTCCACAGCCGGGTCGTCGACTGCGGTTGCGGCGGTTGGCACCACCGCCACCACCGCCACGGCCGTGGCGGCTGGGGCTGGGGCGGCGGTTGGGGCCGGGGTAACTGGGGCTGGGGTAACTGGGGTGGCGGCAACTGGGGCTGGGGCAACTGGGGTGGCGGCAACTGGGGTGGGGGCGGCTGGGGGTGGGGCGGCGGCGGGCGGTAACTGACCCGCGGCGCCCATCGCGCCACACTGTGCGGCTCCGCTCGCGGGGCCGCACAGTGCCGTGCCGGGAGCGCGGGAGGTCAGGAAAGTCCCGCCTCCGCCAGCAGGTACGCCGTCAGTGGGTCGTAGTAACGGGGGCTGACGACATGGTCGTCCAGCGGTACGACGACCTGGAGGGTGCCCTCGGACTCGGCGAGGAACAGCGCCGGGTCGTTGCAGTCCGCGTATCCCATCGAGTCCAGGCCGTGCTGCCCCGCGTACCCGGCCCACCCGTGGTCGGCGACGACCAGGTCCGGCAGCGGGCGTCCCTCGCGCTCAAGTCCGGTCAGAATGGCCCGCATCGGCTCCCCGGAGTGGGTGTGCCACAGCGTCGCCCCGTGCTCCAGCACCGCCACGTCCGCGAACTGCATGACGTACCCCTCGTCCGTCTGCAGCCCGTCCGGGATGACCACGATCTCGCAGCCGGCGGCGCGCAGCGCGGCGGCCGTGGCCCGGTGCACGTCCAGCAGCCCGCCCGGATGCCCGGTGGCGAACAGCACCCGCTGGCGCCCCTCGGCCGCCTTGCGCAGCCGCGCCGCCATCCGCTCCAGCGCGTCCACGGTCAGCTCGGGGTCGATCGTGTCCTGCCCGTACCGGTACTCGGGATCGTCGTTGACGCCGACCCGCTCGGCCATCACCGCGAGCACGTCCTGCTCGTCCGTCCAGCGGTCGCCCAGCTCCAGGCCGAGCCAGAAGTTACGGACACCGTTGGCGAGCTGACGGTAGTGGGAGAGGTTGTTCTCGCGGGGTGTGGCGACGTCCCCCGCGATACGGGTCCTCACCAGGTGGTCGACGAGCTGGGCGCGGCTGGGTGTCCCGGGTATCGGCATGCCTCCATTGTGCGGCAGCGCTCCTCCCCGTCGCCGCCCCGCACCCGTCGTGATCGTCCCCTATCCGATCTCGGGGCCGACTGGCTCGTACTTTCGTTCACTTGAGCTCAGGGAGCAGACATGCGTGCCGCCGCCCGGCACCCCGGGCTTTCGAGCAAAGGGAATTGTCAGCCGCGCCGCAGCGCGAACCACAACTCCATGCGGACGTCCGGGTCGTCCAGGTCGGTGTCCAGCAGGGCGGCGCAGCGGGCGATGCGCTGCCGCACGGTGTTGCGGTGCACCTCCAGCGCCACCGCCGTGCGGTCCCAACTGCCGTGCAGTGCCAGCCAGTTGCGCAGGGTCTCGGCGAGCTCGGGCCGGCCGGCGAGCGGGGCGAGCAGCGCCCGGGCGTGCGCCTCGGCGTCCGCCCGCGGCACCAGATCCTCAAGGCCCGGCCGGGCGCCGTGCCGGACCAGCGGAGCGCGGGTGGCCCGGGCCCGCGCGAGCGCACGCCCCGCCTGAGCGTCGGCCGCCGCCCACTCCCGCGGGTCCACGGCCGCGCTCACCCCGATCGTCCACCCCTGCTGCGGCTCCGGCACCCGCCCGCCCGGCACCAGCACCCGTACGACATCCCGCCCGAGATCGACCAGCGGCGACCCCAGTGCGGCCCCGAGCGCGGACGCGGCGACGGCATCGGGCACCTGGGTCTCCGGCCGGGCGTGCACGACCAGCCACTTTCCCGCGCCGAGCAGCGGGGCCACCTCCTCGGGCGGGGAGCCGAGCAGCAGCCGTACGAGAGCGGAGGAACGCCCGGCACCGGCGCCGCTGTGGTGCTCACCGGTCAGCAGGGACAGCAGTACGGCGGCGACGGAGGCGATGGTGTGATCGCCGGGGTCGCGCCGGGCGGTGGCCACCCCCAGCACGAACCCCTCCCCGGCACCGAGGGCGTAGACGGCCAGGTGGGTGTCGCCGACGGTGTCGGTGGCGGAGGTGGCCCTGGGCGCCGTACGCCCGGTGGGCCGCACCACGCCCGACAGCTCCGCGAGCGCCCCCCGCACCCCCTCCGCCGGTCTCCGGCCCGCCGCCGCGATCTCGTTGCCGTCGGGGCCGTACAGCAGCGCGTGCCCGGTCAGTCGCTGGGCCAGCTGGCGCAGTACCGAGGGGACCGGATCGGGGCGGGAGGCCGCCGCGGCGAGGCTCTGCTGGGCCTCCGTGACCCGGCGGAGTTCGGCCAGCCGGGCCTGGGCCATCAGCTGCCACACCGCGCGGGCCACCCCGGAGAAGGTGGTCCGCGGCGGCACCTCCAGGAGGGGCAGGCCGTAGTGGTCGCACGCCGCGACCAGCGCGCGCGGGACCGTGTCGTGCACCGGGGCCAGGCCGAAGCCGAGGGCCGCGCCGCCCGCCGCGACGATCCGGGAGACGTAGTCGTCGAAGTAGGTGCCCGAACCGGCCGCCTCCGGGATGTGCACCCCGGCCGTGAGCAGCAGCTCGCCGCCCAGCAGATACGGGTACGGGTCGGCCATCTCCGAGGTGTGCGCCCAGTGGATCACGATCGACGGACCGGACGGGCCCGCGATCTGGCGCAGGGCGAGATCCTCACGGGCCAGCAGGGCGGAGAGCGGTACCGGTGGGGTCGGCGGGACGGCCGGGGTCACCGGGGCAGTCGTTTCCGACATGGTGTGCGTTCCCTCCATCCGACCGCGTCCATATGGATGGAACGTACACTTCGCAGTCGCTTTCCGGCCACCTAGTGTCAAGGCAGACCGGCAGCCGCGGGTACGGGCGGATGTCCCCGCGATCTGTTGCCGGCTCGTCCCCACCGCATCTGCACGACACGCCACCGGAATGTGCGCGAAGGAGGGCCCCATGGCCGTCGACTACACAGTGATCGTCGTCTATCTCGCCGGCATGCTGGCGATGGGCTGGTGGGGCATGCGCCGCGCCAAATCGAAGAGCGAGTTCCTGGTGGCGGGCCGCCGCCTGGGTCCTGCCATGTACTCCGGCACCATGGCGGCGATCGTCCTCGGCGGCGCCTCCACCATCGGTGGCGTGGGCCTCGGCTACCAGTACGGCCTCTCCGGCGCGTGGATGGTCTTCACCATCGGCCTCGGCCTGCTCGCCCTGTCCGTGTTCTTCTCCGCCCGCATCGCCCGCCTGAAGGTCTACACCGTCTCCGAGATGCTGGACCTGCGCTACGGCGGACGGGCCGGCGTCATCTCCGGCGTGGTCATGTGGGCGTACACCCTCATGCTGGCCGTCACCTCGACCATCGCCTACGCCACGATCTTCGACGTCCTGTTCGACATGAACCGGACCGTTGCGATCATCCTCGGCGGCTCGATCGTCGTCGCCTACTCCACCCTCGGCGGCATGTGGTCCATCACGCTGACCGACATGGTCCAGTTCGTGGTGAAGACCATCGGCGTGCTGCTCCTGCTCCTGCCGATCGCGGTCGTCAAGGCGGGCGGCTTCTCCGAGATGAAGGCCAAGCTGCCGACCTCGTACTTCGACCCGCTGGGCATCGGCGGCCAGACGATCTTCACCTATGTCCTGATCTACACGTTCGGCATGCTGATCGGCCAGGACATATGGCAGCGCGTGTTCACTGCCCGCAGCGACCGGACCGCCAAGTGGGGCGGCACGGTGGCCGGAACCTACTGTCTGGCCTACGCCCTCGCCGGCGCGGTGATCGGCACGGCCGCCAAGGTGCTCTACCCCAAGCTCGGCAGCCCCGACGACGCCTTCGCCACCATCGTCAAGGACGAACTCCCCGTCGGCGTGCGCGGCCTGGTCCTGGCCGCCGCCCTCGCCGCCGTCATGTCCACCTCCTCCGGCGCCCTGATCGCCTGCGCCACGGTCGCCAACAACGACATCTGGTCGCGGCTGAAGGGCGCCGTACGGCGGGACGGCGAGGAACACGACGAGGTCAAGGGCAACCGCGCCTTCATCCTGATCATGGGTGTGGCGGTGATCGGCACCGCGATCGCGCTGAACAACGTGGTCGAGGCGCTGACCGTCGCCTACAACCTCCTCGTCGGCGGCCTGCTCGTACCGATCCTCGGCGGCCTGCTGTGGAAGCGCGGCACGGTGCAGGGCGCGCTGGCTTCCGTGATCGTCGGCGGCCTCGCGGTCATCGGCCTGATGGCGGGCTACGGCATCCTGGCCAACGAGCCCGTCTACTACGGCCTGCTCGCCTCCCTCGCCGCCTACCTCCTCGTCTCCCTGGCGACGAAGCCCACCGACGAGACGGTTCTCGCCACCTGGCGCGAGCGCCTCGCCGGCCGTACCCCCGAACTCGCGTCCGAACCGGTCCCGGCTCACCAGTAGAGTCATAGGGAAAGCAGTACATGCGCGACGAAGCGCAAGAAAGAAGGCATTTGACCATGAGCAGGAACGAGACGCCCCGCGGCCCCGTCGACTCCTCCCGCATCCCGCGGTACGCCGGCCCCGCCACCTTCGCCCGGCTGCCCCGCCTGGACGAGGTCGGCACCGCCGACGTCGCCGTGGTGGGCGTGCCGTTCGACTCCGGCGTCTCGTACCGGCCGGGCGCCCGCTTCGGCGGCAACGCCATCCGCGAGGCGTCCCGGCTGCTGCGCCCGTACAACCCCGCGCAGGACGCGTCCCCCTTCGCCCTGGCCCAGGTCGCCGACGGCGGCGACATCGCCGTGAACCCGTTCAACATCAACGAGGCCGTCGAGACGATCGAGGCCGCGGCGGACGAGCTGCTCGGCACCGGCGCCCGCCTGATGACCCTGGGCGGCGACCACACCATCGCCCTGCCCCTGCTGAGGTCCGTGGCGAAGAAGCACGGCCCGGTCGCCCTGCTGCACTTCGACGCCCACCTGGACACCTGGGACACCTACTTCGGCGCCGAGTACACCCACGGCACCCCGTTCCGCCGCGCGGTGGAGGAGGGCATCCTCGACACCTCCGCCCTCTCCCACGTCGGCACCCGCGGCCCGCTGTACGGCAAGCAGGACCTCACCGACGACGAGAAGATGGGCTTCGGCATCGTCACGTCCGCCGACATCTACCGCCGGGGCGCCGACGAGGTGGCCGACCAGCTGCGCCAGCGTATCGGCGACCGCCCGCTGTACATCTCCATCGACATCGACTGCCTGGACCCGGCCCACGCGCCCGGCACCGGTACGCCGGAGGCGGGCGGCATGACCTCCCGTGAGCTGCTGGAGATCCTGCGCGGCCTGGCGTCCTGCAACCTCGTCTCGGCGGACGTGGTCGAGGTGGCGCCGGCGTACGACCACGCGGAGATCACGTCGGTCGCGGCCTCGCACACGGCCTACGAACTGACCACCATCATGAGCCGCCAGATCGCGGCGGCCCGCACCGCCTGATTCTCGTTAGGGGACCGAGAGCAGTGACTCACGACCACGACCTGGTACTCCGCCCGACCGATCAGCAGACGGCGGCCGCGCTGAACCCCCCGCCCGGCCGCAACGGCGGAGACCTGGTCGTGGAGACGCTGGCCGGGCTCGGCGCGACGACGGTCTTCGGCCTGCCCGGCCAGCACGCGCTGGGCATGTTCGACGCTCTACGGCGTTCTTCCCTGACCTATGTCGGTCTGCGGGTGGAGAACAACGCGGGCTTCGCGGCGGACGCGTACGGCCGGATCACGGGCGAGGCGGCACCACTGCTGCTGTCGACGGGGCCGGGCGCGCTGACGTCGCTGGCCGCGCTTCAGGAGGCGGCGGCCGCCTCGGCTCCCGTGCTGGCGATCAGCAGCCAGATCCCGACGGCCGGCCTGGGCGGCGGCCGCCACGGCTACCTCCACGAACTTCCCGACCAGGCTGCCTCGTTCCGCGGTGTGGTCAAGTCCGTCCACACGGTCCGCACCCAGTCCCAGGTCCCGTCCGCGATCGCGGCGGCCTGGAAGTCGGCACTGACGGCACCGCACGGCCCGGTGTGGGTGGAGATCCCGCAGGACGTGCTGCTCGCGCCGACCGCCCTGCCGGTGGTGACGGCCCCGGACGCGACGCCTCAGGACCTGGTCCCGCGCCCCGAACTGACGGCGGTGGCGGCCGACTTGCTGTCGCGGGCCGAGCGCCCGGCGATCATCGCGGGCGGTGGGGTCGTACGGTCGGACGCGTCGGGAAAGCTGAGGGGGCTGGCCGAGAAGCTTCAGGCGCCGGTGGTGACGACGTTCGGCGGCAAGGGCGCGTTCCCGTGGGAGCACCCGCTGTCGATGCAGTCCTGGCTGGAGGACCGGCACACGACGGACTTCCTGGAGGACGCGGACGTTCTGCTGGTGGTCGGCTCGGGTCTGGGCGAACTCTCCTCGAACTACCACACGTTCAAGCCTCGCGGCCGAGTGATCCAGATCGAGGCCGACCTCGGCAAGCTGGAGTCCAACCACCCGGCCCTCGGCATCCACGCGGACGCCCGACTTGCCTTGCAGGCCCTGCTGGAGACGGTTCAGGAGCGGACGGACGAGTCGGCGCCGGTGCGGGTGCGGGAGCTGCTGCGCCGAGTCGGTGAGCGCATCGCGTCTCAGGAACTCACCCTGGAGCAGGAGGTGTTGGGCTCCGTTCGCCGGGCCCTGCCCGCAGGCTCCCCGTCCTTCTGGGACATGACGATCCTGGCGTACTGGGCGTGGTCGGCCTTCGACCCCCGGGGCACGAACCTCATGCACTCCGCGCAGGGCGCCGGCGGCCTCGGCTACGGCTTCCCGGCGGCACTGGGGGCGGCGGCGGCGGACCCGACGCGCCCGGTCCTTGCCGTCTCGGGCGACGGCGGAGCCCTGTACTCCATCGCCGAGCTGGCGACGGCCAGGCAGTACGACCTCCCCGTCACCTGGCTGATCGTCGACGACGGCGGCTACGGCATCCTGCGCGAGTACATGACGGACACCTTCGGCCAGGCGACGGCGACGGAACTGACCCGCCCGGACTACGTGGCCCTGGCGGAGTCCTTCGGCGTGCCCGGGGTCCGCACGACCCCGGACACCCTGGAAGAGGACCTGGCGAAGGCGCTGGCGGCCCCGGGCCCCTCAGTGGTCGTCCTCCCGGCGGTGCTGCGAATGTTCGCACCGACGCACCTGGGCCAGTGAGCGCGCGGCGCCGCCCGGGCTCGTCCGTCACTGACGAAGACCTGCCCGAAGGGACACCGCCTGGTCGGAGTTCTCCCAGACGAGTACCCCAGGCCCGTCGGGCGTGCGCGGCAGGCGGAGAAGGAGTACTTCTGGCGACACCCGCTTGCCGAGCAGGTACGGGACGCCGTGATTGGCAGGCTTGTGCCAGGGGCGTCAGGTGAAAGTGCAGGTGACCGAGCGGCTGGGGTGGAACGGATCTGCCAATCGTCGCCGTTGGCGTCGACGGCGCAGCGCGCCAAAGGTCGTCGAGGCCCTTGGCGCGCTGGGTGGGCGTGCGGCTCAGCTGGCGTCCGACGGGTCCAGGCGGTAGATCGTGGACTGGTCGGTGGTGGAGGAAGAGCTCGAAGTCTTGCTGTACGCGCTCTCCTTCACCTTCGTCCCGTGCTTCTTCACCCAGGCCGTCACCTGGGACGACACGCTGTTGGTGGCGCCTCCGGGGCCGCCGCCCATCATGCCGCCGCCGAGCTGGATGTAGTGCAGTTCGCCCTTCTTCACCAGCTCTTCGAGCCTGGCGACGGTCATCGCCTTGTCCGTGCCGGTGAAGCCCCACATGGAGATGACCGGTACCCTCGCGCTCAGCTCGATCTGGGCCGCGCTCTGCGAGTTGGAGACCGCGAGCAGCCAGGTGGCGCCGTCCCGGTGCTTCTTCAGGTACGCGATCAGTTCGCTGTTCGCGCCTCCGGAGCCGCCGCCCATCATGCCGCCGCGCATGCCCGCTCCCATACGGCCGCTCGTGCTTCCCGAGCCGCCGTTCGGGGCGCCGGTGCCGCCCGGGGCCGTCGTACCGCCCGATGTGCCCTGGCCGCCGGGGAGTTCACCGTTCTGGCCGCCGCCCGGGAAGCCACCGGCCTGTCCGCCGCCCGGCATCTCCCCGCCGGGGGCGCCACCGGGCGCGCCGCTCGCCGATCCGCCGGGCGCGGTTCCGCCGCCGGGCATGCCGCCGCCCGCCTCGGCGTTCCCGCCGCCCTGGGCGTCGTTCTGGCGCGGCAGCTCACCGCCGGGGAAGCCGCCCCCGCCAGGGCCGCCGCCGAAGCCGCCGCCCGTCGAGGGGCCGGCCGTCGGGTTCGTCCCGCCCATGCCGCCAACCGAACCGGACGGCACCGACCAGGCGTACGCCGCCGGGCCCGCGAGCGCCGCGACCACCGCCGCCGCGACAGAGGCCGCCAGCAGCCGTACCCGGCCCCCGGAGCGGAGGACCAGCAGGCCGGCGATCGCCGCCGCCATGACCACACCGACGGTCGGCCACAGCCAGGTGTGCCAGCCGGACGCCCGGCGCAGCAGCACGATCGACCAGGCGGCCGTTACGGCGAGGCCCGCCGGCAGCACCCACGTCCAGCGCTTGTCGGTGCGGAACGCGCGCAGCAGCATGACGCCGCCGCCTCCGCACAGCGCCGCGATGCCGGGAGCCAGGGCGGTCGTGTAGTACGGGTGCATCGTGCCCTCGGCGGTCGCGAAGGTGACGTAGTGCAGGACCGTCCAGCCGCCCCAGAGGATGAGCGCGGCCCGGGTGAGGTCGGTGCGCGGGGCGCGGCCGCACAGGATCAGGCCGGCGGCCAACGCCACGGCGGAGAAGGGGAGCAGCCAGGAGATCTGGCCGCCGAGGATGTCGTTGAACATCCGGCCGAGACCCGCCGAGCCGGAGAAGCCGCCTCCGCCGCCCCCGCCCCCGCCGTTGCCCTCGCCGCCGAAGATCCGGCCGAGGCCGTTGTAGCCCGTGATCAGGTTCCAGGCGGTGCCGTCCGTGGATCCGCCGATGTACGGCCGCTCGGAGGCGGGGACCAGGGACACGGCGATCGCCCACCAGAAGCTGGAGACCGCCAGGACCAGGCCCGCGATCAGCAGGTTCACCATCCGCTGCACGAGCTTCGGGCGTGCCGCGAGCAGGTAGACCGCGCAGACGGCGGGCACCGCGATGTACCCCGCCAGCATCTTCGTGTTGAAGGCGAGGCCGAAGCACACCGCTGAGCCGAGCAGCGGCAGCAGCCGGCCGTTCGTCACCGCGCGCAGGGCCGGCGCCGCGCCGCCGACCATCAGCAGGACGAGGATCGTGTCGGGGTTGTTGTCCCGGTTGATGGCGACCGTGATCGGGGTCAGCGCGAGGACCAGGGCGGCCACCGCGGCCGCCGCATGGCCGAACGCCCGCTTCACGGACGAGTGCAGGATCCAGATCGTGGCGAGCCCGGCCGCGACCTCCGGCAGCATCATCTGCCAGGTGCCGAAGCCGAAGATCCGGCACGACAGGCTCATGACCATGTTGGCGAACGGCGGTTTGTCGACGGTGAGGAAGTTCCCGGCGTCGAGCGAGCCGAAGAACCACGCCTTCCAGCTCTGTGTGCCGCTGTAGATGGCCGCGCTGTAGAAGCTGTTGAGGCCGGAGCCGGAGAGATTCCAGGTGTACAGCACCGCGGCCAGCAGCAGGATCGCGAGCAGCGCGGGCGGTGACCAGCGGGGCGCGCGCTCCGGCGGTACGGTGTCCGGCGCCGCCGGAGGCGGGGTAGCGGTCGTCGTGTGGGGGAGGGGATGGGTGGCGGATGTCACCACTGCACCATGCAGAGCGGCGATGGGCGCGCGCTGTGGTGCACCTGGGGGGAAGCTGTGGGTCGGTGAGAGTCAGGCAAGGAGCTGGGAGAACCTGTCGCGGAATACGGCGATCTGAGCGTCGTAGCCCGCCTTGTGCTCGACCAGTGCCCGGTTGGCCATGGGGCCTGGCGGCACGATTCCCTCTTCCAGGAAGTCCGGTATCGACCGGAGTGCTGCGGCTGCGACTTTCCAGTGCTCACCGCCCCGTTTGCGAGCCTTCGTCAGGATCCTGTACAAGTCCCCGTTCACCTCGTCCATGCGTCCTTGTGGGTGGTGTTTCCGGGCGTAACCGTCCGGGGTGAGCAGCTCGTTGTCCTCCCCGGCGGCGAACCGCAGCACCGTCAGCGCCGCGAACAGCCGCCCCGACCGTACGTATCCGCTTTCCTTCTTCTCCGGCATGAGCGAATCATTGCCACGTGCCGGGCCTCTCGAACTCCCTCCGCCGGAACAGGCGTACAACTTTCGGCCAGTCTGGTGCGTCAACTGGTGCATGAATCCCCGGACATCAAGGCGTGCCGGCACGCTTGCCGCCGCCCTGCTCATACCGGCGGTCACCGCCGTCACCGCCGTCACCCCCGCCGCCGCGGCCACGCCCACCGTCAGCTGTACGTCCGCCAAGGCGGGCCTTGCCGCCAAGCTGCAGAAGGACATCACGGCCGCCCTCACCAACCGCAGAAGCACCGTGGCGCTGGGCCTGTACGACCGCAGTACCAGCACCACCTGCACCCTGCGCGCCACCAGCTCCTACGACTCGGCCAGCACCGTCAAGGTCACCGTGCTCGCCACGCTGCTGTGGGACGCCAAGAAGCACAACCGCCATCTGACCGACCGTGAGGTCACGCTCACCAGGGCCATGATCACCCGGTCGGACAACGACGCGACGACCGCGCTGTGGAAGCAGCTCGGCCTCACCAAGATCAAGGGCTTCCTCGCCGCCGCCGGGATGACGAAGACCGTGCCCGGAGCGAACGGCTACTGGGGACTGACCCAGGAGAACGTCACCGACGAGCAGAAGCTGCTCAAGCTCGTCACCGCGAAGAACAGCGTGCTGAGCGACAACTCCCGCGCCTACATCCTGAAGCTGATGGGCGAGGTCATCTCCGCGCAGCGCTGGGGCACCCCGGCGGGCGCGCCGTCCACGGTCTCCGTGCACGTCAAGAACGGCTGGCTGCAGCGCGCCACGCACGGCTGGCGGGTGCACAGCCTCGGCACCTTCAACGGCGCCGGCCACGACTACATGATCTCGGTGCTGACGCAGGACAACAGCACCATGGACTACGGCGTCACGACCATCCAGAACGTCGCCAAGGTCATCCACAAGGACCTCGTGCCGACCACCTCCGCGACCGCGCTCTACGCCCCGACCAGCCGGCCCAGCGAGGCCCTGGTCCCGGTGCCGCCGCAGGGCTGACCCGCGAAAGCCGGTTCACGAGCCGGTCTCGCGCAGGACACCCGCCCGGCCTACGGTGACGGGCATGCGCCTGAGAACCGTACTCGCCGCCCTGACCGCCGGCCTGGCGGCGGCCACCTCCCTGACCGCCGCCGGGCCCGCAAGCGCCGACACGACGAGTGACAACGCCTGTTCGCCCACCGTCTCCATCGACCGCTTCTCCGACGCGCTCGACAAGACGACGTACGACGGCACCTTCGTCGGCAACTTCTCCGCGCTCGCGGTGGACCGGGACGGCTCCCTGGCCGCCCTGGAGGACCGTTCCTCCCTCTTCAGCCTGGCCCCGCGGACCCTCCAGCCCAGGTCCGCCGTCCACCTCGCCGACGAGAAGGGCGCCGACCTCGACTCCGAGGGCCTGGTCATCGACAGGGACGGCACCCGCCTCGTCACCTCCGAGACCGAGCCGTCCGTCCGCCGCTACTCCCGCGACGGCCGCATCCTCGACCGGCTCCCGGTCCCCTCCTCCCTCCTGGTCGCCCCGGCCGGCCGCGCCACCGCCAACCAGACCTTCGAGGGCCTGACCCTGCTGCCCGGCGGCCACACCCTGCTGGCCTCGATGGAGGACGCGATCTCGGGCGACTCCACAGGGATCGTCCGCTTCCAGACCTGGCAGCGCACAAAGGGCGGCCACTTCCGCCTCTCCGCCCAGTACGCCTACCGCACCGACGCCGGCCTCGGCGTCCCCGAGGTCCAGGCCACGCCCGACGGCGGCCTCCTCGTCCTGGAACGCGGCTTCACCTCCGGGGTCGGCAACACCGTCCGCCTCTACCTGGCCGACCTCCGCCACGCGACCGACACCCGCGGCATCGAGAACCTGACCGGACAGCCGTCCGTCCACCTGATCAAGAAGACCCTGCTGACGGACATCGCCACCTGCCCGTCGCTGGGCGCCACGGCCAGGCAGCCCCAGCCCAATCCCCTGCTGGACAACATCGAGGGCATGACGATCACCGGCCGTGACCGTGCCGGCCGCCTGCGGGTACTGCTGGTGAGCGACGACAACCAGAACCCGGCCCAGACGACCCGTTTCTATTACCTCCGGGTACGGGTCTGAGCTTCCCCTTCGTTTTGTTGCGGAGGGATGAAATCCGCACACCTGCGCGTTGGTGCCTTCCGGTAGAGCAGGTCGACAGGAAGGCACCCGCGTGTCACCGCAACGGGGATGGGCAAGACGACTCGCGAGCTACGCCTGGCGATACCCCAAGGACGTGATCCTCGCCCTCGGCTCCTCCCTCGCCGGCATGGCCGTCATGGCCGTCGTGCCGCTGATCACCAAGGTGATCATCGACGACGTGATCGGGAACCACACCCGCTCCATGGCTCCCTGGGCCGGCGCCCTGATCGGCGCGGCCCTGCTCGTCTACGCCCTCACCTACATCCGCCGCTACTACGGCGGCCGTCTCGCCCTCGACGTCCAGCACGACCTGCGGACCGAGATGTACGGCACGATCACCCGCCTCGACGGGCGCCGCCAGGACGAGCTGTCCACGGGCCAGGTCGTCGGCCGGGCCACCAGCGACCTGCAGCTGATCCAGGGCCTGCTCTTCATGCTCCCGATGACCATCGGGAACGTCCTGCTCTTCCTGATGTCCCTGGTGATCATGGCCTGGCTGTCGCTGCCGCTGACCCTGGTCGCCCTCGCCGTCGCGCCCGCGCTCGGCTGGATCGCCAAGCGCAGCCGCAGCAAGCTCCACCCCGCCACCTGGTACGCCCAGGCCCAGGCCGCCGCCGTGGCGGGCGTGGTCGACGGCGCCGTCAGCGGCGTACGCGTGGTGAAGGGCTTCGGGCAGGAGGAGCAGGAGACCGGCAAGCTCCGGGAGGTCGGGCGCAGGCTGTTCGCGGGGCGGCTGCGCACGATCCGGCTGAACAGCAAGTACACCCCCGCTCTCCAAGCGGTCCCCGCCCTCGGCCAGGTCGTCATGCTCGCCCTCGGCGGCTGGCTGGCCGTGCGCGGGCACATCACGCTCGGCACCTTCGTCGCCTTCTCCAGCTACCTCGCCCAGCTGGTCGGCCCGGTCCGGATGCTCGCGATGGTCCTCACCGTCGGCCAGCAGGCCCGCGCCGGCACCGAGCGCGTGCTGGAGCTGATCGACACCGAGCCGACGCTCCGGGAGGGCACCAGGACCCTCCCGGCCGACGCGCCCGCGACCGTCGAGTTCGACGACGTGTCCTTCGGCTACGGCAGCGGGGCCAAGGTCCTCGACGGGCTGAGCTTCGAGATCCGGCCCGGCGAGACCCTCGCCGTCGTCGGCTCCTCCGGCTCCGGCAAGTCCACCCTCTCCCTGCTCCTGCCGCGCTTCTACGACGTCACCCACGGCGCGGTCCTGATCGGCGGCCACGATGTCCGTGAGCTCACCCTGGACAGCCTGCGGGCCGCGATCGGGCTCGTCCCGGAGGACTCCTTCCTCTTCTCGGACACCGTGCGCAACAACATCGCGTACGGCCGCCCGGACGCCACCCAGGAGGAGATCGAGGCCGCCGCCCGCGCCGCCCAGGCGGACCGTTTCATCGCCGAGCTCCCCGAGGGCTACGACACCAAGGTCGGCGAGCAGGGCCTGACTCTCTCCGGCGGCCAGCGCCAGCGCGTCGCACTCGCCCGCGCCCTGCTCACCGACCCGCGGCTGCTCGTCCTCGACGACGCCACCTCCGCCGTCGACGCCCGCGTGGAACACGAGATCCACGAAGCCCTCAAGCACGTCATGGAGGGCCGTACCACCCTGCTCATCGCGCACCGCCGCTCCACCCTCAACCTCGCCGACCGCATCGCCGTCCTGGACTGCGGCCGGCTCGCCGACCTCGGCACGCACGAGGAACTCCAGGAGCGGTCCGCCCTCTACCGCCGGCTGCTCACCGACCCGGACGAGCTGGGCGGGGTCTCCCCGGGCCACGCCGAGCCCGCCCTGCCCCAGGAGGACACCTCCGTCCGCGAGGAGCTGGACGCGGAGTTCGACGCCGAGCGGGGGGTCACCCCCCGGCTGTGGACCGGCGACCGCACGCCCAAGGACCAGGCGCTCTCCGGCACCCCCGCCACCCCCGAACTCCTCGCCCAGGTGGAGGCGCTGCCCCCGGCCATCGACACCCCCGGCATCGACGAGGCCCGGGCGGTCCTCCCGGAGGACTCCTACGGCCTGCGCCGCCTGCTCCACGGCTTCGGCCTGCCCCTGCTGCTCAGCCTGCTGCTGGTCGCCACGGACGCGGGCGCGGGCCTGCTGCTGCCGGTGCTGATCCGGCACGGCATCGACGCGGGCGTGACGAAGATGGCCCTCGGCGCGGTCTGGGCGGCCTCCCTGCTGGGCCTGGTCACCGTGCTCGTCCAGTGGGCGGCGCAGATCGGCGAGACCCGGATGACCGGCCGTACCGGCGAGCGGGTGCTGTACACGCTGCGGCTGAAGATCTTCGCCCAGCTCCAGCGGCTCGGGCTCGACTACTACGAGCGCGAGCTGACCGGCCGGATCATGACCCGGATGACGACGGACGTCGACGCCCTGTCCACCTTCCTCCAGACGGGGCTGGTGACGGCGTTCGTCTCGGTCGTCACCTTCTTCGGCATCATGGGCGTCCTGCTGGTGATCGACCTCCGGCTCGCGCTCGTCGTCTTCGCCACCCTGCCCCCGCTGATCGTCGCGACCTTCTTCTTCCGCCGAGCGAGCGTGAAGGCGTACGAACTCGCCCGGGAACGCGTCTCGGTGGTCAACGCCGACCTGCAGGAGTCCGTCGCCGGCCTGCGGATCGTGCAGGCCTTCCGGCGCGAGCGGGACGGCGGGCGGCGGTTCGCCGAGCGCAGCGACAGCTACCGGCACGCCCGCATCCGCGGCCAGTGGCTGATCTCCGTCTACTTCCCGTTCGTGCAGCTGCTGTCGTCGGTGGCGGCGGCAAGCGTGCTGATCGCGGGCGCGCACCGGATCGAGGCGGCGACCCTGACGACCGGCGCCCTGGTCGCCTATCTCCTCTACATCGACCTGTTCTTCGCGCCGGTCCAGCAGCTGTCCCAGGTCTTCGACGGCTACCAGCAGGCCACCGTCTCCCTGGGCCGCATCCAGGAGCTGCTGCGCGAGCCGACGTCCACGAGGTCGGCGGACGAGCCCCGGGAAGTGCGGTCCCTGCGGGGCGACATCGCCTTCGAGGACGTGCACTTCGCGTACGGTGACGACGAAGAGGCGCTCACCGGCATCGAGTTGACGATTCCCGCCGGGCAGACGGTGGCCTTCGTCGGCGAGACGGGCGCCGGCAAGTCGACCCTCGTCAAGCTGGCCGCGCGGTTCTACGACCCCACAGCGGGGCGGGTCACGGTCGACGGCACGGATCTGCGCGCCCTGGACCTGACGTCGTACCGGCACCGGCTCGGGGTCGTCCCGCAGGAGGCGTACCTGTTCCCCGGCACGATCCGGGACGCCATCGCCTACGGCCGACCGGAGGCCACCGACGCCGAGGTCGAGGCGGCGGCGCGGGCGGTCGGCGCGCACGAGATGATCGCCACGCTGGAGGGCGGCTATCTGCACGAGGTCGCCGAGCGCGGCCGCAACCTCTCGGCGGGCCAGCGCCAGCTGATCGCACTGGCCCGGGCCGAACTGGTCGACCCGGACATCCTGTTGCTGGACGAGGCCACGGCCGCTCTGGACCTGGCCACCGAGGCCCAGGTCAACCAGGCCACCGACCGCCTGGCGGGCCGCCGCACGACACTGGTGGTCGCCCACCGGCTGACCACGGCGGCACGCGCCGACCGGGTGGTGGTGATGGACCACGGCCGGGTCGCGGAGGACGGCACCCACGACGAACTCCTCGCCCGCGACGGCCGGTACGCCGAACTGTGGCGCACCTTCGTCGGCCGCCCCGAACCGGAGGAGCCGGTCACCGCGTCCCGCTGACGGTCGTGCAACCATCCGGCATACGTCGTGCGTCCGTACATCAGTACGGCCGCAAGATGAGACACGACCGTGGTACGGGGAGGACGACAGTGGACATTGGTGCGATACGCCGACGTCTGGCGCTCGGTACGGCCTTGCTGGCGGCGAGCGGGACGCTCGCCCTCGTGACGTCAGGCACCGCCCAGGCGAGCACGGTCGGCGGCTGCGCCGGGAACGAGGTGCGGGCCCTGCCGTTCAGCAGCGGGGTCACCCATGTCTACAAGAGCGACGGGTACGTCTGCGCCGTCACCGTGGCCCGGCATCCCGGCCCCGCCCAGACGATGTCCGTCAGCGTCCAGGCCCGTGGCAACCGCCCGGTCGTCGACGAGGGCACCTACCGGCACCACGCGGGGCCGGTGACGGTCCACGCCGGCCACCGCTGCGTGTGGGTCAAGGGCGCGGTGGGGCCGCATGGTTCGGTCAGCTCCGGCTGGATCCTCTGCTGACGGCAAGCCGGCCGCTCGGCTCGCTTCGCGGGGAACCGCCCCGTATCGCCGCTCGTCCAACGCGCGGGTTGCCGGACGAGTCTTCCGTGCCGTGGTGTCGGCCCCTCGCGACTGACCGCGAACGCCGACCCACCCTCTTCGCCGCGGCACGGCCGGCCGCCCGCCGCCACCGGCGCGCCCCCCTCCCTTGCGCCGGTGGCGGCCCCTTCGCGGTTACCGTGCATTCCCTTGACGGAAAGAAACTTCCTGGATATTGGTGACTCCTCGGAAGTTTCCTTCAGCGGTTCTCCTCCGGAAGGAGCGCACGTGCCCGACACCAGCACGGGAAGCGACAACAGCACGGGAAGCACCGGAGGCACCGCAAGGCCCTCCAGACGCGCCGTCCTCGCCGCGACCGCGGGCCTCACCGCCGCGCTGACCGTGCCGACGGCCGCCCGCGCCGCCACGCCCGGCGACGACCGCCGGCTGCGCGCCCTGATCTCCCGGATGACGCTTCAGGAGAAGGTCGGCCAGCTCTTCGTGATGCGGGTCTACGGCCACTCCGCGACCGCCCCCGACCAGGCCGACATCGACGCCAACCTCAACGAGATCGGCGTCCGCACGGCCGCCGAGCTGATCGCCGAGTACCGCGTCGGCGGGATCATCTACTTCGCCTGGGCCCACAACACCCGCGACCCGCACCAGATCGCCGACCTCTCCGACGGCATCCAGCAGGCCTCCCTGTCCCAGCCGCGCGGCCTGCCGGTGCTCATCGCCACCGACCAGGAGCACGGCGCGGTCTGCCGGGTCGGCAAGCCCGCCACCCTCTTCCCGGGTGCCATGGCGATCGGCGCCGGCGGCTCCCACGCGGACGCGCACACCCTCGGCCGGATCTCCGGCGCCGAACTGCGCGCGATGGGCATCAACCAGGACTACTCCCCGGACGCCGACGTCAACGTCAACCCGGCCAACCCGGTCATCGGCGTACGGTCCTTCGGCGCCGCCCCGGACGCCGTCGGCGCGCTGGTGGCCGCCGAGGTGAGGGGCTATCAGGCCGCCCGGGTCGCGGCGACCGCCAAACACTTCCCCGGGCACGGCGACACCGCCACCGACAGCCACACCGGCTTCCCGGTCATCACCCACAGCCGCGAGTTGTGGGAGAAGCTGGACGCCGTACCCTTCCGGGCCGCGATCGCCGCGGACATCGACTCGATCATGACCGCGCACATCCAGTTCCCGGCCCTCGACGACTCCGGCGACCCGGCCACCCTCTCCCACCCGATCCTCACCGGCATCCTGCGCGGCGAACTCGGCTACGACGGGGTCGTGATCACCGACTCCCTCGGCATGGAGGGCGTGCGCACCAAGTACGGCGACGACCGGGTGCCGGTGCTCGCGCTGAAGGCCGGCGTGGACCAGCTGCTCAACCCGCCGTCCCTCGACCTGGCCTGGAACGCCGTACTGAAGGCCGTCCAGAACGGCGAGCTGACCGAGTCCCGCCTGGACGAATCGATCCTGCGTATCCTGCGCCTGAAGGCCCGGCTCGGCCTCTTCGACGACCGGCGCGGCGGCCGGACGGATCTCCGCGGGGTCGGTACCGAGGCGCACCTGGCCGCCGCCGACAGGATCGCCGAAGGCACCACGACCCTCCTGGTCAACGAGGACCACGTCCTTCCCTTCTCCCCGCGCACCGAGCCTCGCCTCCTGGTCGTGGGTGCGGACCCGGCCTCCCCCTCCGGCACCACCGGCCCGCCCACCCGCGTGCTGGCCGCCGCCCTCACCGAGCTGGGCTTCACCACCACGGCCCTGTCCACCGGCACCGCACCCTCCGCCGCGACCATCGCCCAGGCGGTCACGGCCGCGCAGAACACGGACGCGGTGGTCGTCGCGACCTACAACGTGACGGCGGGCAACGCCCAGAGCACCCTGGTGGAACAGCTGCTGTCCACGGGGAAGCCACTGGCCGCACTGGCCGTCCGCAACCCCTACGACGTGGCCCAGTACCCCTCCGTCAAGGCCGCGTTGGCTTCCTACGGCTGGACGGACGTCGAAGTGCGCGCCGCCGCCCGGGTGATCGCCGGACGCGTGCCCCCGCGCGGCAAGCTGCCGGTGCCGGTGCAGCGGGCCGACGACCCCACGCAGGTGCTGTACCCGATCGGGTACGGACTGACGTACTAGCCGTACGCCACACACCGGGCGCAATACCCCCAACTGGGGGAAACCCTCCCGCATGCCTGGCGTGGCCGCGCCGCCAAGGGCCACGCTGGACCGGGGTGTCAGGGGGGATGGCCATGCGTGGGAAAGGTGCCGTGAGGGCCGCGTGCCTCGCGTTCCTGCTACCGGCCGCGCTGCTGTCCGGCTGCCGGGGCACGCCGGGTACCCCCGTCGGTGACGCCCGCCCCACGCCGGCCGCGAGCGGCGGCTACGGCGCCGAGTTCCTCGCGGTCGGCGAGTGCAGTTCCTTCGGCACGACCGGCTTCACCGAGGTGCCCTGCGCGAGCGAGCGGGCGGTGGCCAGGGTCGTCGCCCGCTACGACGGCGCCTCCGCCGACGGCCCCCTGTGCCCGGCGACCACCGATTTCGTGCTGCACATCAGCGCCCGGTCCGCGACCGCCGACGAGGACGGCGACGGCGCGGTCCCCCAGGGCTACGCCTGCATGCGCAACCTGGAGCCCCCGCACCCGGGCGACCCCGGCGGCGGGGGCGGCCCCCGCACGATCCCCGGCGACTGCGTGTACGACTCCGGCAAGGGCCAGGTCCGCGAGACGGCGTGCGACGGCTCGGGCCGCCGGAAACCCGCCTACCGGATCACGAAGGCCGTCCCCGACCGGGTGGACTGCCCGGCGTCGACGGCTTTGTACGTCCAACTGGGCGGGAGCAGGCCGGTGGGCTGTGCGCGGCGGCTGTGAAGGAAGGGGAGCCGCCTGCGCTCAGTCCGTCGTCGGCACCGGTCCGTCGACCGAGGTCAACCGCGCCGCAGACAGCCGGAGTTGATCGCACACCGCGCCCAGCACCGGATCCCCCTCGGCCCCCGTCCGCACCGCCGCGAACACGTTCCGGGACGGCGGTCGGCCCGCCACCGGTCGTACGGCGAGGCGGCGGTGGGCGTACAGCGGGCGGACCAGGCGCGGGACCAGGGCCACCCCGGCGCCCGTCTCCACCGGGGCGGTCAGGGCGCTCCAGTCGTTCACCGCGTGGCGGATGTCCGGGGCGAAGCCCGCCGCCGCGCACGCCGCGCGGGCCACCGCGCCGCAGCAGCTCTCGGCCGCGCCCACGATCCATGGTCCGGCGGCCAGTTCGCGCAGCGGGACGCGGGTGACGCCGACCCGTACTGCGCGGAGGGCGCCCAGCGCCGCCACGCCGAGCCCCTCGGCCTCCGCGCCGACATCATCCCCGGCGCCGCCCCCCTCGACCTCGACGCCGGGTACGGCCCCTGGCCGGCGGCGCTGGAGTGGTGCCTGAACGGCACGACTCCCCTCGTGGCGCGCCCGGAACCGGGGATGTGACACAGCAGGCCGCCGGTGATCGGTGAGGTCGCGCCGCCGGTCCAGCCGGCGAGCAGGCCGCCCGAGGCTGGGGCCGGCCTGTCCGACGATCCGCTCGGCCGCCGTGACCCGGCACGACGCCGCTCACGGCACGTCGGAACCGGCATGTGAGCCCCGTTCAGGCGTGCTCGGCGGCGGCCTCTTCGGCCGGACCCGGTGCCCGGTCCCGCAGTTCCGGTGTCGTCGTGGCGACCGCGCCCACCGCGAGCAGACACAGCAGGCCGCCGGTGATGAGTGAGGTCGCGCCGTCGGTCCAGCCGGCGACCAGGCCGCCGCGCACGTTGCCGAGGCTGGGGCCGGCCTGTCCGACGATCTGCTCGGCCGCCGTGACCCGGCCGAGCAGCGCGTCCGGGGTGCGGGTCTGCACGATCGTGGACCGGGAGACGACCGAGATGGCGTCCCCGGCGCCCGCGACGGCGAGCAGGGCGAGACCGAGCCACGGGTTGGTCGTCAGCCCGAAGAGCACCAGCGAGGCACCCCAGACGGCGGCCGCGCCCAGCATGACCGGACCCGGCCGGCCGAGCCGGGTCACCGCCCCCGACAGGGCGGTGGCCATGACACCGCCCACCGCCAGGGCCGACAGGAACAGGCCGAGCGTGCGCGGGTCGTCGCCGAACCGCTCGGCGTTGACCAGCGGGAACAGACTCACCGGGAAGGACAGCACGGTCGCGGCGAGGTCGGTGATCAGCGCGCCCCGCACCACCGGGTGCCCGGCCAGGAACCGCAGCCCGTCCAGCACCCCGTGCAGGCCCGCCCGCGACGGCTCGCCCTGCGGCGGCAGCGCGGGCAGTCCGAAGGCGCCGTAGAAGGCGACGCCGAAGCTGAGGGCGTCCAGCAGATAGCAGGTGCCCATGCCCAGCCAGCCCAGCAGCACACCGGCCAGGGCCGGGCCGAGCAGCATCATCGACTGGCCGGTGACCTGGTTCAGGGCCAGACCGGCGGCCACCTGGTCCTTCGGCAGCAGCCGCGGTACGAAGACCCCGGCCGCCGGGGCGCCCAGCGCACCGAACGCCGACTGCGCGGCGACCAGCGCGAGAACCGCCGCCACCGGGACATGCCCGGTGAAGCCCTGCACGGCCAGCAGCGCGGAACAGGCCGCCTGGCCCACGGTCGCCGTCAGGAAGATCCGCCGCCGGTCCGCCCGGTCCACCCAGGCGCCCGCGAACAGCCCGAACACCACCAGCGGCACCGCCTGCGCGAGCCCCACCGCACCGGTCCACGCCGTGCTGCGGGTCATGTCCCACACCTGGTACATGACCGTCACCATGGTCATGAACCCACCGAGCGTGGACACGGTCCGCCCGACCAGCAGCCGCCGGAAGAGGGACGAGGCGCGCAGGGGCCGTATGTCGATGAGCGGCTGGATCACCGGGGGAGGCTAACCGGGCACCTGAACTCCGGCCACCGAATTAACCGGGGCGGGGCAGCGCCCCGTCAGGGGCGCGGGGAACTGCGCGACCAGCCACCACGCGCCCGCACCCGGCAACGGCCGACACCCCCCGAGCCCGTAGCCGCAGTGAACCTACGCCGCCTCACCCAGCAGGCGCAGCAAATGCTCCCGCCCCGCCCCCAACAACCCCGCAAGCGGCGCGGCCGACCCGTACCACCGCTTCTCGTACTCCCAGCACAACCACCCGTCCCACCCGTGCCGGCACAGCACATCCACGCACTCGGTGAGCGGAAGCACCCCCGAGCCCAGCGGCAGCGGCCCTGTGTCGTCGGCCGACGCGATGTCCTTGACCTGCACATACCCCAGATGCGGAGCGAGCGCCGCATAGGTGTCGGCGGGCTGCTCGCCGCCCAGCCAGGTGTGCATGACGTCCCACAGCGCGCCCACCTGCCGGTGCCCGACCGGGCCCAGCACCCGGATCACGTCGGCGCCGGTGCGATGCGAGTCGTGCGTCTCCAGCAGGATCCGCACCCCGAGCGCGGTGGCGTCCTCCGCGGCGGTGCCGAGCCGCCGAGCGGCCAGCGCGTCGGACTCCTCGCGGGGGCGGTCGGGGTCGGCGCCGGGGAAGACCCGGACGAAGGGCGCGCCCAGGTCGTGGGCGAGATGGAGGAGATCCCGGATCTCCGCCAGTACGGGTGCGTCGTCACCGGGCGCGGCCACGCGCGCGTACCCGGCTAGGCCCAGCACTTCGACCCCGGCCTCCTTGAACCGGGCCGCAGTGGCGGCGCGTTCGGCGGGGGAGAGGCCGGGATGGACCGGCTCCTCCGGATGGGCGCGCAGTTCGACGCCGTGGTAGCCGTGCGCGGTCGCGAGCGACAGGACCTCAGGGACGGGCAGGCCGGGGACACCGAGAGTGGAGAACGCCAGCTTCATGGCCCGGACCCTACTCGTCATCCGTCCGATTCGTGACTTGTCAGCCGTCCGATTCGTGCAGATCCAGTCGCCAGTCCTGGCCCACGAGATCCTTGCCGAAGGAGCGGTGCGGTTTCTCCGCGACGAGGACGAAGCCGTGTCGCTGGTAGATCCGGCGGGCGCCGCTGAGCACGTCGTTGGTCCACAGCACCAGGTCGCGGTAGCCGACCCCGCGCGCGAAGTCGACCACGGCCCGCACCAGCCGGTCGCCGATGCCGTGCCCGCGTGCCTCCGGCTCGACGAGCAGCAGCCGCAGCCGCGCGGTACCGGGTGCGTCGTCCCGTACGCACATCACGCAGCCCACCGGGCGCCCGCCCAGCTCGGCGATCCACACCCGCTCCAGATGCGGGTCGTGGTCCTCCGCGAAGTCGGCGACGATCCGGGCCACCAGGCCCTCGTAGTCGGCGTTCCAGCCGTACTCGGCCGCGTACAGGGCCGCGTTGCGCTGCACGATCCAGCCGAGGTCGCCCGGACGTGGCTCGCGCAGCACGGCCTCGCCGTTCCGGGCCCCGCCCTCGCCGAGGACTTCCTGGACGGTCCGCATGGCCTGCGCCAGCCGTGGCAGGTCGGCCGGGGCCACGGTCGCGAGCATGGCGCCGACCGTCTCCCGGGCCCGCTCGTCGAGCAGGGCGGCGGCCTCCCGTCCCTGCGCGGTGAGCCGCACCCGCCGCCGGCGCGGATCGCTCTGCGAGGGGCCGCGCTCGATCAGCCCGGCGTCCTCGAACTTGTTGAGGATCCGGCTCAGATACCCGGCGTCCAGGTCGAGCAGCGTGCGCAGATCGACCGCGTCCAGGTGCGGGACCTGGGCGAGTTCGTACAGCACCCGGGATTCGGTGAGGGTGTACGGGGCGTAGAGATGGCGGCCGTAGTCGAGGGCGCCGATGAGGCCCGTGTAGAAGCGGTTGAAGGCGCGGACGTCCTGGACGGTCATGATCGCCCCCCGATGTTTGACTCAGTCAGAGATGCCGTCCTGCAGAGCCTAGGCCTGCCGCCCGCCCGCGTCCACGGCCCGGTTCGGCGGCGCACCAAATGTGCTGGGGCGCAGGGGCGTTGGCTGTCCGGACCCGGGTCCGCTTCCTTTGCCTGTTCTTTAGGCCGGTAGGGAGTCCTGCTTTTGACTACGCCGCGACCTCGTCGTAGCTTTGATGAAGAACGCCACTTATGTCCGTTTTATGGCGGACGTGGCGGTCCGCCGCGAGAGCGCCTATCACGTGGCGGCGGGCGGCGCTCCGAGCGACGCGCAGGCTGGAGCGCAACGGGCGGCCCGTCGAGGCCGTCCGGCAACTCAACCACACCCTCCGGAGAGGGGCTCATCATGCGCGCACACACCACCCGGATGAAGAGAGTGGCCATAGCGGTCTGCTCGGCGCCGATCCTGGCCATCGTGGCCGGAGCCGGAGCGGCCCAGGCTGCCACCTCCTCTGCTCCTGCGTCTGCTCCCGCACATGTCGTCACGTACCACGGAGACGGCTGGGGCTGGGGCTGGGGCGGCTGGGGCTGGGGCGGCGGCTGGGGCTGGGGCTGGGGCTGGGGTGACGGCGGCGGCTGGGGCTGGGGCGGCGGCTGGGGCTGCGACTGAGCGCCCAGCAGTAGCCGACACCAGTAGCCGACACCTGTAGCCGACACCCCTGACAAACCAAGGGTGGATCCGGGTGCCCGACCCCACGGGCACCCGGATCCATATGCACGAGCACGTAACAGAAGTGATGTTTCCAGTGCGGCCGTGACAACGGAGGTAGTACCGGATGAGGATCGTTTGCGTGGGCGGAGGCCCGGCAGGGCTGTACTTCGCCATCTCCGCGAAACTGCGGGACGCCGGTCACGAGATCACCGTGATCGAGCGGGACCCGCCGGAGGCGACGTACGGCTGGGGGGTCGTGTACTGGAACGATCTGCTGGACATCCTGCACAGCAACGACCCCGAGAGCGCACGGGCGGTGAGCGCCGGTTCCGTGCTCTGGCAGGACCAGGAGATCCGCCTGCACGGCAGCCGGCACGACGGCACGGCGTACTTCGGCGGCTACGGCTACAGCATGGGCCGCGCCGCCCTGCTGGACGTGCTGACCCGCCGCGCACGGGCGCTCGGCGTCGACGTCCGCCACGAGAAGCTCGCCGACCCCGCCGACCTGCCCGAGGCCGACCTGATCGTGGCCGCCGACGGCGCGGGCAGCCGGATCCGGCAGAGCCGCGCCGAGCACTTCGGGACCAAGGTGGAGACCGGCCGCAACCCCTATATCTGGCTCGGCACGGACCGGCAGTTCGACAGCTTCGTGTTCTGCTTCGAGGAGACCCCGGCCGGCTGGATCTGGTTCCACGCCTATCCGTCGTTCCACGGCATCAGCACCTGCATCGTGGAGTGCTCACCGCAGACCTGGCAGGGCCTCGGCCTCGACACGCTCGATCCCGAGGACGCCATGCCCCTGCTGGAGAAGATCTTCCACCGGGCGCTCGACGGCCACTCCCTGATCAGCAGGTCACGCGGCGAACCGGCGAAATGGCAGCGGTTCCAGCACATCAGCAACCGCACCTGGGTCGACGGCAACGTCGTCCTGGCCGGCGACGCCGCGCACACCACCCACTTCACGCTCGGCTCCGGCACCCGGCTGGCGATGATCGACGCGATCGTGCTGGCCCACAGCCTGTCGAGCTTCCCGGATCCGCGGACGGCACTGCGCGAGTACGACCAGCACCGCCGCGCCGAACTCCACCCCATCCAGGCGGGTGCGCGCACCAGCATGGCCTGGTTCGAGCAACTGGACGACTACCTGGACCGCGACCCGGTCTCCTTCGCCTACGCCATGTCGGTACGTCAGGGCCACCAGGCCCCGTGGCGCTACCAGGTCCACCTCGCCACCCAGATCCCCGCCGTACGCAGGGCCCGCCGGGCTTACGAGACCGGCAGGCGCTGGTACCGGGACCGCAGGAGGGGCGAGGCACCGATGCCGCTGCTGGGAAGGTCACTTCCCGGCTGACCGGGGCACTCCCGAGGACCCCCGCACCATCAGTTCCCCCCGGACGGTCGCGATCCCTCCGGGGGGTGCCTCCTCCCGCCCCATGGCGATCCGCCCGGCCCTGGCCCCCGCCTCCGCGAGCGGCAACCGCACGGTCGTAAGAGAAGGCATCGCGTCCACGCTGAACGGCAGATCGTCGAACCCGGCGACCGACACGTCGTCCGGAATCCGCAGCCCGGAGTCCCGCAGCGCCGCGCACGCCCCGAGTGCGACGGAGTCGTTCGCGGCGACGACGGCGGTCAAGGAGGGATCCCGGCGCAGCAGCTCCAGCGTGGCCTCGTACCCGGACCGCCGGTCGTAACGCCCGTACACCGTCCAGCGCGGGTCCTCCTCGACGCCCGCCGCGGCCAGCGCCGCCCGGTGGCCCTCCAGCCGGTGCCGGGTCGTCGTACGCTCCTCGGGGCCCGCGATGTAGCCGAGGCGGCGGTGGCCGAGGCCGAGCAGATGCTCGGTGAGCCGGTGCGCTCCGCCCCGGTTGTCGAAGGGCAGCGCCACGGCCTCGGTGTCGGGCGCCGGCGGCCGCCCGCACAGCACCACCCGGGTCCCGGCCTCGGCGAGCTTGCGCAGCTTCGCCGCGACCGCCGCCGCGTGCGGCGCGTCCTCCACGGCCCCGCCGGTCAGCACCACGGCCGCCGCCCGCTGCCGCTGCAGCAGCGTCAGATACGTCAGCTCACGCTCCGGCGAGCCACCCGTGTTGCAGACCACCGCGAGCCGCTCACCGCCCGCCCGGCCACCCCCGACGCCCCCGATCTCCGCCTGGATCGCGCTCGCCATGATCCCGAAGAAGGGGTCGGCGATGTCGTGGACGAGGATGCCGACCAGGTCGGACGTGGCCGCGGCGAGGGCGCTCGCCGGGCCGTTGAGGACGTAGTCCAGCTCGTCCACCGCCCGCAGCACCCGTTCGCGCGTGGAGGCGGCCACCGGGTAGTTGCCGTTCAGCACGCGCGACACCGTCGCGGGTGAGACCTGGGCGCGGGCCGCCACATCCGCCAGGGTCACCGTCATCTCGTCGTCCTCCGGTCGCGCGTCGTGTCGTACGCCCTCGTAGACAGCCGAGTCCTGCTGCTGGTTCCGAGAATCCGTCGAGCAGACCTTAAAGCCATGGCCCTCGATTGTTCGCCCCCTCGAACAACTCGAAGGGGACACGGTCTTGTCCGGACCACCGTCCAGAGGCTAGCTTCTCGGTGTAGAAAGCGCTTGCTACATGGGTTGACAGAGGGGACTCACGTGACACGCAAGACGGTGCGAATCGCCATGAACGGCGTGACCGGGCGCATGGGCTACCGCCAGCACCTCGTACGGTCGATCCTCGCCCTGCGCGAGCAGGGCGGCCTCCGCCTCGGCGACGGCACCGTGCTGTGGCCGGAGCCGATCCTGCTCGGCCGCCGCGAGCACGCCCTGCGGGAGATCGCCGACCGCCACGGCCTCGACCAGGTCTCCACGGACGTGGACGCGGTGCTGGCCGAGCCGTCCGTGGACATCTACTTCGACTCCCAGGTCACCTCGGCCCGTGAGGAGTCGATCAAGAAGGCGATCGCGGCGGGCAAGCACATCTACACCGAGAAGCCGACGGCGACGGGCCTGGCGGGCGCGCTGGAGCTGGCCAGGCTGGCCCACGCCAAGGGCATCAAGCACGGCGTCGTCCAGGACAAGATCTTCCTGCCGGGCCTGCTGAAGCTGAAGCGGCTCATCGACGGCGGCTTCTTCGGCCGGATCCTCTCCGTGCGGGGCGAGTTCGGCTACTGGGTGTTCGAGGGCGACTGGCAGCCCGCCCAGCGCCCCTCCTGGAACTATCGCGCCGAGGACGGCGGAGGCATCGTCGTCGACATGTTCCCGCACTGGGAATACGTCCTGCACGAGCTGTTCGGCCGGGTGAAGTCCGTCCAGGCCCTCGCCACCACCCACATCCCGCAGCGCTGGGACGAACAGGGCAAGCCCTACGACGCGACGGCGGACGACGCGGCGTACGGCGTCTTCGAGCTGGAGGGCGGCGCGATCGCCCAGATCAACTCCTCCTGGGCGGTCCGCGTCAACCGCGACGAGCTGGTGGAATTCCAGGTCGACGGCACCGAGGGCTCCGCGGTGGCGGGGCTCAGGAAGTGCCGGGCGCAGCACAGGTCGGCGACCCCCAAGCCGGTCTGGAACCCGGACCTCCCGGCCACCGAGGCCTTCCGCGACCAGTGGCAGGAGGTACCGGACAACGGCGACTTCGACAACGGCTTCAAGGCCCAGTGGGAGCTGTTCCTCCGGCACGTCCACGCCGACGCGCCGTACCACTGGGACCTGCTGGCCGGCGCCCGTGGCGTCCAGCTGGCCGAGCTGGGGCTCAAGTCCTCGACGGAGGGCCGCCGCATCGCGGTACCGGAGATCGCCCTGTGACCATCCAACTCCCTTCGGTGGACGGTTCGTTGCGTACGTACGAACCCCGCACCGAGCCGCCGGCGAGCACGCCGGGCACCCCTTTCACCTCCCGTACGGTCTTCTCGGCGGCGCACGTCGTGGCCGACCCGTTCGCGGACGTGTCCCCCGACTCGCCCGCCGCCGTCGACTGGGACGCCACCCTCGCCTTCCGCCGCCACCTGTGGTCCCACGGACTCGGCGTCGCCGAGGCGATGGACACCGCCCAGCGGGGCATGGGCCTGGACTGGGCGGGCGCGGCGGAGCTGATCCGCCGGAGCGCGGCCGAGGCGCGGTCGGTGGGCGGCCGTATCGCCTGCGGGGCCGGCACCGACCAGATCGAGTGCGGCTCCCTGGCCGAGATCCGCGCCGCCTACGAGGAACAGCTCGCGGTGGTGGAGGAGTCGGGCGCCCAGGCGATCCTGATGGCGTCGCGGGCGCTTGCCGCGGCCGCCTCCGGCCCCGAGGACTACCTGGAGGTCTACGGCCATCTCCTGCGCCAGTCCGCCGGGCCGGTGATCCTGCACTGGCTGGGCCCGATGTTCGACCCGGCGCTGGGGGGCTACTGGGGCTCGGCCGACCTGGACGCGGCGACGGAGACGTTCCTGGAGGTCATCGCCGCGCACCCGGACAAGGTGGACGGCATCAAGGTGTCGTTGCTGGACGCGCAGCGGGAGATCGACCTCCGCCGCCGGCTGCCGCGCGGGGTCCGCTGCTACACCGGTGACGACTTCAACTACCCCGAGCTGATCGCGGGCGACGACCAGGGATTCAGCCACGCCCTGCTGGGCGTCTTCGACCCGCTGGGGCCGCTGGCGGCGCAGGCGGTACGGGTCCTGGACACCGGGGACACGACCGGTTTCCGTGAACTGCTCGATCCCACGGTCGAGTTGTCCCGTCACCTCTTCCAGGCCCCCACCCGCTTCTACAAGACGGGCGTGGTCTTCCTGGCCTGGCTGGCGGGTCACCAGTGCCACTTCACGATGGTCGGCGGCCTGCAGTCGGCCCGCTCCCTCCCGCACCTGGCCCGCGCCTACGAACTCGCCGACGGCCTCGGCCTGTTCCCGGACCCCAAGCTCGCCGAGGAACAGATGAAGAACCTGCTGTCGCTGTACGGGGTGAACCAGTGACCGATCTCGCGCGCTTCAGCATCAATCAGATGACGGTGAAGCAGCTGTCCCTGCCGGAACTGGTGGACGCCTGCGCCCAGTTGGGTGTCGGCCAGGTCGGCCTGTGGCGCGAACCGGTCCAGGCGTACGGCGTCGCGGAGACGGGGAAACTGATCCGGGACGCGGGCCTGACGGTGACGACCCTGTGCCGGGGCGGCTTCTTCACGGCGATCGACCCGGAGGAGCGGTCCCGTGCCCTCGCCGACAACCGGCGGGCGATCGAGGAGGCGGCCACGCTCGGCACCGACACCCTGGTCCTGGTCTCCGGCGGCCTCCCGCCCGGCAGCAAGGACCTGAGGGCGGCCCGCGAACGCATCGCGGACGCCCTCGCCGACCTCGCGCCCCACGCCGAGGACCACGGCGTCCGCCTGGCCATCGAGCCCCTGCACCCCATGTACGCCGCCGACCGCTGCGTGGTGTCGACGCTGGCCCAGGCCCTGGACCTGGCCGAGCGCTTCCCGGCTCATCAAGTGGGCGTCACGGTGGACACGTACCACATCTGGTGGGACGACCAGGCTCCCGCGCAGATCGCCCGCGCGGGGGAGGGCGGCCGTATCCACACCTTCCAACTCGCGGACTGGATCACCCCGCTGCCCGAGGGCGTCCTCAACGGCCGCGGTCAGCTCGGCGAGGGCGCGATCGACATGCGCGGGTGGCGGGGCCATGTGGAGGCGGCCGGCTACACCGGTCCCATCGAGGTCGAACTCTTCAACGAGGAGCTGTGGGCCCGGGACGGCCGGGAGGTGCTGGCGGAGACGGCGGAGCGGTTCGTGGAACACGTGCACAAAGAATCTTGAAGACGCGTGCAACCCTGCCCGGGCCCTGAGTGTCGTACATGTCATCAGAACCCGGGAGGGGACCCGGGGGGGGGATTCACGGGGTTCTGATACGGAGGGGAAAGCCGAGGGGGCGGCCCCGGTCGACGGACCGGCGCCGCCCCCTCGAAGTCGTACGGGCCTCAGAAGGACACGCCGCACCGCAGCAGCACATTCGCGTACGGCCGTGTGTTGCGGCCGCGCACCTCCTTTGCCGCCGTGGCGTTCACAGCGTCTCGACCTCCTCCGCCGTCGGATACGACTCCTGCGCGCCCCGCTTGGTCACGGCCGCCGCGCCGACCCGGGCCGCGTAGGCCGCCGCCTCCGGCAGATCCGCACCCGTGCTCAGCTTCCACGCCAGAGCCGCCGTGAACGCGTCCCCGGCACCTGTCGTGTCCACCGCGTCGACCTTCACCGACGCCACCCGGGTCACCTCCAGGGAGTCGCACACCAGCGCCCCTCCCGCGCCCAGCGTCACCACCACCGAGCGCGGACCCTTGGCCAGCAGCAGCCGCGCCCAGTCCGCCGGGTCCTCGCTCACACAGGCCTCGCCGAGGATCACCCGGGCCTCGTGCTCGTTCACGATCAGCGGGTCGCAGGCCGCGAGCACCTCCGTGGGCAGCGGCCTGGGCGGGGACGGGTTCAGCACGAAACGGCTGTCCGGGGACAGGTTCCGTACGACCTCCACGACCGTCTCCAGCGGGATCTCCAGCTGCGCCGACACCACCCGCGAGGCCAGGAACAGGCTCACCGCGGCCCGGATGTCCGCCGGGGTGAGGCGGGCGTTGGCGCCCGGCGACACCACGATGCTGTTGTCCCCCGAGGGGTCCACGGTGATCAGTGCCACGCCCGTGGGCGCCCCGCCCACCAGCACGCCGACCGTGTCGACACCGGCCGCGCGCAGGGAGTCCAGCAGCAGCCGGCCGTGGCCGTCGTCGCCGACCCGGGCCAGCACGGCCGTATCCGCGCCGAGCCGGGCGGCGGCGACCGCCTGGTTGGCGCCCTTGCCGCCCGGGTGGACGGCCAGGTCGCCGCCGAGCACCGTCTCGCCGGCGGCGGGCCGCCGCTCGACTTCGATCACGAGGTCGGCGTTGGCCGAACCCACGACCAGCAGGTCGTAGTCGTACATCAGTTGACTCCCCTGATTCCCCTGAGAGATGCCCCCGGGCGGGCGGCCGTCACCCATGGTGACCCATGCCGGATGACCCATGGTGTACGACCGCCCGCCCGCGCCGCCCGCTGTCCACGGCGATCCTGCCAACCGGGGTGGCTGCTGGGCGACCGACGCGTACAGCGTGCCGTTCTCCACCGCCGTCAGCCCGTCCGGTGCCGTCGAAACCGACGACCTGGACGGACCTCCCGGCCTTGGAGCCGAGCGCCTGGGCCACCACCTGGATGCCGGGGTAGGCCGGCGCGATGACGACGCCGATCACGAACTGCTGCCGGAACGCGGAGAGGTTCAGCAGTTGAGGCCGTTGCGGAGCACCGCCAGGTTCAGCGCGCCGGACGCCTTGCCGGTGCCGCCCGCGAGCGAGGTACCGCCGATGACGACCGCCGCGATCGCGTCCAGCTCATAGCCGTCGGCGGCCTGCGGCTGCGCCGAGGACAGCCTGGAGGCCGCGCCGGCCGCCCGCCGAGGGTTCCCCGAGGTGCGAGACCGAGGCCGGGAAGGCGATGGGGGAGCCCTGCGAGATCACCGGGGCGAGGCCACGGCCCACCGACAGCATGGCCAGGGTCGCGATGAACGGCGGCAGCTTGCCGTAGGCGATGAGGAAACCGTTCACCCGACCCGCGACCACGGAAGGTCAGGCGGGGCTGGGACGCCCCAGGTCGGCCTTGGCCCGCCGGGTCCGCTCGTCGGCCAGGACTTCCGTGCGACCGGCCTGGACGGCGTCGAAGGCCTGCGCGGCGATCGACTCCGGAGTGTTCTTGGGCCCGCTCACATGGGCGGCCATGTCCGTGTCGATGTAACCGCAGTGCACGCCGACGACAAGGACACCGGTGTCCCGCAGCTCCTCCCGGACCCCGTTGGTCATGGCCCAGGCGGCGGCCTTGGAGGCGCTGTACGAGCCCATCGCCGGGTTGGTGAACCAGCTGGCGATGGACAGCACGTTCACGATGGCGCCGGGCGCGTTGCCGACCAGCAGCGGCGCGAAGGCGCGGCACATGGCGAGCGTGCCGAAGTAGTTGACCTCCATCTCCGTGCGGGCGGCCGCCAGGTCGGGCGCGGCCAGCAGCGGGCTGTCGGTGAGCACTCCGGCGTTGTTGACGAGCAGGGTCAGGTCGGCACACGTCTCGGCGGCCGCGGCCACCTGCCCGGGATCGGTGACGTCGAGCCGTACCGGAACGACACCGGGCTCCGCGACCTCGCGCGGATCACGGGCCCCACCGTAGACGCGCCGCGCCCCCCGCTCGACGAGCATCCGGGCCATCACCCGCCCGAGCCCGCGGTTGGCGCCGGTCACGAGCGCGGTGGCGCCCTCGATCCGCACGATCCCGGTCACGCGCTCACCTCACGGCCCCCGTACCACGCCCACGCAATGTGTTCATGCGCGCTCGCCGGGCACGTCCCCGATCGCCGCCGTGACGGCAGTCGGCACAGCCGCGACCAGCGCCCGCGCCTGGATCTCGATACTCCTGTCGGGCCGCCCGCTGCCGCAGTGCACACGCCCCAGACCACCGACGGCCTCATCGAAGACGACCAGCGCGGCCCCGTCCGACGACACCGGGCACACCCCGCCGGGCCGCATCCCCGCCCGCGCCAGCCGACCGGCGCCGGCAGGGGACAGATCGCCACGACGTAGCCCGGCGGCCCGCGCCAGGGGGCCGTACCGCAGCCGCGCATGACCGGGTAGCGCGGCCAGCAGCAGCCGGTCCTCCGGGGTGACGAAGGCCAGGGTCTTCACGGTCCGCTCCAGCGGAACGCCCAGCGCGGCGCACACCTCGACGGGCTCCACCACACCAGGATGCTCACACAGCCGGAAGACGGCGCCGAGCGCGGTGAGCACCTCCGGCGGCTCGACGGATACGGGATCGCTCACCCGCCCCAGATTACCGCCCGGACAAGGGAGTTGGCCGGATCCCAGGAGCGGGAACGGCACTGATTGGCAGCCTTGTTCCGCACCCGCCCCGAAAGCAGGCCGCCGACCTGGGGCTCCGCCAAAGCCCGTTGGCACAAATCTTCCGATCCCTCACGATCCTTGTGGTAGCTTCGGCGGCGCCGTGCACTACTGCGCAACTGAGGAGGTGAGTCCGATCAACACTGTGACGCGTCGGGGCTCCCTCTTCCGCATGGCCTAGGGAGCGCCCGCACAAGGCATCCCGAAAGGCCCGAAACGCTGATGCGCTTCATCTCCGAGACGTCGTCGAACGGCGTCACCGAGCAGTTCTTCACCCTCGACGAGATCCCCGGCGTGCTCTGGACGCCGGAGGACGCCTCCGGCCCCCGCCCCCTGATCCTGCTGGGCCACGGCGGCGGGCAGCACAAGGCGGCGCCCAACACCGTGACCCGCGCGCGCCGTTACGCCGCCGAGGGCTTCGCGGTGGTCGCGATCGACGCGCCCAACCACGGCGACCGACCCAAGGACGAGGAGTTCGGCCGCATAGCGGCCCACATGCGGGCCGGCATGGCCGCGGGCGAGGACCCGGGCGCACTGGTCGCCACCATGCACAGCCACCTGGCCCGCCAGGCGGTCGCGGACTGGCAGGCGGTGCTGACCGCCGTCCAGAGCCTCGACCAGGTCGGCGCCGGCCCGGTGGGCTACTGCGGCATGTCGATGGGCTGCGGCCTCGGCATCCCGCTCATCGCGGCAGAGCCCCGGATCCGCGCCGCGGTGCTGGGCCTGCTCGGTGTGCACGGGCTGGCCGAGGACGCCGCGCGGATCACCGTGCCGGTGCAGTTCCTGGTCCAGTGGGACGACCAGATGGTGCCGCGCGACCAGAGCCTGGCGCTGTTCGACGCCTTCGCCGCGCCGGAGAAGACACTGCACGCGAACCCCGGCAAGCACGGAGACGTCCCGTCCTTCGAAGTGGACAGCGCCCTGCAGTTCTTCGCCCGACACCTGAACTGACCGACACCACCGCACCCCCGACGCGCCGGCCGGACCGACTCACCTCGTCCCGGCCGGCGCACCCGGCGCCCACGCGGCGGCCGACCACGGCCTGACGCGACACCACACCTCCACTTTCCGTGGCAGACGACTCCAGGCGGCTCACCCCCCACCCCCCTGTCACACCCCACCGGTACCGTCGGATCATGGCTCAACAGGCGGGGACCCAGACCGGCGAACGGCGGCTCGCGACGCTGGAAGGCGTGCTTGAACGCATCACGTACGCCAATGAGGAGAACGGCTACACGGTCGCCCGGGTCGACACGGGCAGAGGCGGCGGCGACCTCCTCACGGTGGTCGGTGCGCTGCTCGGTGCCCAGGTCGGGGAATCCCTGCGGATGGAGGGCCGCTGGGGCTCGCACCCCCAGTACGGCAAGCAGTTCCATGTGGAGAACTACACGACCGTCCTGCCCGCCACCGTCCAGGGCATCCGGCGTTATCTCGGGTCCGGCCTCGTCAAAGGGATCGGACCGGTCTTCGCCGACCGGATCACCCAGCACTTCGGGCTGGACACGCTCCGGATCATCGAGGAGGAGCCCAAGCGGCTCATCGAGGTCCCCGGCCTCGGCCCCAAGCGCACCAAGAAGATCGCCGACGCCTGGGAGGAGCAGAAGGCGATCAAGGAGGTCATGCTCTTCCTGCAGACGGTCGAGGTCTCCACCTCCATCGCCGTACGGATCTTCAAGAAGTACGGCGACTCGTCGATCCGAATCGTCAGGGAACACCCCTACCGCCTGGCCGCCGACGTCTGGGGCATCGGCTTCCTCACCGCCGACAAGATCGCCCAGTCCGTCGGTATCCCGCACGACAGCCCGGAGAGGGTGAAGGCCGGGCTGCAGTACGCCCTGTCCCAGTCCGCCGACCAGGGCCACTGCTTCCTTCCCGAGGAGCGGCTGATCTCCGACGCGGTGAAGCTGCTCGCCGTGGACACCGGGCTTGTCATCGAGTGCCTCGCCGAGCTGGCCGAACCCCCTCAGGACGGCGGCGACCCCGGTGTCGTACGGGAGAAGGTGCCCGGCCCCGGCGGCGACGACTCCGAACCCGTCACCGCCGTCTATCTCGTCCCCTTCCATCGCGCCGAACTCTCCCTCTCCTCCCAGCTCCTGCGCCTCCTGCGCACGGACCAGGACCGCATGCCCGGCTTCCAAGGGGTCGACTGGGGCAATGCCCTCGGCTGGCTGAAAGGCCGTACCGGCGCCGATCTCGCCCCGGAGCAGGAAGCCGCCGTCAAGCTCGCGCTCACCGAGAAGGTCGCGGTGCTCACCGGCGGGCCCGGCTGCGGCAAGTCCTTCACCGTCCGCTCGATCGTGGAGCTGGCCCGCGCCAGGCGCGCCAAGGTGCTGCTCGCCGCCCCCACCGGACGTGCCGCCAAGCGCCTGTCCGAGCTGACCGGGGCCGAGGCCTCCACCGTCCACCGGCTGCTGGAGCTCAAGCCCGGCGGGGATGCCGCCTATGACCGGGACCGGCCGCTCGATGCCGATCTCGTCGTCGTCGACGAGGCGTCCATGCTCGACCTCCTGCTCGCCAACAAGCTGGTCAAGGCCGTACCGCCCGGCGCCCATCTGCTCTTCGTCGGCGACGTCGACCAGCTGCCCAGCGTCGGCGCCGGGGAGGTGCTGCGCGACCTGCTCGCCGAGAGCGGCCCCATCCCGGCCGTCCGGCTCACCCGGGTCTTCCGGCAGGCCCAGCAGTCCGGGGTCGTCACCAACGCGCACCGGATCAACGCGGGGCAGCATCCGCTCACCGACGGGATGAAGGACTTCTTCCTCTTCGTGGAGGACGACACGGAGGAGGCCGGCCGGCTCACCGTGGACGTGGCAGCTCGTCGGATTCCGGCCAAGTTCGGGCTCGATCCGCGCCGGGATGTGCAGGTGCTCGCGCCGATGCACCGGGGGCCGGCCGGTGCGGGGGTGCTGAACGGCCTGCTTCAGCAGGCCATCACCCCCGGCCGGCCCGACCTGCCCGAGAAGCGGTTCGGCGGCCGGGTCTTCCGGGTCGGCGACAAGGTCACCCAGATTCGCAACAATTACGAGAAAGGGAAGAACGGTGTCTTCAACGGCACCGTGGGTGTCGTCACCTCGCTCGATCCGGTCGACCAGCGGCTCACGGTGCTGACGGACGAGGACGAGGAGGTTCCGTACGAATTCGATGAACTGGACGAACTGGCGCACGCGTACGCGGTCACCATCCACCGTTCGCAGGGAAGTGAATATCCCGCTGTGGTGATTCCCGTCACGACCGGGGCATGGATGATGCTGCAGCGGAACCTGCTGTACACGGCGGTGACACGGGCCAAGCGACTGGTCGTTCTCGTCGGTTCACGCAAGGCGATCGGACAGGCGGTGCGCACGGTGTCCGCGGGCCGGCGGTGCACGGCACTGGATTTCCGGCTGCACGGCTCCTGACCTGCCGCCGAGCAGGCGCAGCGACCTGCATCACAAAAAATGATCGATCAAATGAGTCGTGAAGGTCACAGAGCACTTCCAGATGCCGTTCGGAGGGGGCAGGATGAGCAGGTTGGCGGCACTGAGTGCCGCCAATAGGCCCAATGGTCGACCCCGAGTGCACTCTCCTGAGCCAAATGGGGGATGGTAGAGACAGTCAGGGCACCTCGAAGATGAGGCACTACGTCGGTGAGGGAAGACGTGAGCGACAACTCTGTAGTACTGCGGTACGGCGACGGCGAGTACACCTACCCGGTGGTCGACAGCACCGTCGGCGACAAGGGCTTCGACATCGGGAAGCTCCGCGCCCAGACCGGTCTGGTGACTCTGGACAGCGGCTACGGCAACACGGCCGCCTATAAATCCGCGGTCACCTACCTCGACGGCGAGGCGGGCATCCTCCGCTACCGCGGCTACCCCATCGAGCAGCTGGCCGAGCGCTCCACCTTCCTCGAGGTGGCGTACCTGCTGATCAACGGCGAGCTGCCCACCGTCGACGAGCTCTCGACGTTCAAGAACGACATCACGCGGCACACCCTGCTGCACGAGGACGTCAAGAACTTCTACAAGGGCTTCCCGCGCGACGCCCACCCGATGGCGATGCTGTCCTCGGTCGTCTCGGCGCTGTCCACCTTCTACCAGGACAGCCACAACCCGTTCGACGAGAAGCAGCGCGACCTCTCCACGATCCGGCTGCTCGCGAAGCTTCCGACGATCGCGGCGTACGCCTACAAGAAGTCGATCGGCCACCCGTTCGTCTACCCGCGCAACGACCTCGGCTACGTCGAGAACTTCCTGCGCATGACCTTCTCGGTCCCGGCGCAGGAGTTCGAGCTGGACCCGGTCGTCGTCGCCGCGCTGGACAAGCTGCTGATCCTGCACGCCGACCACGAGCAGAACTGCTCGACCTCGACGGTCCGCCTGGTCGGTTCCTCGCAGGCCAACATGTTCGCGTCGATCTCGGCGGGCATCAGCGCGCTGTGGGGCCCGCTGCACGGCGGTGCCAACCAGTCCGTGCTGGAGATGCTGGAGGGCATCCGCGACTCCGGCTCCGACGTCGACACCTTCATCCGCAAGGTGAAGAACAAGGAGGACGGCGTCCGTCTGATGGGCTTCGGCCACCGGGTCTACAAGAACTTCGACCCGCGCGCCAAGATCATCAAGGCCGCCGCGCACGATGTGCTCTCGGCGCTGGGCAAGGAGGACGAGCTCCTCGACATCGCCCTGAAGCTGGAGGAGCACGCGCTGTCCGACGACTACTTCGTCGAGCGCAAGCTGTACCCGAACGTGGACTTCTACACCGGTCTGATCTACCGGGCCATGGGCTTCCCGACCGAGATGTTCACGGTCCTCTTCGCCCTCGGCCGCCTGCCGGGCTGGATCGCGCAGTGGACCGAGATGATCAAGGAGCCGGGCTCCCGCATCGGCCGCCCGCGCCAGATCTACACGGGCGTGGAGCTGCGCGACTTCGTGCCGGTCGAGGAGCGCTGACACCTGCCGACGGGGGCGCCATCCCGGTGGTGCCCCTTGCTGCCGGCTTTCCGCCGACGGCGCTACCGGCCGGGTCCCCGGGTGGCGTGTTCGGTATGGCCGGGGTCCGGTTCGGTCGGGGGGCCGGTTCGGCCGGCGGGTCCGGTCCAGCCGGCGGGTCCGATTCGGCTGACGGCTCCGGGGCCGCTGGGGATCCGGTTCGCTGATGGGTCTGGTTCAGGTCGGTGGGTTCGGTTCGGCTGGTGGCTCCGGGGCGGCCAGGATCCGGGCAGCCGGGACATCGGGCAGCCGGGGTCCGGTTCGGCTGGCGGTCCGGTTCGCCCGACGGCTCCGAGGCAGACGGCATCCGGGCAGTCGGCGTCCGGGCGTCGGCGTCCAGGTAGTCGCCCCACGGGGATGCCGTCCAGCTCGGCAGCAGGGCCACGCGCGCGGTCGAGCTCGACGTCGTGTCGGTCGAGGGGCGGCGCCGATTTCGTTTCCTCCGGGCGCCCGGGGCGCGGTGCGCTTCCCTGGCGCTTGACGGACTCGTCGCCGAGGAAGTCGTAGAGACAAACGAAAAGTCGTACAGACGAGCGAAAAGCAGAAGGCGCCCTGAGACGCCGGTCCCCCCACGGGCCGACGACCAGGGCGCCTTCCCATGTCCCGGTGCGGATTCCCCCCACGGGATCCGGCCGGGCGCTCGGAGAGGACAGCGCCTGAATCGCTGTCTTCGAGCAGAATGAGCAAAACTCGTCCTGCTCCAGTGATGCACTGCGATCTGCCGGGACAACGCACGCTGGGAGGGCCGCTCAAAGCTTCCCGGCGCACGTGCCCCGGCAACGCATCTCTGAGGAAGTCCCCCAAGACATCCCCAGATGCCAGTCAGCGCCCCCCAAGACGCTGTGCTGACATCGCCAACTTAGACCTTCGAACCCCTTCGATGGTTACGTTCGCATCACTGTGATCTGCGTCTCTTGCATATGTCCCTTAGGTGCGCAAGAGCCCCGATACGACGATCGGAGCCCAAGCGTAAGGATGATGCGCGAGCCTTGTGAAGAGCTTATGTGAGGCTCGCGCCGGACTCTAGAGGGTCTCTTACTTCCGCTGGGGCGAACCGCCGGTAACCCCACGGGACTTCAGCGGAAGCGCCGCAGCCGCAGGCTGTTGGTCACCACGAAGACCGAGGAGAAGGCCATCGCGGCACCGGCGATCATCGGATTGAGCAGCCCCGCCGCGGCCAGCGGCAGCGCGGCCACGTTGTAGCCGAAGGCCCACACCAGGTTCCCCTTGATGGTGGCCAGCGTCCGCCGGGACAGCCGGATCGCGTCGGCCGCGACCAGCAGATCGCCCCGGACGAGGGTCAGATCGCCGGCCTCGATCGCCGCATCCGTGCCGGTGCCCATGGCGAGGCCCAGGTCGGCGGTGGCCAGCGCGGCCGCGTCGTTCACGCCGTCGCCGACCATCGCCACGGCCCGCCCCTCGCGCTGCAGCCGTCGTACGACGTCCACCTTGTCCTCGGGAAGGACCTCGGCGAACACGTCCCCGGAGTCGATGCCGACGCTCTTGGCGACGGCCTCGGCGACCGTGCGGTTGTCCCCGGTGAGCAGCACCGGCCGCAGGCCCAGTGCACGCAGTTCGCGTACCGCCTCGGCGCTGGTCTCCTTGATCGCGTCGGCGACGGCGAGCACCCCGCGGGCCCGCCCGTCCCAGCCGGCCACGACGGCCGTACGACCCGCCAGCTCGGCCTCGCGTGCCGCGCGGGCCAACTCCTGGGGCAGCTCGTCGTACAGGCGCCCCACGGCCACCGCACGGCCGTCCACGCACCCGCGCACGCCCCGCCCGGGAACGTTCTCGAAGTTCTCGACCGCGGACGGTTCCCGCCCGTCACCCACCACCACCCTTGCCGGAGAGCGCTGTGCGCTCGCCCCTGTCAACCGTTCCTCCGCGCCGGCCGCGATCGCGCGGGCGACCGGGTGCTCGGAGGCGTGCTCCAGGGCGCCGGCGAGCCGCAGCAGCTCCTTCTCGTCCTCGCCGTCGGCGACGTACACCGCCTGGAGGGTCATCCGGCCGGTGGTGACGGTCCCGGTCTTGTCGAGGACGACCGTGTCGACGCGGCGGGTGGACTCCAGCACCTCGGGGCCCTTGATGAGGATGCCGAGCTGGGCGCCGCGCCCGGTGCCGACCATCAGCGCGGTCGGTGTGGCGAGGCCCAGCGCGCAGGGGCAGGCGATGATCAGCACGGCGACGGCGGCGGTGAACGCGGCGACCGTGTCCCCGGTGACGCCGAGCCAGACGCCGAAGGTGCCGAGCGCGATGAGGATGACGACGGGCACGAACACCGCGGAGATGCGGTCGGCGAGCCGCTGCACCTCGGCCTTGCCGTTCTGTGCGTCCTCCACCAGCTTCGCCATCCGGGCGAGCTGGGTGTCGGCGCCGACCCGGGTCGCCTCGACGACGAGCCGCCCGCCCGCGTTGACCGTGGCGCCGGTGACCCGGTCGCCCGGGCCGACGTCGACCGGCACCGACTCGCCGGTCAGCATGGCCGCGTCCACCGCGGACACGCCCTCCACCACCGTGCCGTCGGTGGCGATCTTCTCGCCGGGGCGTACGACGAACCGGTCGCCCACAGCCAGGGACGACACCGGGACCCGCACCTCACGGCCGTCCCGCAGTACGGCCACGTCCTTGGCGCCGAGCTCCATCAGGGCCCGCAGGGCCGCGCCCGCGCGCCGCTTGGAGCGGGCCTCCAGATAGCGTCCGAGCAGGATCAGCGCGACGACTCCGGCGGCGACCTCCAGATAGATGGTGGAGGCGCCGTCCATGCGTCCTGTGACATCAGTCGCCACCGCTCCGGGGGTGAGGCGGAACTCGTCGTGCATGCCGGGCACGCCCGCGTCACCGAAGAACAGCGCCCACAGCGACCAGCCGAACGCGGCCAGGGTGCCGACCGAGACCAGGGTGTCCATGGTGGCGGCGCCGTGCCGGAGGTTGGTCCAGGCGGCCCGGTGGAAGGGCCATCCGCCCCAGACGACGACCGGCGCGGCGAGCGTGAGGGAGAGCCACTGCCAGTTGTCGAACTGCAGCGCCGGGATCATCGCGAGCAGCACCACGGGCGCGGCGAGCAGCGCGGAGACGAGCAGGCGGTGCCGCAGCACGCCGAGTTCGGGGTCCTGCCCGGGGGTCTCGGGGGCCGCCTCGGGCTCGGGCGCCGGCGGCGTGGGCTCCTCGGCGGTGTAGCCGGTCCGCTTCACGGTGGCGATCAGGTCGGCGACCTGGACGCCCGCGCCGTACGTGATCTTCGCCTTCTCGGTGGCGAAGTTGACGGTGGCGCTGACGCCCTCCATCCGGTTGAGCTTCTTCTCCACCCGGGCGGCGCAGGAGGCGCAGGTCATTCCGCCGATGAGCAGCTCTGCTTCGGAGGTCCCAGCCGTGGTTATGGCTGTCTCTGCGGTGGTGCTGGTCATGTCCGGACTCCAGACATCGGACCGGACCGTGCGGAGGCAGTATCAGCTGGTCGGCACGGCCCGGTCGGGGAATGGGAAGAACGCGGGGGTGTTCAGGCCCGGCCGGCGAGCTCGAAGCCGGCCTCGTCCACGGCGGCGCGCACGGCCTCGTCATCCAGCGGGTTCTCGGAGACCACGGTCACCTCGCCGGTGGACGCGACGGCCTTCACCGAGCTGACGCCGGGGAGCTGGGAGATCTCGCCGGAGACGGAGCCCTCGCAGTGGCCGCAGCTCATGCCGGTCACCTTGTAGACGGTGGTGACGGAGCCGGGGGTGTCGGTGTGGGCGGTCATGTCGTTACTCCTCGTCGAGGCAGCTGGGGCCGGTGGGGCCCGCGAGGGAACCCCACGCTCTCCACACTATACCCCTAGGGGGTACCTCACCAAGAGGGGCCCCGGCGCGCCAGCGACCGCACCCAGCCGACCCCGGCCAGAGCCACCAAGGCCAGCCCGCCGACCGAGAACAGGGTGAACAGGTGTTCCTGCTCGGCGCTCGGCCGGACGAGGTACCCCGGCGCGAACAACCGGCTCTCCGGTCCGCTGCCGGTCAGCCGCGCCACCACCCAGACCGCGATGCCGCGCGTGGAGTCCCACAGCACATGCAGCAGGGTCACGCCCAGGCAGGTGCCGACGACCGGGGCGGAGACGCGGAAGTGTCCGCTCAGGCGGCGCCGGGACAGCAGTACGCCACCGGCGATCGCGGTCCACAGCCCGTGCCCGAAGGGGGCGAGCAGCCCGCGCAGGGTCTCCGTCTCCAACAGGGCGCGCAGATCGGTGCCCTCGGCGGAGACGGCCGCGTTGAAGGCGTACCCGGCGCTCTCCAGCGCGGCGAAGCCGAAGCCGACGGCCGCGCCGAGCACCAGTCCGGCGCGCAGGCCGCGGATGGCCGGCTGCCGGCGCAGCACGAACACCAGCGCCGCGAGCTTGGCGGCCTCCTCGATCAGACCGACGCCGGTGAACATCCCCGGCGAGGGGTACAGCACATGCGAGTCCGACAGCGAGGCGCCGAGCACGCCGAGGGTCCCGCCGGCCAGGAAAGAGCCGAGGATCGCGCTGACGCCCAGGTCACGGCCGTGCCGCTCGTACGCCCACAGCGTGAAGGCGACCGGCACGAGAAAGCTGCCGAGCAGGATCAGCGTCGGCAGCAGCGTGCCGTTCCGCGTCTCGTACGCGACCCACGCGATCAGCGCCCACAGGGCGAGCCCGCCGCCCGCGAAGCGCCGCCACAGGCCCGCGCTGATGCGGGGGTACGGCGGTGGCGGCTGCTGGGGGCCGGGAATGCGGGCCTTGGGTGTGCCGGGAGGCGGGGAGTGACTCACGGGGATCCCCTCGGACAGCGGCTGGGCGATCTATCCGCACTCTAGGCAGATGCGCCGGGGGCCGCAGTCCGGGTGGAGCGGTGGGGGCACGGGGGGCCTGCGCCTGGGCCTGCCGGATCACCCGCGGCCGAGACGGTCGCCCACCAGCGGTTCCAGGTAGCGGACCAGGACGTTCTTGATCTCCTGGAGGTAGGCCGCGCGCTCGGGGCCCTCGTGGGCGAGGACCAGCTCCAGGCCGGACTTGTAGATGCCGAGGCAGATGTGCGCCCTGCGGGTGACGTCGGCCGGGGTGGCGCCGGGCATGAGGGAGGCGAGCAGGTCCTCGATCCGGCCGGTCAGCGTGGAGTGCAGCTGGTCGTGCGTCTCGGCCATCCGGCCCGGGATGTCGGGGCCGTGCATCAGTGCGAAGAACACCGGGTGCTCGGTGTTGAAGGCCATGAACCGGTCGATGGCGGAACCGATGGCCTCCTCCAGCGGGGTGGCGGGGTCGACGGGGGCCAGCGCCTCGCCGTAGGTCTCCCGCATCTCGTGCACGAGCCGGTCGCCCAGCTCGATCGCGATGGCCTCCTTGTTCGGGAAGAACTGGTAGAGCGTGCCCGGTGAGACGCCGGCCTCGCGCGCGATGGCGTTGGTGCTGGCGGCGGTGTAGCCGGTGGTGCAGAAGACCCGAGCGGCCGCTTCGAGCAGCTGGGCGATACGGCGCTCCCCGCGGGCCTGCCGGCGACGCGGCTGCTCCTTCTGTGTCTGCGGGTTGTCGGGCACGCGTTATCCCCAGCTCTCCGAACGTGATTGACAAATGCGAGTGGTCGCTCGCATTCTAGAGAAACGCGAGCGATATCTCGTGTTTGTCAGTCTATTGGCAATGACCGACTCATGCTGCCTGCCTGCACAGACATGGGTCACGGTGAAGGGGACACCGCAAGATGACCGAAGTCAACACGCCGCCGCGGACGGGCGAGGGGGCGTCCGAGGGGACATCGGAAGGCGCGCCGGAGGGGACGCCTGAGCGGACACCGCTCCGGCCCGGCCGCTACACCCGCATCGTCACTGCCCGCCCACGCCTGTCACTCCTGGTGGCCCTGGTGCTCACCGCCCTCGCCGTGCTGGCCGGCAGCGGCGTCGCGGACCGTCTCGGCAGCGGCGGCTGGGAGGACCCGGCCGCCGAGTCGACGTACGCCACCAAGGCCCTGGAGCGCGAGTTCCCCGACTCCCAGCCGAACCTGCTGCTCATGGTCGACTCGGGCCGAGCCTCCGTCGACGATCCGCAGGTCGCCGCCGAGGCCCGCGACCTGGCCGGCCGGCTGGCGGGGGAGAAGGGCGTGACCGGCGTCGGCTCCTACTGGCAGAGCAGGTCACCGGCTCTGCGCGCCAAGGACGGCCATGAGGCGCTGATCGCCGCCCGCATCACCGGCGACGACAACGCGATGGGCAGAACGCTCGACCGCATCGCCCCGCACTACCGGGGCGCGCACGGCCCGGTCCAGGTGAGGATCGGCGGTGTCGTCGCGGTCCGGCACGAGATGCAGACGATCATCAAGGAGGACCTGGCCCGCGCAGAGATGATCGCCCTGCCGATCACGCTGGTGCTGCTGGTGATGGTCTTCGGCAGCGCGATCGCCGCCCTGCTGCCGCTCGGCATCGGCATAGTCGCCATCCTCGGCACCAACGCCGTCCTGCGCGGTCTGACGGCCTTCACCGACGTCTCCGTCTTCGCGCTCAACCTCACCACGGCCCTCGGCCTCGGCCTGGCCATCGACTACGCCCTGTTCATCGTCCGCCGCTTCCGCGAGGAACTGTCCTCGGGCGCCACCCCGTTGACGGCGGTCGGTACGACCCTGCGCACCGCAGGCCGCACGGTCCTGTTCTCCGCCCTCACGGTGGCGGTGTCCCTGGCCGCGATGATGGTCTTCCCGCAGTACTTCCTGCGGTCCTTCGCCTACGCCGGCATCGCCGTGGTCCTGCTCGCCGCGGCCGCCGCCCTGATCCTGCTCCCGGCCGCGCTGGTCCTGCTCGGCCACCGTGTCAACTCCCTGGACCTGCGGCGCCTGTTCCGCCGCCGACGCGCCCCGAAGCCCGCCGAGGGGACCACCGGGACCACGGCGACCACCGGGACCGCTTGGGCCCGGGCCGCCGGCCTGGTGATGCGCCGCGCCCCTCTCTTCGCGCTGGGCACCACCGTCCTCCTGGTCACCCTCGGACTGCCCTTCCTGGGCGTGAAGTTCGGCACCGCCGACGACCGCCAACTGCCCTCGACCGCCGAGTCCCATGTGGTGCAGGAGCACATCCGCGCGGGCTTCCCGGGCAGCCCCGGCGGCGGTCTGGAGGTCCTCGCCGAGGGCAGGGCCACCACCGCCCAGTACGCCGCCTACAAGCAGCAGGTGGCCGCCCTGCCCGAGGTGGCCCGCGTCGACGGCCCGCTGGTCAGGGGCGATGCCGCCTACTTCACGGTGCAGCCGAGGGGCGAGGCGGTCGACGACCCGGCCCAGCGCCTGGTGGGCGACATACGTGCACTGCACGCGCCGTTCGACGCCAAGGTGACCGGCACGGCCGCCGTCCTCGTCGACACCAAGCACGCGATAGCCCAGCGCCTGCCCTGGGCGGCCGTGTTCATCGCCGTCGTCACGCTCCTCCTGGTCTTCCTGCTCACCGGAAGCGTGCTGATACCCGTGCAGGCCGTGGTGCTCAACGCGCTCAGTCTGACCGCGATGTTCGGTGCCGTGGTCTGGGTCTTCCAGGACGGCCACCTCTCCGGCGCACTGGGCTTCACCAGCTCCGGCTCCATCGAGACCACCCTGCCCGTGCTGATGTTCTGCGTGGCCTTCGGGCTCTCCATGGACTACGGCGTGTTCCTGCTCTCCCGCATCAAGGAGGAGTACGACCGCACGGGCGACCATGACGCGGCGGTGCGGCACGGACTCCAGCGCACCGGCGGGCTGATCACCGCGGCGGCGGTCATCCTCGCGGTGGTGATGGTCGCCATCGGCACCTCACGGGTGACCAACACCAAGATGCTCGGCCTGGGCATCGCCCTCGCGGTCCTGATGGACGCGATGGTCGTCCGGAGCCTGCTGGTGCCGGCGATCATGCGGCTGACGGGCAGGGCCACGTGGTGGGCACCGGCGCCGTTGCGGCGCTTCCACGAACGGTTCGGCGTGAGCGAGGGCGAGCATCCAGCGCCCCCGACGGGGCGCGGGGCTGTTTCGACATGCGGCTCTGCCGCGGGGCCCGACCAGCCACAGACGGCCCGCAGCCGCCAAACGGCAGCTACCACCGAGCGCTAGCGTTCCGCAGGAAACGGTGGCCTGACGTGGCCGGAAGGTGAGGCAAAGATGCGCGCGGTGGTATTCGAGCGGTACGGCGAGCCGGCCGAAGTACGAGACGTACCCGACCCGGAACCCGCCGAGCACGCCGTCGTCGTACGGGTCGAAGCGACCGGCCTCTGCCGAAGCGACTGGCACGGCTGGATGGGCCACGACGCCGACATCACGCTGCCGCACGTACCCGGGCACGAACTCGCCGGCGTCGTCGCGTCGGTGGGCTCCCGGGTGACCGGGTGGCGGACCGGCGACCGGGTCACCGCGCCGTTCGTCTGCGCCTGCGGCGCCTGCCCGGCCTGTGCGGCGGGCGACCAGCAGGTGTGCGAACGCCAGACCCAGCCGGGCTTCCACCACTGGGGCTCCTTCGCCGAGTACGTCACCCTCGACCACGCCGACGTCAACCTGGTCGAGATCCCGGACGACATGGCGTACACCACCGCCGCCGCGCTCGGCTGCCGTTTCGCCACCGCCTTCCGCGCGGTGGTGCAGCAGGGCCGGGTGGCGGCGGGGGAGTGGGTCGCGGTGCATGGCTGCGGCGGGGTCGGGCTGTCGGCGGTGATGATCGCGGCGGCGGCCGGGGCGCGCGTGATCGCCGTCGACGTGTCACCCCAGGCGCTCGACCTCGCACGGAAGTTCGGCGCCGCGCAGTGCCTGGACGCGACCGGCACGCCGGACACGGCCGCCGCCGTCCGGGAGCTGACGGGCGGCGGCGCCCATCTCTCCCTGGACGCCCTCGGCTCACCCGCCACCTGCGCGGACTCCGTGAACGGCCTGCGCCGCCGCGGCCGGCACGTCCAGGTCGGGCTGCTGCCCTCGGCCGACGGCACCACCCCCGTCCCGCTGGCCCGTGCCATCGCCCTGGAGCTCGAACTCCTCGGCAGCCACGGCATGGCCGCCCACACCTACCCCGAGATGCTCCGCCTGGTCCGCTCCGGCGCCCTGCGCCCCGACCTCCTGGTGACGTCCACCATCACCCTCGACGCCGCACCGGCGGCACTCGCGGCGATGGGTACGGCACCGGGGGCCGGGGTCACGGTCATCGAGCCGTGGCGCTGAGAGCGGCCTACCGGTCGACTCACGGGGAGGTCACTTGCGGCTGCGGTTGCCCGGCCGGGAGGCGACCCAGGCGCGGACGGTTTCGGCGTACCAGTAGGGCTTGCCGCCCTCCACATGGTCGGGCGGGGGCAGCAGTCCGTGCTTGCGATAGGACCGTACGGTGTCCGGCTGCACCCTGATGTGCGCCGCGATCTCCTTGTAGGACCAGAGCCTTCGGTCGGTCATGAGTTGCACCTCCCTGCGCGCGCCACAGCGGCGACCGTGGACGGCCGTCGGGGGAGCCGGGCGCTGCGCTGGCGATCACCAAGCCTGCGACCGGTGAACGACGCAGAGTGACCAGGGGGAAGCGTCTGTCGACACCATGTGACGCAGAATCCGCGTACGCGCAACATGTGTGACACAGAAGGGGTTTTTGTGACACGGCCGACGCAAAGGCGTACGCCCGGGCGTCGGCGCGGCACGTTGATTTTCGCGCCGATCCGAGGTGGCGGACCAGGCCGATCCAGGGCAACGAACCAGGCGGTCCGGGGCCGGTGGCACCAGGTCGCGAGGGCGGGCCGGGTCCGCTGCGTCAGACCCGGCCCGCCGGCTTCCCCGCGCCCGCCGGCTTCCCCGCGCCCGTCGGCTTCCCCGCGCGCCCGTCGGCGGCCGCTTCCCCCGCGGGGGCGTCCTCCCGGATCAGTCCCCCTGGCCGCCGGAGGCCCCCGCTTCCCCCGGGAGCCTGATGGCCGGGCGATCAGCGTGCCCGGTGCTGCCCGCGCGGGTCTTGGAAAAAAGCGCACCCCGCCCGGAGGTGAGCAGCAGGCTGGTGGCCTCGCCCGCCAGCCGGTCGTTCACGGCGCTCGCCGCCGGCAGCCTGCGGGCCGCCAGGAACTCCCCGGGAGTGCAGCCCGTCATGGCCTTGAACTCGCCGCCGAAGTGCGCCTGGTCGTAGTACCCGCACACCGCCGCGGTCTCCGCCTGCCCGTGTCCCGCGGCCAGCAGCCGCCGCGCCCGCTGCAGCCGCAGCACCCGGGCCGCGGCCTTCGGAGGCAGACCGATCTGTTCCCGGAAGCGGTTCTCCAGATGCCGTACGCTCCAGCCCACCTCCTCGGCCAGCCGGGGCACCGGAAGCACGCCGGAGTGCCGCCGCAGCAGTGACCAGGCGTGCACCACCCGCTCGGAGACGGGCACACCGGCACGGAACCGCTCCAGCAACACCCGGTCGAGCAAGGCGAACCGTTCCGCCCAGGTGGGCAACGCGGCGAGGGCGCCCGCCAGTTGGCCGAGGACCGAGTCCAGTTGGTCCGGGCCGATCGACCGGTTGGCGAGTTCGTACTGCTCCGTTCCGAACAGGCCGAACGCGGCCCAGGGTTCCAGCAGCACCTCGATGCCGCAGATCCGGCCTCCGTGCTCGCCGAGGGCCGGGACGGTGGTCAGCCCGTTGACCACGGACACCAGGGACACGGGGGGCTGCCCGGCACGGGAGATGCGCACCGGCTGCTCGAAACCCAGCAGCAACGTGGCCGCCCCGATCGGCGCCTCCAGCCGGCGGCGCGGCCCGTCGAGGTGCACCCGCACACCGCGATAAGTGATCACACCGGGCCGCAATGCCGGATGCGGCCGGGCAGGCACGGTCTCCCAGGACACGCCGCCCATGCTACGGGCGGCAACCGCAACCCCTGGTCGACAGCCGCCCCTACACCCCGCAAGACCGGAGAAACGCCCGAGTCCGCCGGGCGATGGGCAGCGGCGCATCCGGCGCACACGGATACATGTCCTGCTCGACGATCGCGAACAGATCCACCCCCAGCCGCTGCGCGGCCTCCAGCACGGGCCCCAACTCCGGCACCCCGCACGGTGGTTCGCACATCACGCCCCGAGCCACCGCCGGCCCGAACGGCGTCCCCTCGGCCCGTACGTCCGCCAGGATCCCCGGATCCACCTGCTTGAGGTGCAGATACCCGATCCGCTCGCCGTACGTCTCGATCAGCCGCACGCTGTCCCCGCCGCAGTACGCGTAGTGCCCGGTGTCCAGGCACAGCGACACCAGGTCGGAGTCCGTACCGTCGAGGAAACGGCTGACGTTCTCCTCGCTGTCGATATGGGTGTCGGCATGCGGATGGACGACGATCGTCAGCCCGTACCGCTCTCGCACCTCCCGCCCCAGCCGCTCGGTCAGCGAGGTCAGGTTCCGCCACTGCTCGGCGGTCAGCGTATCCGGCTCCAGCACCTCGCCCGTCTTGTCGTCCCGCCAGAAGGACGGGATGACGACGAGATGCCGGGCACCCATCGCCTGGGTGAGGGCCGCGATGTCCGACACGTGCGCCCACGTCTTGTCCCACACGGACTCCCCGTGATGCAGGCCCGTGAAGACGGTGCCGGCCGACACCTTCAGGCCACGCCGCGCGGTCTCCTCCGCGAGCACCGCGGGGTCGCTGGGGAGATAGCCGTAGGGGCCCAGCTCGATCCACTCGTAGCCGGAGTCGGCCACCTCGTCGAGGAAGCGCTGCCAGGGCACCTGGCGCGGGTCGTCGGGGAACCACACGCCCCAGGAGTCGGGCGCCGATCCGATCCGGATACGGGACAGTGAGGAGGAGGGTGACAGCGACGTCATGGGCGTCAGCGTGCGGGCGCGCGGAAAGCGGTGTCAAGAGCTGGTCCGAATGTCTGGACAAAACATTGACAGGGTTCGCCGTACGGGACTAGAAAGCCGGGGAGAGTCATGACGAAGGGAAGCCGATGGCCTACGACCTGATCACCATGGGGCGGATCGGAGTGGACCTCTACCCACTGCAGACCGGCGTCCCGCTCGCCCAGGTGTCGTCCTTCGGCAAGTTCCTCGGCGGGTCGGCGACGAACGTCGCGGTCGCCGCGGCCCGGCTCGGCCGGCACACCGCCGTGATCACCCGCACGGGCGACGACCCGTTCGGCGTCTATCTGCACGAGGCGCTGCGCGGCTTCGGCGTCGACGACCGCTGGGTCTCCCCGGTCCCGGGCCTGCCGACCCCGGTCACCTTCTGCGAGGTCTTCCCCCCGGACGACTTCCCGCTCTACTTCTACCGGCAGCCCAAGGCGCCCGACCTGGAGATCGACGCCCATGAACTCGATCTCGACGCCATCCGTGCCGCCCGTATCTTCTGGATGACCGGCACCGGCCTGAGCGAGGAGCCCAGCCGTACGGCCACCCTCGCGGCCCTCGCCCACCGGGCGAAGGCGGGCACCACCGTCTTCGATCTCGACTGGCGGCCCATGTTCTGGACCGACCCCGACGCGGCCCGCCCCTTCTACGCCGAGGCCCTGCGCCACACCACGGTCGCCGTCGGCAACCTGGACGAGGTGGAGGTGGCCACCGGCGTACGCGAACCGCATGCGGCCGCCCGCGCGCTGCTCGACGCCGGGGTCGAGATCGCCGTCGTCAAGCAGGGGCCCAAGGGGGTCCTGGCCGTCAGCCGCGACGGCGAGTCCGCCGAGGTCCCGCCCCTGCCCGTCAACGTCCTCAACGGTCTCGGCGCCGGGGACGCCTTCGGCGGCTCCCTGTGCCACGGACTCCTGGAGGGCTGGGACCTGGAGACGATCATGCGGCACGCCAACGCGGCCGGCGCCATCGTCGCCTCCCGCCTGGAGTGCTCCTCCGCGATGCCCACCCCGGACGAGGTGGCCGCCGCGCTCGACGCCGGAGCGGTGCTGTGAGGGCCGGCCGGGTCGCGGGCACCCACACCGAGGGCGGGGACGCCGGACGCAGGCCCCGTGTCGACGTGGCCGAACTCGTCCGCGTCCGCACCCACCACCCCGAGGCGATCGCCGAGGCCGCCACCCGCCGGGCCCGCAGGCCGCTCCTGAACGAGAACGGCAAACTGATGATCGTCGCCGCCGACCACCCCGCCCGGGGCGCGCTCGGCGTCGGTGACCGCAAGCTCGCCATGGCCAACCGCGCCGACCTGCTGGAACGGCTGTGCCTGGCACTGAGCCGGCCCGGTGTCGACGGCGTCCTCGCCACCGCGGACATCCTGGACGACCTGCTGCTGCTCGGCGCGCTCGACCACAAGGTGGTCATGGGCTCCATGAACCGGGGCGGACTGCAGGGGGCCAGCTTCGAACTGGACGACCGGTTCACCGGTCACCGCCCCGAGGACATCCAGCGGCTCGGCTTCGACGCGGGCAAGCTGCTGCTGCGCATCGACTACGACGACCCCGGCTCCCTGACCACCCTGGAGTCCACCGCCCGCGCCGTCGACGACATGGCCGCGCGCCGGCTGCCGGTCTTCGTGGAGCCGTTCATCAGCCGCCGCACCCCCGAGGGCAGGGTGAAGAACGACCTGTCCGCCGAGGCGGTCACCCGGTCCATCGCCATCGCCTCCGGTCTCGGCGGCTCCTCCGCCTACACCTGGCTGAAGGTGCCGGTCACCGAGAATCCCGACGACATGGCCCGGGTGATGGAGACCTCCACCCTGCCGGCCGTCCTCCTCGGCGGCGACATCGGCGACTCGCCCGAGGACCAGGTCGCCGCCTACGAGAAGTGGCGCGGCGCGCTGCAACTCCCCACCGTGCGCGGCCTGGTGGTCGGCCGCTCGCTGCTGTACCCGGCGGACGGCGATGTGGCCGCCGCCGTGGACACCGCCGTAGGACTGCTGTGAGGGCCGCATGACCAGCACCGATCTGCATCTGCCCAGGGGCGCCACCGCGAACGCCCAGTACGCCGTCGACATCGACCCCAAGTTGGCCGGCTGGACGCACAGCAGCCTGCGCGTGGTCGAGTTGGCGCCGGGTGGCACACATACGTTCACCACCGGGGACAGTGAGTGGATCGTGCTTCCGCTGGAAGGCGGATGTACCGTACAAATTGCGACCGCATCGAACGACAAGGAAGAGTTCCAACTCCTGGGCCGGGAGAGCGTGTTCGCGGACGTCTCCGACTTCGCGTATGTTCCCCGGGACGCCCGGGTCCAGATCGCCTCCGGCGCGGGAGGCCGCTTCGCCCTGGCAGGAGCGAAGTGCGAGCGACGACTCCCCGCCCGCTACGGCCCCGCGCCGGAGGTCCCCGTCGAGGAGCGCGGCAGCGGCTCCTGCGCCCGCCGGGTGCGCAACTTCGCCTCGGCGGACTCCTTCGACTGCGACAAGCTGATCGCCGTAGAGGTGATCACCCCGGGCGGCAACTGGTCGTCGTACCCGCCGCACAAGCACGACGAGCACCGGCCGGGCGAGGAGTCCGAGCTGGAGGAGATCTACTACTTCGAGATCGACGGCCCGAAGGGCCTCGGCTACCAGCGCGTGTTCCCCTCGCGTGCGGGCGGCGCGGACGTGCTCGCCGAGGTCCGCTCCGGCGACGCCGTCCTCGTCCCCGACGGCTGGCACGGGCCGTCCATCGCGCAGCCCGGGCATGACATGTACTACCTGAACGTCATGGCGGGCCCGGGCGAGACCCGGGAGTGGCGGATCTGCTTCCACCCCGATCACGTAGAGAGCACAGGGGGCTACCGATGACGACGACCCGGCTGACCGTCGCCCAGGCGCTGGTCCGTTTCCTCGCCGCCCAGTACACCGAACGCGACGGCGCACGGCGGCGGCTGATCGGCGCCACCTGGGGCATCTTCGGGCACGGCAATGTCGCGGGGCTCGGGCAGGCGCTGATCGAGTACGCCGACGTCATGCCGTACCACCAGGGCCGCAACGAGCAGTCCATGGTGCACGCGGCCGTCGGCTACGCCCGCCAGTCGAACCGGCTGTCCACGCACGCGGTGACGACCTCGATCGGCCCCGGCGCCACCAACCTGGTCACCGGTGCCGCCCTCGCGACCGTCAACCACCTGCCGGTCCTGCTCCTGCCCGGTGACGTCTTCGCCACCCGCCCCGCCGACCCGGTCCTGCAGCAGCTGGAGGTGCCGTACGCCGGCGATGTGTCGGTCAACGACGCCCTGCGCCCGGTGTCGAAGTACTTCGACCGCATCTCCCGCCCGGAGGCCCTGATCCCGAGCGCCCTGCAGGCCATGCGGGTCCTCACCGACCCGGTGGAGACCGGCGCGGTCACCCTCGCCCTGCCGCAGGACGTGCAGGCGGAGGCCTTCGACTGGCCGGAGGAGTTCTTCTCGACGCGCGTGTGGACGGTACGCCGGCCGGGCGCGGACCCGACCGAGCTGGCCGAGGCGGTCCGGGCGGTCCGGGAGGCACGCCGGCCGCTGGTGATCGCGGGCGGCGGAGTCCACCACAGCCGCGCCGAGCTGGCCCTCGCCGAGTTCGCGGCGGCCACCCGCATCCCGGTCGCCTCCACCCAGGCCGGCAAGGGCTCCCTGCGCCACGACCATCCGCAGGACGTCGGCGGGGTCGGCCACACCGGCACCGCGACCGCCGACGAACTGGCCCGCACCGCGGACCTGGTGATCGGCGTCGGCACCCGCTACACCGACTTCACCACCGCCTCCGGCACCCTCTTCGAGAACCCGGACGTCCGCTTCCTCAACCTCAACATCGCGCCGTACGACGGCCACAAGCTGTCCGGACTCCCGCTGGTCGCCGACGCCCGCAGCGGCCTGGGCGAGCTGACCGAGGCGCTGGTGATGCACGGGCACAAGGTGGCGCAGTCGTACGTCACCGAGTACACCGAGGACAAGGAGCGCTGGGAGCAGCGCGTCGACGCCTGCTTCGAGGCCGACGAGCCGGACATGCGACCCACCCAGCCACAGGTCATCGGGGCCCTGGACGCCCTGGTGGACGAGTCCGACATCATCATCAACGCGGCCGGCTCGCTCCCCGGCGATCTGCACAAGCTGTGGCGGGCGCGGTCGGTGGACCAGTACCACCTGGAGTACGGCTACTCCTGCATGGGCTACGAGATCCCGGCCGCGCTCGGCGTGAAGCTCGCCGCGCCGGAGCGGAACGTGTGGGCGCTGGTCGGCGACGGCACGTATCTGATGATGCCGACCGAGATCGTGACGGCCGTGCAGGAGGGCGTCGCGATCAAGATCCTGCTGGTGCAGAACCACGGGTACGCGTCCATCGGCGGGCTCTCGGAGTCGGTGGGCGGCGAGCGGTTCGGCACCGCCTACCGGTTCCAGGCCGGGGACGGGACGTTCACGGGCGCCCCGCTGCCGGTCGACCTCGCCGCCAACGCGGCCAGCCTGGGCATGCGGGTACTGCGCGCGAAGACCGTACGGGAGCTGCGCGAGGCGCTCGCCGAGGCGCGCGCCGCCGACACTCCCACATGTGTCTACGTGGAGACCGAAACGTCCGACACTGTGTCGGGCGCGCCTCCGGCGCAGGCCTGGTGGGATGTTCCTGTGGCCGAGACCGCGACCCGACCGTCCGCGGTCAAGGCACGAGAGCTGTACGAACGGCACGTCTCGACCCGACGCCGCCATCTGTAATAAGGAGTCTCTGGGCATGACGAAGATCGTCAACCACTGGATCGGCGGGAAGACCGTCGAAGGCGCGTCGGGCACGTACGGGCCGGTCACCGACCCGGCGACCGGCGCGGTCACCACGAAGGTCGCGTTCGCCTCGGTGGAGGAGGTGGACGCGGCCGTAGCAGCCGCCAAGGACGCCTTCACCACCTGGAGCCAGTCCTCCCTGGCCCAGCGCACGACCATCCTCTTCCGGTTCCGCGCGCTGCTCGACGCCCACCGCGACGAGATCGCCGAGCTGATCACCGCCGAGCACGGCAAGGTGCACTCCGACGCGCTCGGCGAGGTCGCGCGCGGCCTGGAGATCGTCGACCTGGCGTGCGGCATCAACGTCCAGCTGAAGGGCGAGCTGTCCACGCAGGTCGCCAGCCGCGTCGACGTGGCCGCGATCCGCCAGCCGCTCGGTGTCGTCGCCGGCATCACGCCGTTCAACTTCCCGGCGATGGTCCCGATGTGGATGTTCCCGATCGCCATCGCGTGCGGCAACACGTTCGTGCTGAAGCCGTCCGAGAAGGACCCGTCGGCGTCGCTCAAGATCGCCGAGCTGCTGTCCGAGGCCGGTCTGCCGGACGGCGTGTTCAACGTCGTGCACGGTGACAAGGTGGCCGTGGACCGCCTGCTGGCGCACCCCGACGTCAAGGCCGTGTCCTTCGTCGGCTCCACCCCGATCGCCCGCTACATCCACACCACGGCCTCCGCCAACGGCAAGCGGGTGCAGGCCCTGGGCGGCGCCAAGAACCACATGCTGGTGCTGCCGGACGCCGACCTGGACGCGGCCGCCGACGCCGCCGTGAGCGCGGCCTACGGCTCTGCGGGCGAGCGCTGCATGGCCATCTCCGCGGTCGTGGCCGTGGGCTCGATCGGTGACACGCTGGTGGAGAAGATCCGCGAGCGCGCCGAGAAGATCAAGATCGGTCCGGGCAACGACCCGACGTCCGAGATGGGCCCGCTGATCACCGCCGCCCACCGCGACAAGGTGGCGTCGTACGTCTCCGGGGCCGCGGCCGAGGGCGCCGAGGTGGTGCTCGACGGCACCGGCTACACGGTCGAGGGCTTCGAGGACGGCCACTGGATCGGCATCTCGCTGCTGGACAAGGTGCCGACCAGCGCCAAGGCCTACCAGGACGAGATCTTCGGCCCGGTGCTGTGCGTGCTGCGCGTCGACACCTACGACGAGGGCGTGGCGCTGATCAACGCCTCGCCGTTCGGCAACGGCACCGCGATCTTCACCCGGGACGGCGGCGCGGCCCGCCGCTTCCAGCTGGAGATCGAGGCGGGCATGGTCGGCGTGAACGTGCCGATCCCGGTGCCGGTGGGCTACCACTCCTTCGGCGGCTGGAAGGACTCGCTCTTCGGCGACCACCACATCTACGGCAACGACGGCACGCACTTCTACACCCGCGGCAAGGTCGTCACCACGCGCTGGCCCGACCCGGCCGACGCACCGGCGGGCGTGGACCTGGGCTTCCCGCGCAACCACTGAGCGACCGACAGGGACCGAGAGGGCCCGACAGGGTCGTCCGCTATGCGGACGGCCCTGTTTTTTTGTGCGGGGGCGCTGCGATTCTCGTACGGCCGCAAGGGCCCGCCCATAGGGACCGTTGATACGAGAATCGGCGATCGGCCGCTTCTTTGCTGCGGATTCCGTAGGTGAACACCCATTGACGCGGCGGTTTTCGTCGGGGTTCCATTCAGCCGCCGGGAGCGGACCAGAGCATGTACGACCAGCCGCCGGAGGCGATAGCGCTCCCGACCCCCACCCTCACTCGCACGAGTCGATCGGAACCGCCGCATGACCGACACGCTCCGCCCTGTCGACACAGCCGTGACAGCCGCTTCTGACAGCCCTCAGAAACTCAAGCGGTCCATCGGCGTCGTCGGCGGCACCCTGCTCACCCTCTCGTGCGTCACGCCCGCCTCCACGCTCTTCGTGATCGTGCCCGATCTGTTCTCCAGCCTGGGCACGGCGACGGCGCTCTGCCTCGTCATCGGCGCGCTCCTCTGTATCCCCGTCGCCTTCTGCTACTCCGAGCTGGGCACCCTCATCCCCAGCGCGGGCGGCGAGTACGCCATCGTCTCCACCCTGGCCGGTCGGCTCGCCGGCTGGCTGGCGTTCGTGATGTCGCTGCTCGTCGTGATGATCGTCCCTCCGGTCATCGCGATGGGCACCGCCGACTACCTGGCCCCGATCGTCCACCTCGACCCGGCCATGACGGGCGCCGGCGTGATGATCGCGGCCACCCTCGCCGGCCTGCTGGACCTGCGCGCCAACGCATGGATCACCGGCATCTTCCTGGTCCTGGAGGTCGTCGCCGCGGGAGTCGTCGCCCTGCTCGGCTTCACCCACTCCCACCGCGGTGCGGGCAGCCTCGTCAGCTCGCTCCAGGTGGCCGGTGACCACGCTCACGTCAACCCGGTCACGGCCATGATGGTCCTCTCCGGGCTCGCCATCGCTCTCTTCGCCACCCAGGGCTTCTCCACCGCCATCTACCTCTCCGAGGAGCTGGAGAACCCGCGCCGCAGCGTCGCCCGCACCGTCCTCGCGACCCTCGCCATCTCCAGCGTCGTCATCCTGGTGCCGGTCGTGGCGATCACCCTGGGCGCCGGTGACCTGAAGACCCTGACCGGCGGCGACATCAGCAGCATGGTCATCGCCTGGAGCAACTCGGCCGTCGGCACCTTCGTCAGCCTGTGTGTCGCCCTCGCGATCATCAACGCGGGCATCGTCATGGTCATCCAGAACTCCCGCGTCCTGTTCGCCTCCGCCCGCGACAAGGCCTGGCCCGCCCCGGTCAACAACGCCCTCGCCAAGCTCGGCCGGTTCGGCTCCCCCTGGGTCGCCACCCTCGTCGTCGGCGTCCCCGGTGCCTTCCTCTGCTTCGTCAACCTGGACACCCTCTACGGCGTCACCGGCGTCGCCGTCACCGGCCTGTACCTGCTGGTCGCGATCGCCTCCCTGCTCGCCCGGCGCGGTGCGCACGGCCCCAAGAAGGCCTGGCGGATGCCGCTGTGGCCGACGATGCCGGTCCTGCTGATCGCCGTCCTCGTCTACGTCCTGGTCGAGCAGGACCCGTCGTACCTGTGGTGGACCGGCGGCATCACCGCCGTCGCCACCCTCTACTGGGCCTTCTACCTCCGCCCGCGCCGTGAGACCCGCTGGCTGGTGTCCCTCCCGGAGGACATGCGGCTCGCCGAGGAGGAGCAACTCGCCGAGGGTGCGCAGGCGTAGTCAGAACTCCCAGGTCAGCACCCTGCACGAATCGTCGTCCTTGCCGCCCGCACTGCGATAGGCGGCAAGGGCGACGTCGTTCCCGGCGTCGACCCCGACCCACATGCCGTAGCAGCCGCGCTCCCGGGCCAGCGCGGCCAGCCGCTCCACCAGCGCCCGCCCGATGCCCCGGCGCCGGTACGGCTCGTCCACGGCCAGCTCGTACAGGAACATCTCGGTGCCCTTGTCCGGGTGGACCGTCTCGACGCCGCTGACGAAGCCGACGGGGACCCCCTCGTCCTGCGCGTACGCCAGCAGCAGATGGTGCCCGGCGGCGGCGAGGAAACGCTCCGCCCACTCGGGGCGCGCCGGGTTGTCGAACAGGTGCTCGGCGGCGACGACCTCCGCGACGGTGGTGGCCCGGTGAATGTCCATGCGCCTTCGTACCACGGCTGGTGTACGCCGGGCAGACCCCGTACTCCTGCGGGAGGGGCGGGGGTTCAGCCCACCGGCTCCCTCGGTTGTCGGTGGCGGCCCGTACCGTTGAGGCATGGATCTTCGGGTGCCTCCACTGCGAGGGCTGCTCAAGGGGCCGCGCCGGCTGTTCGCCGCCGCGGCCGCCGTCGTGGTGCTCGCCGGCGCCGGCACCTGGACGGCCGCCGCATCCGGTGACACGCCCCCGGTGCACAGGACCGACCAGGCCATGGCGGTCGACGGAGTGCGCCTGGACACCTCGTACTTCACCCCGGCCGGCGCCGGCCGCCACCCCGCCGTCCTGCTGGCGCACGGCTTCGGCGGCAACAAGGACGACATGCGCCAGCAGGCCGAGGACCTCGCCCGGGACGGGTACGCGGTCCTGACCTGGTCCGCGCGCGGCTTCGGGAAGTCCACCGGCAAGATCGGGCTCAACGACCCGAAGGGCGAGGTCGCCGACGTCTCCCGGCTCCTCGACTGGCTGGCGAAGCGCCCCGAGGTCCAGCTCGACAAGCCGGGCGACCCGCGCGTGGGCATGGCCGGCGGCTCCTACGGCGGCGCGATCTCCCTGCTCGCCGCCGGGTACGACCACCGGGTGGACGCCATCGCCCCGGCCATCACCTACTGGAACCTCGCGGACGCCCTGTTCCCGAACGGCGTGTTCAAGAAGCTGTGGGCCGGCGTCTTCCTCAATCTGGGCGGCGGCTGTGCCCGCTTCGAGCCCGAGCTGTGCCGGATGTACGACAGGGTCGCCGAGTCCGGCACCCCGGACCCGGCCGCCCGTGAACTCCTGCAGGAGCGCTCGCCGTCCGCCGTCGGCTCCCGCATCAAGGTGCCCACGCTGCTGCTGCAGGGCCAGACGGACTCCCTGTTCACCCTCGGCCAGTCCGACGCCGCCCAGAAGGCGATCCGGGCGAACGGCGCGCCCGTGGACGTCGACTGGATCGCGGGCGGCCATGACGGCGGCGACATGGAGACCGGCCGGGCGCAGACACGTGTGCGTGCGTGGTTCGACCGGTATCTGAAGGGCGACACCTCGGCCGGCACCGGCCCGGCCTTCCGGATCACCCGCACCGGCGGCGTGAACTCCACCGACGGCACCGCCCAGCTGCGCGGCGCGACCGCCGGCAGCTACCCCGGCCTGCGCGAACACCCGCGCGGCATCGCCCTGACCGGCGGCACCCAGCACATCACCAACCCGGCCGGCGCCAGCCCGCCCGGCGTCTCCGCCCTGCCCGGCCTCGGCGGCTCGGGCGGCCTCGGTCAGCTGTCGGCGCTGGGCCTCGGCGTCTCCCTCGACTTCCCCGGCCAGTACGCGAAGTTCGACTCCGCACCGCTCACCCGCGACCTGCAGATCACCGGCACCCCGACCGCGACCGTCCACATCACCTCGACCAGCGACGACGCCGTCCTGTTCGGCAAGGTCTACGACGTCGGCCGCGGCGGCACCCAGCAGGTGCTGCCCTCCCAGCTCGTCGCCCCCTTCCGGGTCACCGGCGCCAAGGCGGGCAAGGACGTCACGGTCACCCTCCCCGCGATCGACCACGAGGTGCAGAAGGGCCACCGGCTCCGCCTGGTCCTCGCCTCCACCGACCTCGGCTACGCCTCACCGGCCGCACCGGCCACCTACACCGTCTCCCTCAAGGGAGAGCTGAGCGTGCCGACGGCCCCCGCCGTCACCACCGCCGCGGCCCCCCTGCCCTCCTGGGTCTGGTGGCTGCCGGGTGGCGGCGCCGCCGCCGCGCTCGCCCTGCTGCTCACCGCCCGCCGCCGTACGGCCGGCCCGGCGCCCGACCCGGAGCTGGCCGACGTCCCGCTCGTGATCAAGGACCTGAGCAAGCGGTACGCGAAGTCCGCCGACCGGTACGCGGTGCGCGAGCTGTCCTTCCGGGTGGAGAAGGGCCAGGTGCTCGGCCTGCTCGGACCCAACGGCGCGGGCAAGACCACGACCCTGCGCATGCTGATGGGCCTGATCACCCCGGACGACGGCGAGATCCGCGTCTTCGGTCACGCGATCCGGCCCGGCGCGCCCGTGCTGTCGCGGGTCGGCGCCTTCGTGGAGGGCGCGGGCTTCCTGCCGCACCTGTCGGGCCGGGAGAACCTGGAGCTGTACTGGCGGGCCACCGGCCGCCCCCCTCAGGACGCCCACCTGGAGGAGGCCCTGGAGATCGCCGGGCTCGGCGACGCGCTCGCCCGCGCGGTGCGCACCTACTCGCAGGGCATGCGCCAGCGCCTCGCCATTGCCCAGGCCATGCTCGGCCTGCCCGACCTGCTCATCCTCGACGAACCCACCAACGGCCTCGACCCGCCCCAGATCCGCGAGATGCGCGAGGTGATGATCCGCTACGCGGCAGCCGGGCGCACGGTGATCGTCTCCAGCCATCTCCTCGCCGAGGTCGAGCAGTCCTGCACCCACCTGGTGGTGATGGACCGCGGCCGACTGGTCCAGGCCGGCCCGGTCGGCGAGATCATCGGTTCCGGCGACACCCTGCTCGTCGGCACCGCCACGCCCGTGGAGGAGCCGGTCGTGGAGAAGGTCGCCGCGCTGCCCGGCGTCGCCTCCGCCGTGCGCACCGACGACGGGCTGCTGATCCGGCTGGACCCCGGCGGCACGGCCGAGCGGCTGGTCGTGGAGCTGGTGCGGCTCGAGGTGGCCGTCGCCTCGGTCGGCCCGCACCGCCGTCTGGAAGACGCCTTCCTCACCCTGATCGGAGGTTCTGCATGAGCACGCTCACCGAGGTCGCCTCCGGTTATCAGAGGCGGCACACCCTGCCCCTGCGGGTCGAGCTGGTCCGCCAGCTCAAGCGGCGCCGGACCCTGGTCATGGGGGCCGTCCTCGGGCTGCTGCCCTTCGTGCTGCTGATCGCCTTCGCGATCGGCGGCGACCCGTCGAGCCGCGACGGCCGGATCACCCTGATGAACACGGCCACCGCGTCCGGCGCCAACTTCGCCGCGGTGAACCTGTTCGTCTCGGCCGGCTTTCTGCTGGTGATCCCGGTCGCCCTGTTCTGCGGGGACACGGTCGCATCGGAGGCGAGCTGGTCCTCCCTGCGCTATCTGCTCGCCGCGCCCGTGCCCCGGGCCCGGCTGCTGTGGTCCAAGCTGACCGTGGCGCTGGGGCTGAGCCTCGCCGCGATGATCCTGCTCCCGGTGGTCGCCCTCGCGGTCGGCACGGCGGCGTACGGCTGGGGCCCGCTGCAGATACCCACCGGCGGCGCGCTGGACACGGGGACGGCGGTGCAGCGCCTGGTGGTGACCGTGGCGTACATCTTCGTGTCCCAACTGGTCACCGCCGGGCTCGCCTTCTGGCTGTCGACGAAGACGGACGCCCCGCTCGGCGCGGTCGGCGGCGCGGTCGGCCTGACCATCGTCGGCAACGTCCTGGACGCCGTCACCGCGCTCGGCCACTGGCGCGACTTCCTGCCCGCGCACTGGCAGTTCGCCTGGGCCGACGCGGTCCAGCCGCACCCGGAGTGGTCCGGCATGATCCAGGGCACCGCGATCTCCATAACGTACGCCCTGGTGCTGTTCGCCCTGGCCTTCCGCGGTTTCGCCCGCAAGGACATCGTCTCCTGAGAGGTGCGGGGAGGAGTCTGCCCGACCCATTGACTGTCCTTACCTGTGAGTAAGTTGCCCCGGGAGCACGAGCCTTCGCAAGAGCCGCGACCGGGAGTCGTCATGGGCGTACGCAGGGACCTGAAACGGGCACGGCAGCGCACCGATCTGGCGGAGCGGGCCTCGGTGGAGATCGTCAGGGACGCCACCGGCACCGTGCGCGAGGTGCGGGCCGCGGCCCTGGCGCCGCCACTGACCACCGGCTCCCTGGCCGACCTGCGGCAAGAACGTCTCCCCGGCCGTCCTGGAGGACCGGCTGCGCAGCCGCGCGCCGGTCGGCCAGTGCGTGGTCGTCGGCGACAACCGCCCCTTCGTGGCCGCGCTGATCACCCTCGACCCGGAGGCGGTCGCCCACTGGCTGTCAATACACAAGCTGCCGCCGGACACCCCGCTCGCCGAGCTGGTGCACGACGAAAGGCTGCGCGCGGAGGTGCAGAAGGCGGTCGACCACGCCAACCAGGCGGTCTCCCGCGCCGAGTCCATTCGCGCCTTCGCGCTCGTGGAGGGGGAGTTCACCGAGGAGAACGGGCTGCTGACGCCGTCGCTGAAGGTGAAACGGCACGCGGTCGTGGACCGCTGTGCCGAGCAGATCGAGGAGCTGTACTCAGGCGGCCGTAGACAACGAAGCGGGGGGGGGGGGGGGGGGGGGGGGGGGGGGGGGGGGGGGGGGGGGGGGGGGGGGGGGGCGGGGGGGGGGGGGGGGGGGGGGGGGAGGGGGGGGGGCGAAGGGGCACATCGCCCCCCCCCCCCCCCCCCCCCCCCCCCCCCCCCCCCCCCCCCCCCCCCCCCCTACCCCCCCCCCCCCCCCCCCCCCCCCCCCCCCCCCGCTGCGGAACGTTGTTCAGCTGTTGTTGGTGCCGTTGCCGGACACGGCGGAGACGTCGTCCAGGAGGTGCGAGAGCGGCTCGTCGCCCTTGGCCTGGGTGGAGTTCTCGACGCACTGCTGGCTCTGCGGCGCCGACAGGACCGGGACGTCCTGCGCCGTGACCGGCACCACGCCGACGAGCGAACCGAGGTTCGCCTTGGCGGGCAGGCCCACGCAGGGTTTGTTCAGCGAGCCCTGGACCAGAGAGAGCTGCGGGCTCATGGTGCCGGACGTGATGGAGTTGCCGAACGTCTGCGAAGCGCCGGTGCCGCTGACGGAGCTGGTTCCGGTGTCGTTGCCGATGGCGAGCGCCTGGGGAGCGGCCGTAGCCGCGATGCCGGCGACCGAAGCGGCGACCGCCGTGGTTGCCCACAGCTTCTTCATTCTCATGCCCTTTCGAAATGCGGATCCGGGAAGGAAGCCGACCACCAACGCGGTGGTCCCGCCCCGTGGGTGCAGGGTTTGCCCCGTGCGGCTCGGTACCGTGGGACGAAGCGACCGATACCCCAGTCGGTCGCGGTGAGCGGTACGGACCGGCGCACGGCTCCGAGAGGCCGACGCCGGCAAGCCGGCCGAGTGCCGGCGGTGGGGTTCAGCTGTTGTGGGTGCCGTTGCCGGACAGGACGGAGAGGTCGTCCACGAGGTGCGAGAGCGGCTCGTCGCCCTTGGCCTGGGTGGAGTTCTCGACGCACTGCTGGCTCTGCGGCGCCGACAGGACCGGGATGTCCTGTACGGATACCGGTACGACTCCGGCGAGCGATGCCAGGTTCGCCTTGGCCGGCAGACCGACGCAGGGCTTGTTGAATGACCCCTGGATGAGCGCCATCTGGGGGCTCATCGTGCCGTACGTGGCGGAGTTGCCGAACGTCTGCGAGGCGCTGGCTCCGCTGGCGGACGTGGTGCCGGTGTCATTGCCGGTGGCCAGTGCCTGGGGCGCGACCGCGGCGGAGACGCCGACAACGGAAGCGGCGACCGCAGCGGTGGCCAGAACCTTCTTGATCACTTGCTGGTTCCCTTCTGAAGACACCCCGTCTTGCGGAGCATCCTGAATCAACTGCCGCGGCCTTCCCTGGTTGTGCGGCTTCACTCCGATGGCCCACGCCGAAATTCCGTCGGGGCGTGCTGCGAGGCCCTGTGTCACTGCCTGCTTCCGATCCTGAACCGTCCGACCGGGTGAATCACCGAAACCAGACCCGCCGGCCGCGGTTGATGTGGAGGAACGTGTGAGTTCGCCAGGTGACGTAGGTGCCTGTCAGGTAAGGAGAGCGAAGGCGGAAGAAGGCAACGGCCGCGACAGCGGTTGCCGCGCCCAGGCGCCGGCCACCCGTTCGGCGCCGACCGCCAGTTTGCCGCTCTTTACAGCGCCGGAGTGTCAAGTCTGCCAAGGCGTTCGGGTGAATTCCTTGGTGGCTCGCGTTCCGCAGTTTCCCGGGCTGTCTATTCCTCGTTGTAGAAATGTCGGTCATGGCGCGAGCCGTTCAAACTGTGCTCGCTCGGTCTTACCGCCAAAGAGGCATGACCGGAGAGAAAGGAAATTTCATGCAGAAGAGTGCTGCAGTTGTCGCCGGAGCGATTATGGCTCTGGGCGTGGCCGCTCCGGCCTTCGCCGATGCCGGCGCCAGCGGATCCGCCGCCAACTCCCCGGGCGTCCTCTCCGGCAACACGGTCCAGGTCCCCGTGCACATTCCCGTCGGCGTGTGTGGCAACAGCATCGGCCTCGTCACCCTGCTGAACCCGGCGTCCGGCTCCCTGTGCACCAACTCCTGACCGGGTAACGGCGCCAGCCGTCCGGCTGCGCCACAGTCGGCCTTGGATTACCACCGCTTGCTGTGCCAAGGCCGGCTTTCCCAGTTCTTCATTTCTCCAAGCAGGAAGACAACAAGAGTGCGACAGACCCTGAGCAGGGGAATCGTCGTGGCAGCTGCCGCGACGAGCGTTCTGTCCCTGTACGGCAGCCCCGCCCTCGCGGACTCGAACGCGAGCGGCACCTCCACGGGCTCGCCCGGGCTGGTGTCCGGCAATACCGTGCAGGCGCCGGTCGATGTGCCGGTCAACGTGTGTGGCAACACCGTCGATGCCATTGCCCTGCTGAACCCGGCGTTCGGGGGTTCGTGTGGCGGTGCGTCGGGCGCGAGCAGGCCGAGTTCGCCGGGCGCCTCGAGTCAGGGCTCCTCCGTGGGCTCGCCCGGGGTGGTGTCCGGCAATACCGTGCAGGCGCCGGTCGATGTGCCGGTCAACGTGTGTGGCAACACCGTCGATGCCATTGCCCTGCTGAACCCGGCGTTCGGGGGTTCGTGTGGCGGTGCGTCGGGCGCGAGCAGGCCGAGTTCGCCGGGCGCCTCGAGTCAGGGCTCCTCCGTGGGCTCGCCCGGGGTGGTGTCCGGCAATACCGTGCAGGCGCCGGTCGATGTGCCGGTCAACGTGTGTGGCAACACCGTCGATGCCATTGCCCTGCTGAACCCGGCGTCCGGGACTTCCTGTGGCGGTGCGTCGGGCGCGAGCAGGCCGAGTTCGCCGGGCGCCTCGAGTCAGGGCTCCTCCGTGGGCTCGCCCGGGGTGGTGTCCGGCAATACCGTGCAGGCGCCGGTCGATGTGCCGGTCAACGTGTGTGGCAACACCGCCGATGCCATCGCCCTGCTGAACCCGGCGTCCGGGAGTTCCTGTGGCGGTGCGTCGGGCGCGAGCGCGCCGAGCTCGCCCAACGTCCCGGGCCAGGGCGACTCCGACTCAAGCTCCGTGGCGACTCCCCCGGGACAAGCCCAGACACCTGCCCCGGGACGAGCCCAGACACCTCCCTCGGAGAGTGGCAGGCATACTCCGTCCACTGCCCACCTTCCGGCCCCCCGGCACCCCGCCACTGCCGAACAGAAGTGGTCCGACAGCTCCACCGACCAGGTGCGGTCGTCGGACACGACCCCCATGGACGTCAGTGGCCCCACCCGCGCCACCCTGGCGGCCACCGGCAGCGGGGCCATGCTGACGGCCTCGGGCATCAGCTCTGTGCTGATCGCGGCCGGCGTGATCCTGTACCGGCGAAGCCGAGCCGCACACCAACGGTGATCTGCCGGGGGCCGGACGTGGCGACGTCCGGCCCCCGAAGCCGACCAGTCGACGCGGCCGCAGCAGGCCGTCGGCTGGAGCGCACCGACCCGGGCGGTCGGTGTCCAGAAGGGCCCTCTTGGCGGCCGTGCCGACCAGGAGGGCCCTCGCTGTGCAGACGGCGTGGCATTACTGGTCGGTGCTCTCGAAACCGGTCCTCCTCAGATCACTCTTTCGGCGGCACAACCCTCCTGTTGTACCGCGCGTTGACATGACATCGGGCATTCGCCCGGATGCTGTTTTTCAATCCAAGGAGTATTTCCTCATGTCGCGTATCGCGAAGGGCCTCGTTCTCACCTCCGTCGCCGCCGCGGCCATCGGCGGCGCCGCCGGCCTCGCCGCCGCCAACAGTGGGGCGAACGGCACTGCCAGCAACTCCGCGGGCGTCCTGTCGGGCAACACCGCCCAGCTTCCGGTTCACGTGCCGGTCGGCGTCTGTGGCAACACTGTCGACGTCATCGGTCTGCTGAACCCGGCGTTCGGCAGCGGTTGCACCAACTCCTGACGCCTCAGGCCCTCCGTCGACCGGCCGCCAACCCGCAAGGGAGGGCGGCCGGTTCGCGTGTTCCTCGGCGCACTGGCTGTCCTGAACAGGCGGGCGGCACCAGCTTTCGCCGGGTCGGCCCGAGAGGTCATCTCGTTCGGCTTGCTCGAAGGCCAGGGGTGCGGGCGAAACTCCACCGCCTGGTCCTGGAAAGCCCGGCTCAAGAAGGCACCGCCGTGCGACGCCCTGTCACGGGACCTGTTCGAAGACCCCGACACCGCGTCCGACTGCGTCGTATCACGGGCGGGCAGTGGGACTGCGGCATTGCTCGACTCAGGCGGAAATCATTGGGCGGGTCCATGCGCCGTACGGGTGGGAGAAAAGTGTTGCAGCAACGCAAACACCGTCTCCTGCTACAGCATGGGTTCAGCAAAAGCTGCTGGTCGACCGCACACTTCCGGTACGCCGGAAAGACGAAACATGGGCCGCGTCGGCCGCCGAGGTTCTTCTCCGCCGGTGAAGCGGTCCTTTTCTGATCCTATGCCTTCTCGGCTTCAGATGGATTTAGCGGTCTCGGATGCGACAAGAGGCGTGATGCACCAAGAACCCACCAGACCGTCATCGGCTCGGCACACGCTGAGGCATCGTTCACCAAGGCCTCCGGCATGGCGCCGGGCAACAGTCGTCTCAACATTGCTCACTCTGCTCGCGATGTGCATGAGCGGCGGTCTTGCCCACGCTCGCCCACTGTCGGTCGATACTCACCGTGCCGAGAGTTCCGGGAACCGGACATCGACCGGGTCGCAGGACCCCAAGGACGTAGTCGAGTTCGGGTGTGCCCACCCGAACTCTCCCGACATGGCTCGCTGTTTCGGTCTTATGGTGGGACACCGAACCGCCGGAGGGCAGATTTCGCCAACTGTCAGTGGGTCTCCGACCAGCGCCGGCTACACACCGTCCGCCCTGCGATCGGCATACCACTTGGGCGGCACGTCCGGCTCGGGCCGCACGGTGGCCATCGTCGATGCCTACGACGATCCGAAGGCCGAGTCCGACCTGGCGGTGTACCGAAAGTCCTATGGCCTTCCCCCGTGCACCACGGCCAACGGATGCTTCAGAAAGGTGAACCAGAACGGGCAGACGTCACCGCTTCCGCCGGGCGACTACGGCTGGGCGGAAGAGATCAGCCTTGATCTCGACATGGTCTCCGCCGCCTGCCCCGACTGCCGCATCCTGCTGGTCGAGGCAAATTCGGCTTACACGTCCGACCTGATGAAAGCCGAAGATCAAGCGGCCGCCACACCCGGTGTGACATCCATCTCCAACAGTTGGGGCGAGTCGGAGACCAACGCGGTGCCGTCCGATGACGTGCACTTCAACCATCCCGGTGTCGCCATCACCGTGAGTTCCGGTGACTCCGGCTACGGTGTGTCCTGGCCCGCATCTTCCCCGTATGTCACGGCGGTCGGCGGGACGTCGCTGAGCAAAGCGTCCAACTCCCGTGGCTGGAGTGAGACGGCATGGAGCGGCTCCGGTTCGGGCTGCTCGGCCTATCAGCCAAAGCCCGCTTGGCAGCACGATCCCGACTGCAGTCGGCGGACGGTCGCGGATGTGTCTGCTGTCTCCGACCCGTATACCGGGGTGGCCACCTACGACACCTACAACAGTTGCGGTCAGAGCAGCATGTGCGACATCTTGATCTCCCTCGGCCTGGTACATGGTGCCGACGGCTGGATCCAGGTGGGCGGCACCAGCGTGGCCTCCCCGATCGTTGCCAGCGTCTATGCGCTTGCGGGCAATGCCGCATCGACCGTCTACGGCTCCTACCCGTACAGCCATACCTCGGCACTCAATGATGTGGTCTCGGGCAGCAACGGCTCTTGCGGTGGAAGTTACCTGTGCACGGCACGTCCGGGCTATGACGGCCCGACCGGGCTTGGCACGCCGAATGGCGTCGGGGCCTTCTAGGGTTGCTGGGCAGCCACGGGGGTGAGCAGCACCGTGGTCCGTGCCGACTCAACAGGCACGCCCCCGGCACCCGGACAGCCGCTGCGCCGGTTTTCCTCACCGGCGCAGCGGCGTCATCCTGTTTGATCTCCTTTTTCAGGCTCATATTTTCCAGGCTCATATGAGGACTCGGCGGGTGCGGAGAACTTCTCCATCCGGGGTTTCCACCCTGGCCGAGAATCGTTGAACACGGCGTCCGAGACGGTCGATACGCAGTGACTCGCCGAAGAAGGGGAATCGATGAAGCCCTTGAAAACCGCCGCCGTACTTGTCGGATCCGTCGTCTTCGCCGGTACCGCCGCGCCCGCGTTCGCCCAAAGTGCCGCCGATGTGACGCCCACCAGCCTCAACGGCGCCGTGAACAGGCTCACCCAAGGTCCTCTCGACGTGATGCCGCTGCACCACCAGTCGGGCGCGCTGGACACGGAGAACCGGGGCTCCGTGCTCCACGCCGTCAAGGGCGTGACTGGTGCACTCAACCAGCACACCCGGCTGCTGGGCGGCCTGCCGTTGCAGAACTGACGCACCTGGGCGGTGTTCGAGGGGCGCCGAGAGGCGTCCCTCGTTCGGATGGACAACACGAGCCGCTGGTCCGGTCGAGTGAAGCGTCGTCGGACTGCTTCCGGGGCCGTCGATACGATCGCGCGGTGACCTCAACCTCAAGCACAACCCTTGCCTCCGGCCTCGCCGACCTGGGCACGATCGTCGTGCTGGCCTGGAGCGGAGAGGCTCCCGACGGTGACATGCCCTACCTGCTCGCCTACCCTCTCGGCGACGCCGAGGGCGGACCGGAGGCCTCCTCCTCCGCCGTGCGGAGGCTGCTGGAGAGCAACGGGCTGCCCGTGGGCGGTGACCTGGTCGACGGCGACGGTCGGCCCGGCCTACCCGTCAGCCTGCTGGTCGAGGCGGGTCAGGCCGTCCTGCGGATGAAGCAGCTGGTCGCCCAGGCCGACGCGCCCCCGGAGTGGCTCGCCGCCGTCGGCCGGCGCGGCCACGCCTACCTCGTCTTCACGACCCGGGCCTGGCCCGAGGCAGAGCCCGGCAAGCCCGTAGAGGCGGCCGTGCTGGCCCGGTTCGCCGGCGCCGAGGAGACCCTGACCGCCGCAGCGCACGTCGTCCTGCCGGCGACCAGCCTGCGCGGCTGATGCCCAGGACCCTGGCAGGCGGCAGAGGCCTCGGACTGCTGCTGGTGATCACCGGGGCGGCAGGACTGCTCGCCTCCTGGGTCATCACTCTCGACAAGTTCAAGCTGCTGCAGAACCCGAACTTCGTGCCCGGCTGCAGCCTGAACCCGGTGGTGTCCTGCGGCAGCGTGATGAAGAGTCCCCAGGCCTCGGTGTTCGGATTCCCCAACCCGATGCTCGGCCTGGTGGCCTACGGCATCGTCATCTGCGTGGGCATGAGCCTCATCGCGGGTGCCCGCTTCCCCGGCTGGTACTGGCTGTTGTTCGAGGCCGGCTGCCTGTTCGGCGTCGGGTTCGTCTCCTGGCTGCAGTTCGAGTCGCTGTACCGGATCAACGCGCTGTGCCTGTGGTGCTGCCTGGCCTGGGTCGCCACGATCCTGATGTTCTGGTACGCCACCTCACTGATCGTCCGAAACGGTTTCCTGCCCGCGCCGGGTTGGCTGAAGAGCTTCTTCGCCGAATTCACCTGGGTGCTTCCGGTCCTGCACATCGGAGTGATCGGCATGCTGATCCTGACCCGCTGGTGGGATTTCTGGACGAGCTGACGAGTGACCAGCCGCGGTTCCCGTCCCGGTGCCGCTGGAGGGCGTCTCCCAGTCCCTCATGGAGGTGCCCAAGGCCGGCCTGGAGCTGCCGCTGCCGACCCCGGGCACGCCCGACGGCCCGCGCCATGTCACCGGGCGCCTCCTGCCCGACCGGACCCTGCCCCAGCTGCCCGTCGACGGCGCGCTGTCGGCTCCGGCCTGCGCACCTTCGGCCCCGGCCTGAACATGGACGCCCCCTGACCCGCCCAACCCGCCCGGACCGTCGTACGCACGGGATGGCCCTCAGGGGGTGATCCGCGTGCCCTCGACGAAGGAGCGCTCAGCGGCAACGGCCGGTGCCGTGACCGGCTGTTGGTGACCGGTTCGCCGGCCTGCTCGGCCGGTCACTGGACTGCCACGGAGGGCGTCACCCGACGGCAGGTTCCTCACCCGTCCGGGTGGGCTCAGGGCAGTCGCCGTACGGGGGAACCGGACAGATAGGCGCGGATGTTCTCCACCGCCTGGCCGTAGTACGTCGCGTAGTTGGCCCGCGAGACATAGCCGAGGTGGGGCGTGGCGAGGAGGCGGGGTGCGGTGCGCATCGGGTGGTCGGCGGGCAGCGGCTCGATGTCGAAGACGTCGACGCCGGCGCCCGCGATCCGGCCCTCGTGCAGCGCGGCCAGCAGGGCGTCCTGGTCGACGACCGACGCCCGGGAGGTGTTGATCAGATAGGCCGTCGGTTTCATCAGGGCGAGTTCGGCGGCGCCGATGAGGCCGCGGGTGCTGTCACCGCCGGGCACCTGCACCGAGACGAAGTCGCTGTCGGCGAGCAACTCCTCCTTGGACGCGGCCAGTTCGACACCGTGCGCGGCGGCGCGCTCCTCGGTGAGACGCGGGCTCCACGCGCTGACGTGCATGCCGAAGGCGAGCCCGACCCGGGCCACCCGCCCGCCGATCCTGCCGAGGCCGAGTACGCCGAGCCGGGCGCCGTGCAGATCGGTGCCGACGGTGGACTGCCAGGGGCCGCCCGTGCGCAGCGCGGTGTTCTCCTCGACGATCCCGCGGGCCAGCCCGAGCAGCAGAGCCCAGGTCAGCTCGGCGGGCGGAATGCCCGAACTGTCGGTGCCGCACACGGTGACGCCGTGCTTCTCGGCGGCGGCGTAGTCGATGACGGTGTTGCGCATCCCGGTGGCGACGATCAGCCGCAGCCGGGGCAGGCGAGCGAGCAACGACCCTGGAAACGGTACGCGTTCGCGCAGCGTGACGACGATGTCGTAGTCGGCGAGGGCGGCGGCGAGGGCGTCCTCGCCGTCGAGATGCTCACGCAGGGCGACGACCTCGACCCCGTCCTCGATCACCGACCAGTCGGCCGACTCGACGGCCACACCCTGGAAGTCGTCCAGCACCGCACAGCGCAGTCGCACGTCGTCTCTCCCTCTCCCGCGATGACTGACGACTGGTCAACAAGGGTGCCGAGGCAGCCATTCCGGATGAGCGAACCCGAACGCATATGCCCGAACCGGCACGCCCTTCTACACGCAGATCCACGTCAACCGAGTCGCCGTCCCATACACTTTTGCCGTCACACAGCGTGAGGACTAATGTGAAGAGCGTGATTGAAGCGCTGCGTAGCCCGCGGCGCCCCCTAGTGCTCGGCGCAGTGCTGACCGTCGCGCTCGTCGCGCAGTCGGCTGCGCTCATCGCCCAGCAGATGCAGATCGACAATCTCCAGACACAACCCATCGACCTCCAAGAGCGCCTCCAGCCCGGTCCCCCCGGTCCCTCCGGCCCCTCCGGTCCGCCCGGTCCGCCCGGCCCCATCGGCCCACCGGGCAAGGACGGGACGAACGGAAAGGAGGGTAAGGACGGGAAGGATGGTCATGACGGGAAGGACGGCACGGACGGGAAGGACGCCGTCGCCCCGCCGGCGCCGGCGTCGAGCTAGTCCGACCTTCTCCACTCGATCGGGAACGGAGTGGTGCCGGCCGCCCCGAGCCCGCTCGCCTGGGATTGGGCCCCGTCCCTCGCACTATCGCCGTCACGCAGCATGAGGAGCAATGTGAGTAGCGTGGTCGAGGCGTTGCGTAGCCCGCGGCGCCGCCTTGTGCTCAGCGCGGTGCTGACTGTCGTGTTCGTCGCGCAGTCAGCTCTGCTCGTCGTCCACCAACAGCAGCTCGACGAAATCCAGGGAAATCGCATCGACCTCCAGGGGAACGGCGTTCTGTACGGCCCTTCGGGGTCGCCCGGCCCCTCCGGTCCCTCTGGTCGGCCCGGTCCCACCGGCCCGCGGGGTATGCCGGGCCGGCATGGGAAAGACGGTCATCCCGGCAGGAGGGGGCATAACGGAAGGAGAGGGAGGAACGGCATGAACGGGCGGGTCATTCACCTGGAGCCGGAGCCGCACGAGACCGAATAGAAGATCTTCGGCCCACCGCCGTACCACCGCCGTAGAAGACATTCGCCCCATCGCCCGACCGGACGGGGCGGCACAACGGCGAGTGGGTGCGGCTCCCCGGCGGCCGGGTCACGCGTCCGCGCGGCGGAACGCCGCCGCCACGTCCAGCGCGACCCGCGCCGCCCGCCGCGCCGCTTCGGTCTGCTTGGCCTTCTTGTCCACGGTCATCTCCTCGTCGCCGGCGTCGCTGACGCACTTGAGCATCGCTCCGCCCACGAAGTCCTTCGCCTTGAACGCCTCCCAGATCGCGTGCAGCACCCCGTGCGCCTCGGTCTCCACCCCGCCGATGTCGGCAGACAGGTTGAGCAGCTGGGCGCGCAGTTCCGAATCCCGCCAGGCGATCACCTTCTCACCGCTCGCGAAGTCCTTCACCAGCAGCTCGCCGTCACCCAGCGACGCGTTCAGCCTGCCCCGGGTGTCGAGCCTGGTGACGAGCCGCAGCACCTGTCCGTCGGTCCGGTACACCTGCGGCCTGAGGCCGCCACCCTCCGGTCTCACCTTCTCCGGGCCGTAGTCGAACACCTCCCGCGCCAACAGCACGTCGCCCAGCGACACCCCGCGCTCACCGAAGCCGCCGCACACCCCGACCAGGAACACCAGGTCCGGCCGGAACGTGGACAGCAGGTCGCGCGTCACCGCCGCCGCCGACTGGCCCCCCTGGTCGGTGGCCTGCGTGGTGACCACTCGGACAGCGGGCTGACCTGCCGAGACCAGCTCGAAGACGTCGTAGTACCGGCCGTCGCGCTGCACCTCGTGCGCGGTGATGCCGCGCTCGTCGAGCGCGTGGAAGAGTGCCTTCGTCTCCACGGGTACGGCCGTGAGCAGGGCGACGTGGTACTCGTCGCCGGTCCTGGAAGCGGACACTTCGAACCTCGACTTCCGTTGTTCGCGGAACCCGGCGAGCACCGCCTCGGGGTTGCGGGTGAACGACTCGACATCGGCCTGCACGCGCCCGCGCTCGGCCAATGACTCCCGTTCGGCGGCCAGCGCCGGCGCCAAGTGCGGGTTCTCCGGCGGCTGGTCGCCGATGAGCTCCACAATGCGGGAGAACACCCGGTTCGCAACGGGCAGGGGCAGCAGGCGTAGTTGGGTGAGCGGCGGGATGACCGTCGCCCAGTGGGTGTTCTTCTGCATGAGCAGGCGGATGAGGCTGGGGAGCAGGGATTCGGTGTAGGCCGGGTGGTCGGCCGAGGCGCGCACGACGGCCGCCGCCGCGACGCCCAGGACGGCCGCGTTGGTGTCCCGGGGACGCTTGTCCCGTCGCGGGCGCTCGGGCGCGATGATGAACTTGATCAGGTCCGCGTCCGCCTCACCGGCCCGTGCCAGCCCTTCGAGAGCCGTCGTGCGGTTCAACGGGTCCTTGTCCTCGCGGATCACGCCGATCAGCCATTCCTTCGTCCTCGGCTTGATCTCCCGGCGGGCCACCAGGTCGACGATGGCCCCGCGCAGGGCGCGTCCGTCCTGGTTGCGGGCGGTGAACTTGAGCCGGTCGGCGACCTCCGTGATCCACGCCTCGTCCCCGGTGTCCAGGTGGGTGAGGGAACCCACGGCGGCGCGGCGGGTCAGATAGGTCTCCTCGGGGTTGCCGATGGTGGCCCGCAGGACCTCCGCGGCCGCCGTGTCACCCAGGTGCCCGAAAGCGTTGGCGGCCGATCCGCGCACCTTGTCGTCGGTGTCGTGGAGGAGTGCGTCGGTGAGCGGGGCCAGGGCACCGGGGGCGTTGACGCGGCCGAGGGCGTTGGCGGCCGCCCCTCTGGTGTAGGTGTCGGTGTCGTGGGCGAGGGCGGTGGTGAGCGCGTCGAGGGCGCCGGGGTCGCCGATGCGGCCGAGGGCGGTGGCCGCCGACGTACGGGCGAAGCTGTCGGCGTCGCCGGTCAGCGCGGCGGAGAGGGCGGGTACGGCGCCGGGGTGGCCGATACGGCCGAGGGCGCTGGCGACCGATCCCCGGACGACCGCATCGGTGTCGGTGAGCGTGTTGGTGAGCGCGTCCAGGGCGCCGGGGTCGCCGATGCGGCCGAGGGCGCTGGCGGCCGATCCTCGGACGACCGCGTCGGTGTCGGTGAGCGCGGCGGAGAGGGCGGGTACGGCGCGGGGGTCGCCGGTGCGGCCGAGGGCGCTGGCGGCAGACCCCCGGACGATGGAGTCGGGGTCGGTGAGCGCGGTGGTGAGCGCGTCGAGGGCGCCGGGGTGGCCGATGTGCCCGAGGCCGTTGGCGGCCGATCCCCGGACGATGGCATCGGCGTCGGAGAGCGCGGTGGCGAGCGCGGGTACGGCGCGGGGGTCGCCGATGCGGCCGAGGGCGTTGGCGGCAGACCCCCGGACGATGGCATCGGCGTCGTCGGCGAGGGTGGTGGTGAGCGCGTCGACGGCACCGGGGTAACCGATGCGGCCGAGGGCGTCGGCGGCCGATCCCCGGACCTTGGTCTCCGTGTCGGTCAGCGCGGCGGAGAGGGCGGGTACGGCTCGGAAGTCGCCGATGCGGCCGAGGGCGCTGGCGGCCGATCCCCGGACGCTGCCCTCGGGGTCGGTGAGCGCGGTGGTGAGCGCGTCGACGGCGCCTTGGTGGCCGATGAGGCCGAGGGCATTGGCTGCCGATCCCCGGACGCTGGCCTCGGTGTCGTCGGCGAGGGTGGTGGTGAGCGCGTCGAGGGCGCTGTGGTGGCCGATGAGGCCGAGGGCGTTGGCGGCAGACCCGCGGACACTGCCGTCGCCGTCGGCCGCAGCGGCCTTCAGCAGGGCGGGGACGGCCCGAAGCGCGCCGATTCGCCCGAGCGCGGTGGCGGAAGCGCCACGGACCGTGGCGTCCGGGTCGTCCAGCATCGCTGTCCGCAGGTCGTCGACGTCCTGCTCACCGCCGTTGGTGCCCAGCCAGTTCGCGCTGCGGCGGCGTGCGAGCGGATCGGCTTCCCCACGCAGCCACACCCGCCGCTTCGCGGCGAGGGCCTCGTCGCGGTCCTGTTCCTTCGGCGCCGGCTTCTTGTTCCGCTGGTGGGTCCGGCGCAGGCGCTGGAGCGCCTGGGCGTTCAGCGATCCGTTCCACAGCGCGGCGAAGACGTCGTCCGCGAGCTCCGGGTCCGTGGCGTTGAGTTCCCGCAGCAGACCGCGCTGGAGCCCGTCACGCAGCACGGTCGAAGGCAGGCTGGCCAGCGCCGCGGCCAGGCGGTCGCGCGTCTGGCGCCCCTGGTTGAAGCAATGGCCGAGTTGTCGCCACAGCACCCCGCGCACCTCGTCGCTCAACACACCCCGGTTCGCCAGGAGGACGTCCGCATCAGTTCGGGCGGCAGCGGCTTGGCGTCCGGGTCGAGCAGGTCGAGCACGGCGCTGTCCGGGTCGGGTTGCAGGCCGACCCAGTCGCCCAGGCACTGGTCGAGGTAGCCGGGGTCCAGCAGGACGGGTGGCGGGCTGGTGCTCTGCCACGCCAGAGCCAGGCCGAAGTCCACGAAGGCCGGGTGGATGAGGCTGTACTGGCCGTCCGCCGCGCCACCGACCGGCTGCACCATCTGTGTGTCCAGGAAGGCCTTCACCGTGTTGGCGATGTCGTCCCTGTCGTCCCACACCCGGCCGAGCAGCGCCTCCACATCCCAGGCGAGGAAGTCCGCGTTGCCCTTGCCCGTGGTGATCGCGGCCAGTGCCGCCGCGCACAGCGCCGCCTCCATGCCGAGCCCGCGCTTCGCCGCGTCCTTCTCCGACTTGCCGAACCGGCCCTCGCTGTCTGGCCGTACCACGGTCTGCCGAAGCAGGTCGGCGCGGCTGCGCGGGATCTCCCGGTCCTGGACGGATCGCGTGCCGAGCAGCCAGTCGGTCAGCAGCGACAGCATGAACGGGTTGGACGCCACACCCAGCATGTCGCCCGACCTGATCTCGGCCAGCGCCTCGGTCGCCGACCCGTCGCGCATCGCCAGGTAGGTCTCGATGTCCTGCTCGCCCAGCGGCTCGATGGATATCGTCTCGACATCGCGCAGGATGGTCCGGTCCAGGTCGTCGTACTCGCTGCGGGACGTCGCCAGCACCGTGAAGTCGTGCGACCCCGCGACCAGTTTCCAGACGAACTTCCACTCGGCGCGGTCCTCGAATTCGCGCTCCAATTCGTTCAACGCGTCGACCAGGAAGACCACTCGGTTCTTCTTGACGTGCGCTTTCCATAACTTCTCGTCGACGCCTGACGGGCGCAATTGCTTGGCGAAGTCCTTGACGGTCAGGCCGTGCACGTCCAATTGCCTGACCGTGCGGTTGTCGACGACAACGCAGGGGGTCTCGCGGTCCAGGAGCGCAATCGCGTACTGCAGGACGGCGGTGCTCTTGCCGCTGCCCGCACCGCCGATCACCAGCCACGTCTTGGGTCTTGGCTCGGGCTTGGACCGGTGATCCGGCAGTTGGTCGAGGAGCGCGTCGAACCGAAGCCGGTCGCCGGAGTCGTCTGCGGAATCGCGGACCCGAAAAGTGGGGCGGAGGTAGTGCTCGACGGTTCTGGCCACCAACCTGGCGCGCATCGCGCTGTACGGCGAACTGCTCATCCGTCCCGTATCCACTCTACGCCCCACCCCGACGAATGTGACCTAATCTACCCCACCGGCCCTGAGCACGCTGCCCATTGACGTCTGTCAGGGCAAGCCGGGTTGACAGAAGACAGGCGAAGTGCGAATGACGGCGCAGGAACCGCAACGACCACTCGGCATCAGGCCGACGGACGAGCCGAGGCGGCAGCTCTACGCCGTCGGCTCGTCCTCGCTGTCGGGGGCGGGCGCGAACATGTGGCCGATGTTGTTCCACATGAAGCCCTTCCGCCAGTCGGGCTTGTCGAGCATCCAGCCGAGGACCGCTTGCAGGACCTTCTCCTGCGACACCGTCCGGGTCTGGTAGTGCTCGGTCGGGACGCCGTCGCGGTACTCCAGCCAGTAGGTGTTGTTGTCGCGGAACCAGACCTGGATGTACCAGTCGCCCTCACGGCCCTCGTCCTGACGCTCAAGGACCAAGTACGCCTTGCCGCGTCGCAGGTTGGCGAGCATGGTGCCCACTGCGGGCTTCGTGGGGCGGTTCACCGTGTGGCCACGGCCGTCGGTCGCTGTCAGCACGGACGGATTCTGGCGGGTGGGTCTGACAGCGGCGCTGGGCGCTCTCCCAACTGCGGTCGTCCCAGCGCCGCAGGCCACGTTGCGACGGGCCACAGGAGCTCCCGGGCCGCGTTGTGCCATCAGCGCATGATCAGCCACCGCGATCGACCGTCGCGGTTGTGCTCGTTCGGGCGCGTAGCTCGTGCGGGTTCTGCCTCAGACGCCCAGGATTGACCTCGCTATCCGTCTCCTCGTGAAGGTGGAAGGACATGCCGACGTACGTTGCCTTGCTGAGCTGGACCGATCAAGGGGTCCGAAACTACAAGGACACCGCGAAGCGCGCCGAGACCTTCGGCTCAGCGGTACAGAAGCTCGGCGCGAAGCTCTTGAACATCTACTGGACCGTCGGTCTGTACGACCTCGTGGCCGTGGTCGAGGCACCCGACGACGAAACGGCCGCCGCGGCGCTCCTGCAGCTCGGTGGGGTGGGCAATGTCCGTTCCACGACGCTGCGGGCCTTCGGCCGAGAGGAGATGGAGCGCATCGTCGCCAAGGCGGCCGGCTGACGACCACCACGCCGTGCGTGCGGCGGTGTCCGGTGGGTCGGCTCGGCAGCCGGGCCTGAGCAGCCTGCGTCCGGCGTGAACTTCCCGATGCTGTGAGCCCCTGCCAGGCGCATCGGCCAGGGGCCTTCGCGTGTGCGGTGCCCACTCGGCACCGTGCGCACATCACTGCTGTATCGCCCCTTGCGTGTGCTGCCGAGCGGCCGGCACAGGACTTTCATGCGGCCGCCGGAACGGATGCTGTGGGCCGTCTGCGGGAAAGTGGTCCTCGCCTGCTTGTGCCTGCGGTCCGGTTTCCTCACCGCGCTGAACAATCGCCTGGTCATGGCGTATGCAAGCGTCTCGGCGAATCGAGGGGAAACGACCGATGGTCGCAGCGGAACACCCGAATCGCAGGGCTCTGCTCGCTGGTGGACTCGCCGCCTTTGCGGCCGCACTTGCGGGGTGCTCATCGACGAGTGCCACCTCGTTGACGACCAGTGCTTCGCCGGAAGCGAGCCCGACAACGCCCGCCGCAGCATTCGCGAGGCTGATGGACGGCAACAAGCGGTGGGTGAGCGGAAACATTCAACACCCGGACCGGGATCCGAACCGGCGCCAGTTCGTGGCCCAGGGGCAGAAGCCGTTCGGCGCGATCCTTGCCTGCATCGACTCCCGCGTGCCGCCGGAACTTCTCTTCGACACCGGGCTGGGCGACCTGTACGTGATGCGCACCGGAGGAGAGGCGGTCGGGCCGGTGGTCACGGGCTCTGCGGAGTACGGGCCCATGACGAGTGGCACTCCGCTCGTCGTGGTCCTCGGGCATCAGCGGTGCGGAGCCGTCGAGGCGGCGTACAAGTCTCTTCAGGGCGGCAAGCCGCTGCCGGGGAATCTCGAAGCGATCGCCAAGGCTCTGCGTCCGGCGTACGAACAGGCGGTCAAGGAGGGCGGTGCCGACCCGGTCGAGACCATGGCCCGCGCGCAGGCCAAGCTGACCGCGGCCGACCTGCGCTCCAACCGGGACCTGGCCCCGCTCGTGAGGAAGGGCAGTCTTGCCGTGGTCGGCGCCTACTACTCCCTCGACACCGGGAAGGTAGAGGTCCTGGCGGGCGCGCCTTCCTGACGGGGCGACCGCCCGGTGGTTGTCGCTGGTCGCCGTTGCCCTGTCGAGTCTTGCACTGCCCGCCGGGCCGGCTCGGCTCACGCGCCGGGAGGGCGGAAGGTGACCTGTCTGCGGGCAGCCTCGTCGATCTCGTCGAGAGTGAGGAGGGGAGTGGCCCGGGTGTGGAGCGCGCCGCTGGCCTTGACTCTGAGGCTGACGGCGGCCATGGAGACTGGGTCGGGGAAGTCGAGGATGCACACGAAGTCGTCCTCTCCGAAGGCGAAGTACATGGCCTCGACCCTTCCGCCGAGGTCGGCGACGACCTGGTCGACGGCGGCGCGGCGGCCACTTGCGCCTTCCTTGAGCAGGCCCTTCGTCCCCTCGGGCGTGTAGGCGGCCTGGATGAGGAACTTCGGCATACGGCGCTCCCTGCCCGTGACTTGTCCGATACGCAGAATGGCCTTCCCGCTGTGACGTCGTCCGCCGATCAACGGACGGCTGTATTCACTCGTAAGGCACATCGGTATGTGCATGAGTGGGCCAGCACCTGGATGCGCTGGAGTCCCGGCGCCCCTTCACGAGGTGGAACAAGGCTCGATATGATGTTGAAGGAATCGGGCGATGTGAAGGCGGCTTCAGCTCTGGTTCCGTGATGCGAGTGAGATCCTGACTGGCAGCGCTGCATCGTCGACTCCATTCACCGACGAGGGTGACGACCCCATGTTCCCGGGCAAGGGCGAACGTGAGCTTCGCAAAGCGATCGCCGCCCCCTTTCTTCTGCCTGTCGTGATCGTAGCTCTAGCACTCTGGTTGTGATCTTCTCCGTACTCCACCGACCTCGGTTACCCTGTCGGGCTCGTCGACCAGAGCAAGCGGCAGTGGCGGTATGGCGATGACGACTCACTGAACCTCTTTCATTTGAGGCGAGCGAAGGCGCGTTCGCCGGGCGTCCGAAGACGTGCGTGATCGCGGTTGCAGCGCTGGTAGTGCTCGGGCAGGTCGCGGTGGCCGTAGTAGGGGGTGCGGACGGTGGCGCCGGCTCCCTGGTAGGCCCGGTCGGCCAGGACCAGGATCTGGCGCGAGAGGCAGGCCTGGGCGATGCCGTGGGCCCGGGCCGCGGTCAGGTCGTGGCTCCGTCCCGGCGTCGCCCGGGAGAACCACAGCGGTGTGCCGTCAGGACGTTCAATGACCTGAACGTTCATGCCGTGTTTCCGGTGTTTCTGGGAGTAGTAGGGCTCGTCCGCCCTGATGCGGTCGGTGGGGATCAGCGTGCCGTCTACGATGACGAAGTCGTCTTCGCCCAGCCCGGCTAGGGCCTCGTGCATGCCCGGTGCCCACGAGGCCAGGACCTCGACGTCTCGTGCACATACCGCCACGCGGTGGCCTCGGAGACCCCGAACCCCGCACCGACCTGCGCCAGCGTCCCGTTCTTCCGCAGGAGTACCAGGACCAGCAGGGCCTGCTTGAAGCAGCCCAACTTGCGCCAGCGCGATCGAAGTTCACGCCTTCGGGCGTAGATGAGTCACGAGACGTGCTCGACCAGTTCGAAGGGCACGTCGAGCATGGAAGGATGCGGAACCAACGAAGCCCCCGGCCGATGGCGTGTTGAGTGAGATCACCACACCAACGACGAGGGGCTTCGCCATGTCACCGCACCTGAAATGGCCCGCAGGGACTCATGGGGTGAGGAGTTCGCACTGCTTGATGACCAGCACTGTTCCGTCCTCGCTGAAGACCCGACATTCTCCCTTGACGGTGACGGTGACGCCCAGCGGGACGCTTCGCACGATCCGGAATGATTCCTTGATTCGGTGGTCAAACGGCAGCACGAAGATGGCTAGGTGGGGGCCTCCGGGGACATCTGACACATCCACCACCGGCGTACCATATTGGCTTTCGCCCGTTCGGATTGAGATTCCCTCGAGAGTGAGGAATTTCCCATAGTAGGCACGCTCGGCGGCGGCGCGGTCCGCGGTGAATTCGTTGTGGAGGTCTCGAATTTTCATTGGTTGCCGCCTTCTCTAGTGTCGCGTGATCCTGCTGGTCTTCTTCGAGTTGTCGTCGACTAGTGCTCCGCGCTTGAGATCTTCTTACGGTTGGCCTTCTTGAGGATGTCGTCTGCTGTCTTGGTCCAGGTGAATGGGTGGGCGCGGTCGTTCCAGCCGTCAATGTACGTGCGGAGCTTGGCGTTGAGGTCTTTGACCGAAGTGTAGGTGCCGCGGTGGATGGCTTGTCGTTCGGCGATCGAGAATCAGCCTACGACGAGGTTCATCGAGGAACGGGTCAACCGCTCCAACTCGCCGCAGTCGCCCTCGCGCAACACCAACGCCGCAGCAGGACGATTCGCCGCCACTTTTGAGGGCTTTTAGGGCTTGCATGGCATTGGGGCCGGTGTGAGGTTTTTGTCGAGGAGGGTGAGGACGTTGACGTGGGTGTATAGGACGGCTTCGGATTCCGGGCCGGCGAAGGGAGTGCGGCCGGTGAGGAATTCGTAGAGCATGCAGCCCAGTGAACCTCTTTCATCCTGAGTATGGGCAGGTCAAGAGGGCGTGAACGGCTGCCACGGTCCGGCCGATGCGGTTGGTCGAGCAGCGTGCTTGTCGCAGCAGTCGCCAGGATTTGAGGCGGGCGAAGGCGCGTTCGCCGGGCGACTACCGCGCTGCCCAGGAGGTATCCGTCCTCGGCCTCGACGACCGCGAGCCGGACACCGTCCTAGTCCTGGCGGACTGGCAGTACGCCGCCCACGGCCGCACGCCGGGTGAGGTGGCCCTCGCCGCGACCATCGCACGCGACCTCCAGACCAACCGCGAGACCGCCCGCGACGCCCTCCAGGACGAAGGGAGCACGGAATGACCACGGCCATCCGGTCACGACGCACCATGCTCACCCTCGCAGGGATCTGCGAGGAACTGGCCATCTCCCGCTCGACCTTCTACGACTGGCGGGCCAAACGCCGCGCGCCGCGCTGCATCAAGCTCCCGAACGGCGACCTCAGGATCCGGCGGAGCGACCTCGACCACTGGCTCGACGACTGCGAGGACGCCGCCTGATGAAGACGACGTACGACGTGAAGACCTACAAGATCCTCACCTACAAGGGCGCCCGGAAGACCGCGTACACCGTGCGCTGGGCGGTCGCGGGCAAGCGCTGGCGTGAGCCCTTCAACACCGTTGCGCTCGCCGAAGGCTTCCGCTCCGAACTCATCCGGGCCACGGGCAAGAGCGAGGCCTTCGTCGTCGTCACGGGTCTCCCGGTGTCCCATCGCTCCAAGTCGGCTGCCATGAGCTGGTACAAGTTCGCGGTCGAGTACGTAGATGCCCGTTGGTCTCAACTCGGCGGCAACAGCCGCAAGAACATCGCCATGACCATGACGGCGACCACCATCGCGCTGCTTCGGGCCAAGCCCACCCAGTTCGCCCCTGCGGCCGTACGCACCGCGCTGCGTGAGTGGGCGTTCAACACGAACCGACGCCCGGACGCACCCCGAGACGTGGTGGCCATCCTCAAGTGGGCCGAGCGGAATTCCCTTCCCGTCTCGGCCTGGGAGGACCCGGAGAAGGTCGACCAGGTCCTGCAGACGGTCGACACGCGCCTCGACGGCAAGCAAGCGGCGGCCTGGTCCCGGAAACGCAACCGCCGGATCCTCAACGTGGCCATGAAGTACGCGATCCGGCGGCGCATCCTGCGGGCCAACCCCCTGCCCAAGGGCAAGGGGTCGACGGCAGCCACGAAGACCACGAACGCCGTGGACAAGCGATCCTTGCTGAACCCCGAGCAGGCGGCGGCAATCCTCGACTGGATTCGGCGCCGGCCGCGCGGTGGCAAGCGGCTCCACGCCTTCTTCGCCACGCTGTACTACTGCGGCCCTCGGTCCGAGGAAGCCGTAGCGATACGGGTGGAGGACCTGACCCTGCCCGACCCCGACGCCGACGGCCAGTGGTGCGAGCTGCTGATCCATACGGCGACTCCGGAGGTCGGGAAGCAGTGGACCGACACGGGGGAGATCCACGAGCAACGCCACCTGAAAGGCCGCGCTGAGGGCGAGACGAGCAGGGTGCCGGGGCATCCGTCCCTCACGCGCATCCTGCGACAGCACATCGAGGACGAGCAGCTCCAGCCGGGTGATCTGCTGTTCCAGGGGGAGTCGGGCGGCATTCTCGCCGGTTCCATCATCCGCCTGGCGTCGCACAGCGCGCGTAAGGCCGCACTGCCCCCGCACGTCTTCGACTCGCCCACTGAGCGGCGCGTGTACGACAACCGGAACACGCGCCTGACCAAGTGGCTCAACGACGGCATCCCGCCTGCCCAAGTGGCTGAGTGGGCCGGGAACAGCGTCGCTGTCCTCCTAGCCACCTACGCCCGATGCATCGACGGGCAGCTGCCGGACCTCAAACGGCGGCTGGAAGCCGCGGGCGACCTCCCGGAGGCGGAGGTGCCGGGCGCTGGCTGATCTTCCCACCGCTTGGGAACTTCGACACGGCCACCCGCGAAAACCCGGTGACAGCCGGACAGCCCCGGACCGCACCCTTGATCACCAAGAGGGTGTCCGGGGCTGACCCGTGTCGAGCGAAACGGCCCCTGACCAGCAAAAAGCCCTCCCGATGGGAGGGCTGAAGCTGGGCGCCCCCGGCAGGACTCGAACCTGCGGCCAAGCGCTTAGAAGGCGCCTGCTCTATCCACTGAGCTACGGGGGCCTGGTGGCGGATCCAAGGATAAAGCTCCCTGTTCCTGGACCCTGTCGCTTCGCCTCCGTGGCTCGATGTGGAGGTTTGGTGAAGCGATCCCGATAATCGCAGGCAGGTACGAATCGTGCACCACTTTTGGCGTCCGGCGCACCGGGTGTTGTGCACTCGTTATGCCTGGGCTGCACCCGTGTCCCGGTCGCCCGTTGCGCCCGTTCTGTCCCGTCGGCGCGCAGACATATCCATATGCTTCAGAATTCCCCTAAAATTGGGCATTCTTCGCATGTGGTGACCTTGGACGTTCGGCCTCAGCTGCTCGACACACTCTCCGCACTGCGCGACCGTGTCGCCGCCGCACGCTTTCCGCTGCCCCTGCCCGGGGCCCCACGCGCGCGTGCCAACCGCGACGAGCTCCTTGCGCAGCTCGACGACTACTTGGTGCCGCGCCTACGGGAGCCCGAGGCGCCGCTGCTGGTCGTCGTCGGCGGCTCCACCGGCGCCGGCAAGTCGACGCTCGTCAACTCGCTCGTCGGCCGCCGGGTGAGCGAGGCGGGTGTGTTGCGGCCGACCACCCGGACGCCGGTGCTCGTCTGCCATCCGGAGGATCATCACTGGTTCAGCGGCATGCGCGTGCTGCCGGATCTCACGCGCGTGTGGGCGCCCCAGGAGGACCTTGACGACCTCCCGGTCTCCGGCGACCGCCCCGCGCGCGTACTGCGCGTGGAGAGCGCCGACACCCTCCCGCGCGGACTCGCCCTCCTCGACGCCCCCGACATCGACTCCCTGGTCGCCGACAACCGCGTCCTCGCAGCCGAGCTGATCTGCGCCGCCGACGTCTGGATCATGGTCACCACGGCCGCCCGCTACGCTGACGCCGTCCCCTGGCACCTGCTGCGCACCGCCAAGGAGTACGACGCCGCCCTCGTCACCGTCCTGGACCGCGTTCCCCACCAGGTCGTCTCCGAGGTCTCCCGGCAGTACGGCGCCCTGCTCACCAAGGCCGGCCTCGGCGACGTACCCCGCTTCACCGTGCCCGAGCTGCCCGAGTCGGCCTGGGGCGCCGGCCTGTTGCCCGCCACCGCTGTCGCGCCGCTGAGGAACTGGCTCGTGCACCATGCCCAGGACCCCGCCGCCCGGGAGCATGTCATGGCCCGTACGACGTACGGTCTCCTCGACTCCCTCAAGTCCCGCATGCCCGAGCTGGCCAGTGCCGCCGCCGCCCAGTACGCCGCCGCCGTCCGGCTCATCGCCGTCGTGGACGCCGCCTACGACAGCGAGCACGCGCGCGTGCGTGGCCGGCTCCAGTCCGGCGCCGTACTCGCCGGGGACGCCCTCAAACGCTGGCGCGCCTTCCCCTTGGACTGCACCCCCGGCGAACTCATCGACGCACTCGTGGCGAGCCTGGCCGCGCTGCTGCTGTGCTCCGTCACCGCCGCAGACGAGCGCATCGACGAGGTCTGGCGGCGCGACCCGGCCGGCGCCGCCCTCGCCCTCGCCGTCGGCGAGTCCGCCGCTGAGAGCACCGAACACCGCATCGGTGTCGCCGTACGGCGCTGGCGGCGCGAGCTGGAGGAGTACGCCGAGGACGAGGTACGCGAGCTGGAACGCGCCGCCTCCGCACCCGACCCGGAAGCCGTCGCCGCCCTGGTCACCACCGCGCTGCTCGGCGGACGCCGGGCGCGCAGCGCGGGCGAGGGGCTCGCGGAGCGCATGGGGGCGCACGGCGCGTTGCGGCTGCGCGACCGGGCCGGGCGGCTGCTGGATGAACACGTCGACCGCGTCCTGCACACCGAACGCGAGCGGCGCCTCGCCCCGCTCGATGCCCTGGACGTCCATCCCGAGCCCCAGGCCGCACTCATCGCCGCGCTGTCCGTACTGCAGAAGGAGAGGTGACCGGTGACCGCCGTCACTGACCAGGACCACACGGATCACACCGACCACATGAGGCGCGTTGGACGCATGAGGGACATGGAGCCCGGCAGCCATGGCAACGAAAGGGGTAGCGGGCCCGTGGAACATGGCGGTCACGTGGGGTCCGGGCTTGTGGACCGCGTGGAGCCGGCGGAGCCCGTGGATCGTGTGGAGCCCGTCGATCGCGTGGCGCACATGAACCGCGTGGATCGGTCCGAGTACGTGGATCGCTTCGGGTACAACGCAGGTGTGGCCGAGCGTGCAGGGCGGCTTGGGGGCGGTCGGAGCCCGCGTCCCGGTTCCGGCGAAGGGCCGGCGGCCGGGGAGGGGCACGTCGGGGATCGTGGTCGGGAACGGGGCGCGGACGTCTGCGACACGTCCGACGCCTCCAACCCCTCCAGCGCCTCCAATGTCTCCAATGCCTCCGCGCACATCGCCGGTGAGCAGGCAGACGACCGGAACGTCGCCGACCCGGGCTCCGAGAGCCCGTCCAGCGGGCCGCACGCGCGCGTGCAGGGCGGGGACGAGGGTGCGGGAGAGGGCGACGGCGGGGCCGTGGACCGGGAGAACCCGGACGAGCGGGGAGCGAAGCACGCCGACACCGCAGGCGGCACGCAGCTCCATCTGCCGCACCCGCACCCGCTCCCGCACCCCACAGCCGAGCCGGTTCCCCCCGCCAGACCCGCTCAGCCGGCCAAGCCGGCGCCTCCAGTCCCGCCTCTCACGATGCTCCCAGCCCCGGTCGTATTCACGCCGACCCCCGCCTCCCGCGCGACGGCGGACGCAGACGCCGCCCGGGCGCCCAAGCTCTCGGATCCCTCGGAGCCCTCGCGGTCGTCGGACTCCTCGCTGCCGCCGAAATCCCCCACGTCCCGTGAGTCCCCTGAGCGTCCTGAGCTCCCAGGATCGCCTGAGTCCCGCAGGCCCCTCCAGTCCTCCGAATCCCTCAAGCCCACCGAGTCATCCAATCCCCCCGAGTCCCCCGACTCCTCCGAGCCCTGGGACGACGGTCTCATCGCCCGGCGTGTCACGGAGGCGACGGCCGCCACCCTCGCCGCCGAACGCGCCTCCGCCCTGGACAGCGGCGGCCGCCTGCCCGGCAGCCAGACATCGGCCCCGCTCGCGTACGACGGCCGGCTGCGCTCCCGGCTGGACGCCCTGCGCGAGTTGGTCGGGCTCTCCCGGACCCGCCTGGACAGCCGTACCCTCGCCGAGGCGGGCCGGGTGCTGGACGAGGCGGCCGCACGCCGCAAGCTCTCCGGCGGACACACCGTCGTGGCCATCGCGGGCGCGACCGGCAGCGGTAAGTCGCAGTTGTTCAACGCCCTTGCCGGAGTGGCCATTTCGGAGACCGGCGTACGACGCCCGACCACCGCCGCGCCCATCGCGTGCAGTTGGAGCGACGGCGCGGCGGGTCTCATCGACCGGCTCGGCATCCCGGGCCGGCTGCGTCGCCGTCCGCTGCAGAGTGCGGAGGCCGAGGCGCAGTTGCGCGGGCTGGTCCTGGTCGACCTGCCCGACCACGACTCCGCAGCCGTGGAGCACCGTAAGCAGGTCGACCGGATCCTGAAGCTGGTCGACGCGGTGATCTGGGTGGTCGACCCGGAGAAGTACGCCGACGCCGTGCTGCACGAGCGCTATCTGCGGCCCATGGCCGGGCACGCGGAGGTGATGTTCGTCGTACTGAACCAGATCGACCGGCTGCCCGGGGAGGCCGCCGACCAGGTCCTGGACGATCTGCGCCGACTGCTGGACGAGGACGGCATCGCGCTCGGCGAGTACGGCGAACCGGGCGCCACCGTGCTCGCGCTGTCCGCGCTCACCGGCGACGGCATCGGCGAACTGCGCGAGACCCTCGGCCAGTTCGTGGCGGAGCGCGGCGCGGCTGCCCGCCGGGTGTCGGCCGACGTGGACGCCGCCGCGGCCGGGCTGCGGCCCGTGTACGCCACCGGGCGGCAGGTCGGCCTCAGCGAGGAGGCGCGCGAGGAGTTCGCCGACCGGCTCGCGGACGCTGTGGGCGCAACCGCGGCGGGCGAGGCCGCCGAGCGGGCCTGGCTGCGCAACGCCAACCGCGCCTGCGGCACGCCCTGGCTGCGACTGTGGCGCTGGTACCACTCCCGGGGCGAGTCCACGACGGGCCGCATCCCGGTGCGGGCGGCCCAGCCCGAGGAGGAGGCCACGGCCCGCCAGCGCGTCGAACAGGCGGTCCGTACGGTGTCCGACCGGGCCTCGGCCGGGCTGCCCGCGCCATGGGCGCAGGCGGTGCGCGAGGCGGCTGTACGTGGGTCGCAGGGGCTGTCGGAGGCGCTGGACGAGCTGGCGGCGCGGGCGGGACTGCCGCCGGGCCGGCCGCCGCGGCCGGGCTGGTGGCCGGCGGCGGTGCTGGCCCAGGCGGCGATGACCCTGCTGCAGGTCGTGGGCGGTCTGTGGTTGCTCGGCCAGATCGTCGGTGCCATGGCGCCCAACCTCGGGGTTCCGGTGCTGCTGATGGTGTGCGGGATCGTCGGCGGACCGCTGGTGGAGTGGGGATGCCGGATGGCGGCGAGAGGCCCGGCCCGGCGCTACGGCCAGGAGGCGGAACGCCGGCTCCGGGAGGCTGCCGCCGGCTGCGGCCGGGCACGGGTGCTCGATCCGGTGGCGGCGGAGCTCTTGCGGTACCGGGAGGTCCGGGAGCAGTACGGGCGCATTGCGCGGGGTGTGGCGGACGTGGGGTGAGCCGGAGAGGGGGTGAGTGTGAGCGCAAGGGGCCTCGGGTGTTTCCGGGGCCCTCGGCGTTTTTTTGGGCGGAGGGGCTCGGGTGCTTCAGGGGCTCAGGGGCTTCCGCGTTGATCCGGGTGAGGGGTGATCCATGAGTGATCGGCGGGTTCCCGGGGCGGGATGACGGCGTGGGCGAGAGCGGGGGTGCAGACGACGGCCGGAGATGGGGTCACTCGTGCGGGTGGCGGGGTTTTCCACAGGTGGGGCGGTCGTCCACAGCTCTCAGCGGGCTCGGTCCGGCGGAGGCACTCTGGGGTCGCGGCGATCGCACGGCGGTTCCGGCCGGAGGGACGGTGGCGGACGGTGCGCGCGATCGGCGGGACGTGCGGGCACGTACGGCGCTCGTACGCGCCCGCACGGCAGACACGCATGAAAGACCAACGCGCCAGACCAACGCGGCGGACGAACGCGAAAGACACAAACGACAGACACAAACGACAGACACACACGACAGGCATGCAAGACGGACACGGCGCCGTACAGGACGGCCCCGTGCGCGTGTCCGCCCGGTCGGAAGGGCCGGGCGGGGGAGGGGAGTGAGGACATGAACGAGACCACCGTGTGCGTGGTGGGCAACGTGGCGACCCGGCCGGTGTACCGGGAGTCGGCCGCGGGGCCGTCGGCCCGGTTCCGGCTGGCGGTGACCGCGCGCTACTGGGACCGGGAGAGGAACGCTTGGACGGACGGGCACACCAACTTCTTCACGGTGTGGGCCAACCGGCAGCTCGGGATGAACGTGGCCGCGTGCGTGGAGGTGGGCCAGCCGGTCGTCGTACAGGGCCGGCTGAAGGTGCGCACGGAGGTGCGCGAGGGGCAGCAGCAGTGGGCCTCCGCCGACATCGACGCCGTGGCGATCGGCCACGACCTGTCACGCGGTACGGCCGCCTTCCAGCGCTCGGCCAAACCGGAGGCACCGGTGACGGGGACCCGGCCGGAGCCGAACTGGGAGACACCGCATCCCGCCAGTGCCGGCGTCATGGACGAGGGAGACGCTGTGCCCCAACAGGCGGCGGAGCCAGTGGCGGTGACGTGACATCAGGCCGGCTCGGCAGAGCGGAGGCGGACCGGGGCCCTGGCGGCCCAACGCCCCGTACGAACCGGTGGATTTGTCGATATGCCCAGCTCATGGACGGTCCCGGCGATAACGATTACGGATCGGATCGCCCATCAGATCATCCGACCGGCAGGAGAGGCTCCGGCTGATTCATAGGATGCCGGGCGTGCCCCTAGGGGCTGCCGATTCTGCTGGTGGGACCGTCCCCCGCGTCCAACGGGTCCTGCTCGAAGGGGAATTCTGTGCTTGCTGCGCTCTGTGGGTTCAGCCGTTCCGCCGGAGCGGCCCGCCTGGCCGCCGCCACGACGGTGACCGGCCTCGTGGCAGCCGGTGTGCTGTCCGGCGCCGGTACGGCCGTGGCCGACGCGACCGACGGAAGACCGCAGACCCAGGGCGGGGCGACGGCCACGATCAACGGTCTGAAGACCTACGGCGAGGCGGTGATCCACGAGGACGGCGGCGACCAGCGCGTGGAGGCGGGCCTGTTCGAGATGTCCGTCGACGGCGGCGGCACCCTCCGGACGTACTGCGTCGACCTCAACAACCCCACCCAGCGCGACGCCCTCTACCAGGAGATGCCCTGGAGCGGCACCTCGCTGGGCGGCAACAAGGACGCCGGCCGGATCCGCTGGATCCTGCAGCACTCCTATCCCCAGGTCAACGACCTCGCCGCGCTCGCACGGCAGGCCGGCGCCGGCACCCTGACCGAGCAGGACGCGGCGGCCGGCACCCAGGTGGCCATCTGGCGCTACTCCGACCACGCGAAGGTCGACGCCGTCGACCCGCAGGCCGAGAAGCTCGCCGCCTATCTGCAGAAGAGCGCCCGCGCCCTCGGCGAACCGCAGGCCTCGCTGACCCTGGACCCACAGGCGGTCTCCGGGCGGCCGGGGGATGTGCTGGGACCGGTGACCGTGCACACCAACGCGGGCACCGTCACGGTGAGTCCGCCGCCCGACGCGGCCACCAGCGGGGTGCGGATCACCGACAAGACCGGCAAGGTGATGACGTCCGCGCAGGACGGCACCCAGCTGTACTTCGACATTCCCGAGGACGCCACGAACGGCGCGGCGCAGCTGACCGTGCAGGCGTCGACCACGGTGCCGGTGGGCCGTGCCTTCGCCTCCGACAGCCGCAGCCAGACCCAGATCCTGGCCGGCTCCAGCGAGTCCACGGTCTCCGCGACCGCGACCGCCACCTGGGCGGACGAGGGCGCCATACCGGCGGTGTCGGCCCGGAAGAACTGCGCCAAGGGCGGCCTGGACATCTTCGCGGCCAACAAGGGCGACAAGTCCTTCACCTTCGAGCTGATGGGCACCGAGCACACCATCCCCGCGGGCGCCTCCCGCACGGTGACCGTCCCGCTCCAGGAGGACCAGGCCTACGACTTCACGATCAGCGGACCCGATGGCTTCAGCCACCGCTTCACCGGGGTCCTCGACTGCAAGACGCAGGGCGCGATCACCACACGGACGACCCAGGTCCACAACGAGCCCAGCCCCGCCTCGGTCGGCGGCACCACGGCCCCCGACACCAACCTCGCCGCGACGGGCGGCTCCGCGATCACCCCGCTGATCGCGGGCGTGGCCATCGGCTTCGTGGTGATCGGCGGCGCGGTGCTGGTGGTACTGCGCAAGCGGGAACAGCCCGGTGACTGACCAGGTCCGCCGTCACGCCTCGTCGTTCTGCGCGCCGGGCCCGTCCTGAGGGGTGCTGGGCCCGTCCCGGGGAGTGTCGGCAAAGATCAGCTCTGCCGAACCCCCGACCATTCCGACAGCCCCCAGTCCGCCGAGCGCCAGCCGCCCGAGGACCTTGGCACCATGCCAGTCGTGCGGAGCCCCGAAAACCACCCAGGCACCCAACGCGATGCCCGCGATCATGACCGCCAGTCCGCTGATACGACGTAAGCCGTGACTCATGGGCTCATGATCGCCCATCACTGATCAGCGCTCCACTGTCACAGAGACGAACGAGCCACCCTTCGACAACAAGCAAACACCCAGGTCAGAGCCCCTCGGCCCAACGGGTTTCCATCCGGGCCTGGCTGTCAGGCAAGATGGGGTGTTACTTGCCAGGGGAGGGCATGAAAAGGCCCTCACCAGCGGTTTCTTCGCCAATGAGGGGCTGTGTCGGGCGGCTTGGGCCGTCTGTGGGCCGTCGGTCGGGGAGAGACGCTTCAGGGGTCGATTGCGGGTGGCTTGCCCGCGACGCTTCAGAGGCCGAGATCGGCACGCATGACGGGCAGGTGACGGTAATCCGACACCGTTCCAGGGAAGTCGGCCGCCCTCCCCGATCCAGCCAAAGGGAGGACTTGGCCGCCCATGTCCGCCTGGCCCTGGGTCGGTTGCGGCCCGGAGTGCCTAGGCTGGCGCCGCTACGGAAGGACGGTGCCATGGATGCTGACTCCCGGACCAGGGCCGCGATCGAGGAGCACTGGCGGGCCTCGGAACGCGGGAACACCGAAGCCGAGCATGCTATCTACGCCACGGACGCAATTCTGGACTACCCGCAGTCAGGTGAGCGGTTCCGGGGCCGCGCGACGATTTCCGCGCAACGCGGCGGGCACCCGGCCGAGCGGCACTTCACCGTCCAGCGGATCACAGGCCATGCGAATCTGTGGGTGAGCGAATGCGTCATCACCTACGACGGTGTGCCTTCGTACTCGTTGAGCATCATGGAATTCGCTGACCAGCACGTGGTGCACGAGACGCAGTACTTCGCCGACCCCTTCGACGCGCCAGCTTGGAGGGCCGCGCTTGCGGAGCCGATGCCGGGCCGGACCATCGCTGGAGCCTGATCCCTGGCCTGGCTCGGCAATCATGGGTTCGCCGAGTCAGGACACAAAGAAACCCCTCATCGGCAGGTTTCCCACCGATGAGGGGCCAACTCAGGCAGCCTTGGCCGTCTCCGGGCCGTCATGAGCGTGACCGGCGGCCTGGTACATCGCGGAGATGGCTTTCCGGGTCCGTGTCTCGCTGGACGGCATGAGGTGCGTGTAGACGCGGAGGGTGAACCCCGGGTCGCTGTGGCCGAGGTAGAGCCTCAGCGCCTTGATGTTCTCACCGGCGTCCAGGAGGACCGAGGCGTAGAAGTGGCGGAGGGCGTGCATGCCGTGTTCGCGAGCCGCCGCGTAGCGCTGGCCCTTCTCCGGAGTCGGGATGATGCCGGCCGAGGCCAAAGCAGGCTTCCATGCCTGGTCGTTGAACCCCTGGCTCCAGATGGCAGCGCCGATGCCGCTCGTGAAGACGAGGCGGTGTGTGACCTTGGGGCCAGTCGGTGTCAGCCAGGGCAAGCTCACCTCGACGGGCGGGAAGCGCTCCATGTGCTCGCGGAGAGCGGCCGACACCTCGGGGTCAAGGGGGACGTCACGGAGCTTGCCACGCTTGGGCGGGGCGAAGACGAGCGTGCCGCGGACCTTCTTCACTTGCTGGCGGACGTACAGCCAGCCGAGGTCCCCGATGTTGTCGACGGCCAGGCCGAAGATCTCGCCCTGTCGAAGACCGCATCCGGCGCCGAGGTCGACCATGGCCATGTATCGCTCGGGGAGGCCAGCCCGTACGCCGAAGACCTGTTCAGCAGACCACGGGTGCACGCGTGTCGGCGTCGGACGGGGCGCCTTGACCGATCGGGCCCGGCAGGGGTTCGAGGCCAGCAGGCGGTCATCCACGGCCGCGTTCAGGACGGAGGAGACGGCGTCGAAGATGAGGCGCCGGTACTGGGCTGACGCCACGGCGTCTTCGAGCTGGCGGTTCCAGTCGCGGATGTGCTCGGGTTGGAACGAGCCGATGGGGCGGGTGCCGAAGTAGGGCAGAGCGTGCAAGCGTAGTCGGCCCTCGACGGCAGCCCGGCTCGTCAGATCGGTCGTGAGCGACCCGAGCCAGCGATCCGTGTACTCCCGGAACGTTGTCCGGGCCGCTTGCGGGTCGATGTACTGCCCGCGCGCCATGTCGGCTTCGATGTTGGTCAGCCACTTCTCTGCCAACCTCTTCTGCTTGTCAGGGAAGCTCTTGGACTTCTCCGTGCCGTCCGGGCCGATGTAGCGGGCCCGGTAGCGCATGCCGGTGCCGTAGCGCTCGGTCTTGACCCTGTGCGGCTTGCCGTTCGCGCCGACCTCGGTCCTGTACCAGCGGTCCTGAACGTGTCCGGCCATCAGGCGGCCTCCCCCAGCTGGGTGTCCACCCAGGCCCGCACGTCGGTTGGGTCGAAGCGGAGATGCCGCCCGACACGGAAGCCGCGTGGACCGGTGTGCTTGCGGCGCCACTGGTAGACCGTCTCGACACTGGGGAGTTCGAACATCTCGACCAGGTCCTCAGGGGTCAGGAACCGGTTCGGAAGCTCTGCGGCCATGGTCAGCACTCCCTTTCGGCGTTGAGCTGGTCGGCAAGGGCGTCGCGGGCGGTCTCGCGGTTGGTCTGGAGGTCGCGCGCGATGGTTGCGGCGAGGGCGGCTTCACCCGGCGTGTGGCCGTGGCCGGCGTACTGCCAGTCCGCCAGGACGAGGACGGTGTCCGGCTCTCGCTCGTCGAGGCCGAGGACGGATGCCTCTTGGGCGGCGCGGTACTCGGCGCGTTCCTGGCGGAGGGCGCCGAGGGTGGTGGAGTAGGTGCGCGACTTGGACGAGAAGTGCCCGCGGAAGCCGAGCATGTGGGCCCAAGCCCAGAGGCGCCGGTCCGGGTAGAGGCTGTCCAGGTCGCGGCACGCGGTGATGAGCCGCCGGGTGTGGTCCGGGACCTGGTGGCGGTCGAGTTCGGCGAGTTCGCCGATGCGGCGGTCCAGGGTGCCGGTGTTCTCGGCGGCCTTGGTCGCGTACTTGGCCACGTACGAGGCGACGGCCTGTTCGGTGATGTCTGAGCCGTCGCCGAAGGCCTTGACCGGGCGGACGTCGAGCTGTCGGCCCCAGCGGAAGGTACGGGCGGGCTCGTCACCGGCAGCCGGGACCGACACGGACGTGTACGAGTGCGCTGCGGCGGCACGTACGGCGTCGGTGAGGAGGTCGACCGTGGCCCAGGCGGGCGGTGGCGTTCCGGGCCCCTCCGGGCCGTCGAGACGTACGACGGCGTGGAAGTGCAGGGCCCCGCGCTTCTGGAACTCGGCGACCTTGCCGTACGAGACGCGAAGGTGTTCGGCGAGTTCGCGTCGAGGCATGCCTGCGCGGGCGGCGAGTTCACGGCGGAGTCGCGTGGTGAAGCGCTGCCAGAGCTGTCCGGCGTAGTTGTTGAACAGCACGGCGCCCGCGTAATCGTAGCTGTCCGGGTCGAGGGCGGTGCCCAGCTCTGGAGCGTCGGGCGCGTGCGGGGTGCCGCAGCGGCAGGCGCCGTGATCGGGACCGTTGTGGACCGGGCCGAACGAGGGAGCCGTGAGGGTGGCGAAGACGCGCGGGTGATCGCGGACGGTGGCGGGGATGTCGCGGCGGTCGTCCCCGGCCAGTCCAGCGCGGATCAGGTGGTAGGTGTCGCCCGCGTAGGTCCAGGCGCAGGACGGGCAGCGGGAGGCGCGACGGTTGCCGCAGGCGAGGCGGAGGCGGCCGCCCGGCTCCTTCTCGGTGGAGTAGTGGTGCAGGGTCTCGCCGCTGGTCTTGTCCTTGTGGAGTACCCAGCCGGTGAGGTGGATCGGGTCGGAGCAGCCGCCGGTGCGGCGGATCTGGTCCTCCCAGCGGGCGTAGTCGGAGGCTGAGGCCACCCGAAGCACGTCGCCGAGGGTGATCGGGTCAAGCAATGTGTCGGGCATGGGCGCACTCGGTGTCGCGGGTGAGGCGCGGTGGGCCATGCTTGGGGTTCCTTCCGGTTGCGAGATCGGACAGGGACGGCGCCCGGGCGGCGGATGCTTGGCGGTATCGAGGCCGCCCGGGTGCCGGTCAGCGACGCTTGGCGTCGGAGGCGAGCAGGGAGCGCAGGACGACGGCGCAGACTGCGACCGAGGCGCCGGTGATGGCGACCGCCAGGAGCAGGGAGACCAGGACGGCGCCGACGACCAGGACGACGGCCGTGCCGCCGCCGACTAGTGCGAGCGCGGTGCCCGGGGTGAGCTGGACCGTGGACGGGGACGGCGCCGGAGTCGGCGTGGTGGCCGGCGGGGTCTCTGCGGTCCGGGTGACGGTGGTCGGCTCGATGACAGCGGGCGGGGTGGCGAGGCCCGTCGGCATCGGCATGGTGGGGATCTTCGGGCGGAACATGGGTGATCTCCTCTCGCGGGCGGGCTACTTGACGAGGGCTTTGATGGCCGGGGCGAGGACGCTGTCGGCGAGGAGGAAGCCGCCGAGCAGGAGTACGGCGATGAGCCAGGCGGGCGGGCGGACGAGTTTGACGCCGAGGTAGCCGACGACGAGCAGCGCGAACCAGAGGGGGACCTGCATGGCGGTGACCTCCTAGCGGATGCGGCAGCGGTGGGTTCGGGCGGCGAGCTGGGCCGCGGACTGGCTGGAGTAGTCGGCGGACCAGCCGCAGCCGTCGGAGCTGCACACGGCGGCGTGCTTGGTCTGGCCGTTGCGGTCGCGGTGCGTGCCGATCTGCACCGGGCCGATACGCATCACGGAGTGGAAGTGGTCGCGGGCGGGCATGTCAGTCGTTCTCCTCTCGGGCCGTGGTCGGGGCAGGGAAGCTGGCGCGGATACCGGCGGCCGTGGCCGGGTCGGCGGTGAGGCGGGCGGCTTCCTCAGCGAGTAGGTGAGCGAGGTAGGGCCGGTTGGCGGCAGCCATCTCGCGGGCGCCGTCGAGGTAGTCGCAGGCCGTCAGGTCGGCCGGGTCGCGGGTCATCGGTCTTCCTCTGTTGCTGGTCAGGTGAGGTGGGCGGCGATGGCGTCGGCGAGATGGGGCGGGACGCCGAGGCGAGAGCGCAGGGTGTCCGTGTCGATGGGGGAGCCGGTGCGGGTGCGGTACTCGTCGGCGACCTTGCGGGCGTGATCGAGCAGGACGGCGGGGACCGGAGGAGAAGGGGCCGGTGCGGGAACCGAGGCTGGAGAGGCAGGGGCCGCGCCAGGCTCGGGCAAGGGCTCCGTGGCCGAGGCGTGTTCGGCGTCCGGGCCCGGCTGCTCGGCCGGAGACACGACCTCCTCCGCGTCCGCGACAGATGCCGGCGGTACCGGCCCCGACTCCGCAGCCGACGAGTGCGCGAGGAGCGTTCCGCCGAGGAAGGCGAGCGCGGGCCATCCGGCGATGCCGAGGCGGAGCAGGGCGGGCGGGTCGGCGAGGTCCAGGAACCCGGCCGTGGCGACGTTGGCGCCGAGTGAGGCGAACAGCGCGACGAGGAACCAGCACCAGGCCAGCCGAGACGGGCCCTCACTGCGCAGGCGCCGCCAGGCGGCGACCAAGAGCAGGTCGACACTGACCGGGTAGGCCCAGGCCTTCCACCCGTTTTGTCCGGCAGCGGAGGCCAGATCGTGCAGGTGAGCGAAGGACAGGGCACCGGCGATGACAGCCTGAACCAGCACCGCATCGACCCGGAGGCCGTGACGGGCAGCCATCAGGAGTCACCGGGGTAGGCAGGGCCGCCGTCGGGGTCGTAGCCGGGCGGGAACGTGCCGGACGGGGGCTCGGGCAGCGAGACGGCGAGGGACGAGCTGACGGCTTCCACGAAGTCGAGGTCGGCGCCAACCATGTCGGCGTACAAGGCGAGTTGACCGAGCAGGAGCACGGTCCGCGTGAAGTCCTCGCAGTTTGGGCACACGGCGAGTTCCCTTCTTTGGGCATGGCGGGGGTAGGGACCTGGCGCGAAGGCGGTCGCGCCGACCGGTGGGGATCCGAGAGAGATCAGACGGCGTCTGAGGAAGCCTTGGTCAGCGACACAGGAACGGCAGCCGTGGTGGAGAGGACCGGCTGGAACAGGGCCAGCTCGGGCAGGTCCGGCGTCCGGTCGGCGTACCGGTTGCAGATATTCACGGCCTGGCGGAGCGAGGTGTGCGGGGCACGGATGCGGTGCCATCCTCCGGAGGAGTCGCCCGCGATGGCGAGCCCCCGCATCTCGGCCGGGATCTGGATGGCGGCGAGTACGGCGTCCGGGGCGATGTCGCCGAAGGCCATGTTGGCGGACGTCTCGTCATTGACGCGGTGGGCGGTACGGCCGGTGAGCTGGGCGCGGAGCATGGTGATGCCCTTGCCGAGTTCGGAGCCGAAGCGCTGTCCGCAGATTTCGAGGTAGATGCCGGCCGCGCGGCCGAGCTGGGCGAGGCGGACCAGGGCGGTGATGATGCGGTCCCGGCGCTTCTCCTCCTCCTTGTTGGCGTACAGGGCGAGTTCGGCAACCTCGTCGACCAGGACCACGACCGGGGTCGGACGCAGATCGGTCGGCAGGTCCCAGATGTCGGCGGCGATCTCCGCGTCCGGCACGTCGGCGGCGATGCGCTGCTGAGCCCGGATGAGCTGATAGATGCGCCCCATCCGGACCACGAGTGCATCAAGCACTTCGGCGGCGGTGTCGGGATCGTCGGCCAGCGCGGAAAACCGGCGGGCCAGTGGGAACAGTTCAACCCCCTGTTTGCAGTCGATGCCGACGAGGGCCACGTCCATCGGGGCGAGCCCGGCGACCAGGTTGCGTTGATAGACAGACTTGCCGGACTCCGTAGCCCCGAGGGTGAGGGCGTGGGGTATCGCCCGGTAGTCGCGGTAGTGCACCGAGCCGTCCTGCCGCAGCGCGACCGGCACCCGCATCGGCCGGGTGTCGGTCTCGGTCGGCATCTGCACCCGCTTGAGCACGTCGTAGCCGGTCATCCGCACCTCTACGACGCCGGAGCGCAGCTCCCGCGAGGTCACCCCGTACATCGAGAACGAGTGCCGGAGCCGGTCCGAAGCTGCGGCGATGTCAAAGGCGTCCTGCCCCGGCCGGAGCTTGAGCCGCAGGATCAGCCCGGTACGAGTCGGCCGCAGTCGCAGGATGCGCGGGGCGCGGGGCCCCGGTATCGGCCGGTTGGAGGCACGGGCGAGGGCGAGCCGCCAACGTGCGGGCGGCACGGTTAACCCGCACGCGTCCATGACGGAGCCGTACCGGACCAGGACCCGCACCACGGCCAGCGTGACTCCGAAGGTCAACCAGTACCAGGCGGGGCGCCGCCACCGCAGAACACCTACGGCGGCGGCGACCAGCACCAGGGCGACCGTGAAGCCGGTCATGATCAGGCCGCCTTGGGCCCTGCGGCGGCATCGGCGAGCGAGGTGACCGCGACCGCGCGGAACGCGATGCCGTGCCGCTTCTGGCCGTTGAAGTCGTTCTCCCACGGCCGGGCGATCAGGCCGGTCAGCGCGACCGGCGTGCCCATGGCCAACTCGCCGGTGATGCCGGGCTCCGGGACGGTGATGGAGAGGATCTCTACCTCCTCGTTCGCCGCGAACATCACGTCGACCGTCATCAGCTTCGCCCCGGTCTCGGCGTCGGTGGCGATCTCGCCGGTACGGCGGTCGCGGACCTTGACCTGCGGGGACTTGGCGACCATCACGACGGCGCCGTTGGTGTCGACGGGAATCTGACGCACTGAGATCACTCCTCTATAGATGCTGAACTCCGTCACTCATGTATATGAGTGACATGAAGAAGAGTGCCTGACTCCTGTACATGAGTCAACCCGCCACGAAAAAGAACTCGTGACGGGCCACGGACAGTTGAGTGCGCGTCAGTCGGCGGCAGGGATCCGGTACTCGAAAACGAACTGGTCAGCGGCCATGAGGGTGTCGCACACCTCGACCACGAGACCCGCAGTCGTACGGGCCTCACGGATCAGATGAACCACGGGCGCGCCCGGACTCAGTGCCAGCTCCGAGGCTTCCACCTTGGAGGCCGGCCGCGCTTGCAGCGTCTCGACGAACTCCGCGAACTCATGCCCGTGGTCTTCGAGTCGGGCGTAGATGCCACCGCCGCCGGGGTTCTCGGCGAACAGCTCCGGGATGTCCTTCACGACGTCCCAGGGCAGGTACGACGTCGCGGTCTCGACCGGGGTGCCGTTACGGAAGTAGAGACGCCGGCGAGCCAGCACTTGCGTGCCGACCGGGACGCCCAGTCGCTGGGCCGCATCCTCGGGCGCCTCCATGGGCCCGATGTACAGAACGCTGACCTTGGCGGTGGCGCCGGACTGGGCGGACTCCGCAAGGTAAGCCGCCTGCCCGCCCTGCCGGAGCGAGCGCCGGAAGCGATCGGAGGAGCGGTGCCGAACCGGAGGCCGGTTCTTCACGATCGAGCCCTTGCCGTGTCGGGTCTCGACGAGCCCACTTGCCCGCACCTCGACCATGGCCTTACGGATCGTCCCACCGGACACGCCGTAGCGCTCGACCAGCTCAGACTCACTCGGCACCATGTCACCAGGCTTGAGAACTCCTGCCCGGATCTGTTGCACGATCTCGTCCGCGATCTGCACGTACCGAGGTCCGGACCCGACCCCTCCAGCAGCAGTTCCCATAGTCCTTCTCTGCCTCCTATGCTCCTCTACATGAGTCAAGCACAGGAAGCGACCCCGTCTCCCCTGCACTCCGTATCCGTGGCTGGAGTGGTGGTGCGCGAGGACGGCCGCCTCCTGGCGATCCGCCGAGCCGACAACGGCACCTGGGAACTCCCGGGCGGCATCCTCGAACTCGACGAGACACCCGAGGCCGGCGTAGCCCGCGAGGTCCTGGAGGAGACCGGCATCCACGTCGAGGTCGACGAACTGACCGGCGTCTACAAGAACCTCATCCGCGGCATCGTGGCCCTGGTCTTCCGCTGCAAGCCCTCCGGCGGCATCGAACGCACCTCAAGTGAGTCGACGGCCGTCTCCTGGCTCACACCCGAAGAGGTCAGTGAGCGCATGGCCGAGGTCTTCGCAGTCAGGCTCCTGGATGCCTTGGACGGCAACGGCCCCCACGTACGCAGCCACGACGGGAAGCGCCTCATCCCAGCGGGATAAAACCTTCTCTCCATTATCAAGCCCCCGTCGTCGCTTCGCTCCTCCGGGCGGGCGCGGGCGGCCGGCGGCGCCCGCGCTCATGTCTCCGCCCCGCTCGGCACCGCCGGCCGCCCGCTCCCGCCCAAGAGGCAGGCACACAGTGCATGAGGTCAGAACACGTCGTGGCTGGGGCGGTCGGCTCCGCGACTTTAGCCAGCCACTTTGGCGCGAGCCTCGCAGATCATGGCCCCACATCGGGCACTAACGGGCAGGTCCACAAGCCTGCCCGATCCGCGGGCCAGCGTAAGGGGCCATGATCACTCGCGCCAAAGCAGCTCCCGGCCAAAGTCGCTACGCCGACCTCACGCGTCATCCGTGCGCCAGTAGGGTGCCGCACATGCAATCGCTGATCCGAGCTGTCCGTGAAAATGACCAGGCCGCTCGTTTCCTCGCCTGGCCGGGCGACTTCGACTTGGACCGAGGAGACCATGTCGAGGATGTCCACCTGGCCTCGGGCGCTGCACTGGAGGGATTCGCGGGCGACGGAGCTGGTGGCACGTACTTCTTCTGCGGTGAGGGTGGCGAGGAACGTCCGATCCTGTACGCGGACTCCGAAGGAAGAGCAGCACTGGTGGCGATCGGCCTGCCCGAACTCCTGCGGCTCCTGTTGGTAGCCCCATGGTGGCGCGACTGCCGGGTGTTCACCGCAGAGGAGAGCCGAGAGCTTGCGGCTGAGTACCTAGATGACATGCCCGATCTTGCGGCCGGAAGGGACCGCGCCGCTGCAGCTCTTGGCCTCGACCTTCCCACTGAGGCAGACGCCTTGGCTCGCTTGCGTGCAGTTGCCGTAGGGATCGGAAAGGACTTCGTCCTCATGTTCACGCCGGAGGCTGAGCCCTACGCTCCACTGATCACTAACTGAGCCCGCATCGTGGCCGAGGACACCAGGTGCTGCGTACTGCCAGGATGTTGGGCCGTCTCTGGGCCGTCCGAGGCGAACCGACGTTGACAGATGATGACAACTAGTCCCGGCATCCGTGCAGGTCACAAAGGGCCCTACAGTAGACCGCCCCACGTGGCAGACTTGGGTCACCACTTCCAGAAGAACTGCTCGGGTGCCCTACGAGTCCTTGACTCCGTCATGAAACTCCAGCCCAAAGCCGCTCCGCAGACCTTGCGCTGTTTGCTCTTCGCCCGCCACTTGAAGGGCCGTGTTATTGCGCGATGAGCTGCAGCACCTACTTTCGCCTCTGACCTGCGCCGAAGATCGCACCCACTTCCTTGCCGTTCCCCCCACACCAAGGATCGTGGCATGATCCGCTCGCGCGGCATGGAGCTGCGTCGACGATCTTCCGAGGAGAGGCGTTCGTCATGGACGCTTACGGGTGGGCCGCTCTCGGAGCTGCCTTGGCGATCACGCTGATACCGGGCGGAGTGGCAGTGCTCCGCGGCTGGCTACTCCCTCGGCTCAAGGGCCGTGTCGAGTCGCCCCGGATCTGGGGGTTTGGCGTCATCCTGATGGGGCTTGGGTGGTCGATCGTGCTTCTCGCCGCCCATCGGCACTGGGACATGTTCCGCAACATCGCAGGATTGACGGGCCTCTGCATCCTGATATGCGGCTTTTGCCTCGAAAAGTGGGCGCGGATGGGAGGCCGGCTCAGCCGGTCGTAGGTATGCGCTGCACGATCTTGTTGGCTGAAGTAGGCGTGCGCTCGTCGCGCGCCCGGGCAGCAGGCCGCGTCCCCGCTTGGGCCGTCTCTGGGCCGTGCGGGGACGCTCCGCGACGACCAACGCTGAGAGCCACTGACAGCTAAGGCGCAGGTCGCAGCGTTGACCGATTCCAAGGCCACAGGTCGGACACCCGCCCCGTCACTTCTTCGACTACTGATCGCACCCGCACAGCGGGATCAAATCACCGCGGCTGGCCGCAAACGTGCCGAAATGGAGTGGGCCGAGAGTGGCAGGCGCATGCGGGGTCGTGCCCGCTGCGTGCCCGAAGAGGCGGGGAACCACGGGGAGCCGCAGTGATCAGAAAAGCGATCGGCCCCCGACCATACGCGCTGGTCAGGGGCCGATCTCCACTAGCGTGGCGGCGCCAGGATTCGAACCTGGGAAGGCTGAGCCGGCAGATTTCAAGACCGTTCCCTTAGGCCGCTCGGGCAACCCACCTCGGCCCCGTCCCACCTGGGGCGGAGCGGCTATAGCCCTACCGGCCTCGGCGGCCGTACGGGGGTTGTGGTCCACACAGAGTCCACTGGCTCTGCCCCCTCACCTCACGACCGCCACGCGACTCAGTACTCAGTACTCGGCCGGCGGCATCACACCTGGATAGGTGGCCAGCCTAGGGTGTGCCACGTCACCGCTGGCGCTCCGGACCGGGCCCGTTTCCCCTCAACCTATTCTTTCTTTGACTGCCCGGCGATCTGGTCGTAGATTCAGGACATAAGCCACTTATACCGGTTTCTTATCGGAAGTGACGGCCGCCGCACGACCGCGTCTCGTGGGCGGCGGGTAGCGCCGGAGCTACGCGCAGGCTCTGAGCGCGGGCGGCCGACATGTGGAGGCCGCCGGAGAACCAAACACCCTCCGGAGAGGTGCGCATCATGCGCGCGCAAACAACCCGTATCAAGAGAGTGGCAATCGTCATCTGCTCGGCGCCGATCCTGGCCCTCGCCGCCGGAGCTGGGGCCGCCCACGCAGCTACCACCACCGCTGCACCCCAGAACGTCGTCTCCTACCACCACGACGGCGGTGGGGGTTGCGGCGGCGGCTGGGGCTGGGGCGATGGCGGCGGCTGGGGCTGGGGCGGCGGCTGGGGCGGTGGCTGGGGCTGGGACTGAGCCTCAGCAGCAGTGAGCCGTAAACCCCTGACAAGGACTAGCGAAGGGTGGATCCGGGTGCCCGACCCCCACGGGCGCCCGGATCCATGTGCCGGCCCGTTGGGAGAGACGGGCCGGCGGTGGCGCTCCCCAAGGCGCCCCTCTCTGTCCCGGTGGACCTGGCTATCGACGTCCGGTGCATCGCCCCCGCGATCGAAGGATGCGGTCCAACCAGAACACATCACCACCTGTGCGACCTAGTCGCGCACAGCGTAACCGTCCCGGACGGCCAAGAAGGCCGGTGCGGCGCTCGCCGCACTTGTCTCCCTGGGCGTCGGCGGGCACATTCCGTCCCCCGCCCTGGCGGTGGGCGCGGTCGGTGTGGTCGCGCTCCTGGCCGCCACCGTGGTCTTGCTGCTTGCCGTACGCCCTCAGTTGGGCGGTACAGGGTGGCCGCAGTGGTCGAATCTCACCGACGAAGAGCTCCTACGACAGCTGGCTGCTGGCCAGCAACTGACGTTGGTGAAGGTGCTCGCGGCCTCGGCACGGACCAAATACGCTCGGATTCGCCTCGCGGTCGACCTCGTGCTGTCCGGGCTAGGGTTTCTCGCCGTGGCGGCCATGATCACCGCCGTTAACGCTTGATCGCTGCGTTGCATCGGGATCAGAGCATTCGCCGCCAAGCTGCTGACGGCAGTGACGGCAACGCTGACGGCAACGACGACGGACGGCAGCGGCTCTGAGCGGCCCGACACGGTAACGGTGGGGTGCCGTCTGGCCGCCCCAACACGGCGTGCCCGCATCTTCTAAGCACCGGTTCCAGGGCGTCATGATCTACCGATGGATGAGTACGCCTGGCCCACGGGCCCTGAAGTGCCGGCCGCGGACTTGGTGCGGGAGAGCTGGGAGGCAACCGTCGCTGCTCTGCCCGTCGAGGCCCGGATCACCGGCGAGGTCATCGGTCGCCGGCGCTTCGGGGTCTTCATACGTATAGACGGCGTGCCGAACGCCATAGCGCTGGCCGAGATCACGGCCATGCCGCACGGGATGGACCTCCCGGCCCTCGGGGCCTTCGTCAGTGGGGAGGTCATCTGGCACGCCGCCCACAACCACCAGGTCAAGGTGCGGCTCGATGAGTGGCTGGCGGCCGACGAGTGATCTTCGCTGGGCCGTCTCTGGGCCGTCCGAGGTCGCTCGGCAGTGCCCACCGACGACCAATGACGACCAATTGGGCACACCGGAGCGCAGCCCCGACCAGCAAAAGCCCAGCTCCCCAAGATTCCCGGCAACACCCAGGCAAGAAGACCTCAAGTCGGTGGCATCGGCCGATCGAGGGCTACGCGCCCCGAGTCGATGAAAAGTTGGAGCTTGTTCTGCATGTCGATGAAACGAATCGCTATTCGCTCTTCCATTTCGGCAATAGCTCGCTCGCTCGGTCGACCTGAGGTCGATCTCGTTTCATGCTCTTCCGCGCAATTCAATAGGTCTCGGAGACTGGCAATACAGTCATTCGCCCTAGCCGCTACCTCTTCAGGACCCTGCAGCCCGACTCCATAGGAAGTCATTACAGCATCTCTGTGTGTTTTTCTTCCCCTCGCGCGAAGGTCAGCTATACGCTCTGATCCAGGAGTTTCTTGTAGGCAAGACCTGTGATAGTCAAGGGCCGCCCCGCGGGCCACCAGAGATTTTTCAGCGAATTCCTGATAGACCTCCCTTCGATGATCTCTCCTCCACCGGTGATGCTCCAAGCGGAGGTCCAGCGCTTTCAAGATCTCCTGTCTGCGAGACTGACGTTCTTCCTGTCGCTCTAGAGCCTGGTGTCTCGCATGTTCTGACCTCAGGGCAAGGAATCCCGTCAAACCACTACCGACCAGGGTTCCGATCATTCCGGCTAGCGAGAGGAGAAGGGAGTCGGTCATGCATTATGTCTGTTCCGCACAGTGCACTGTTATTCCTCTCCTTCTGCCCGCAGTTGAGTCTCGACTGGGCCAGCTGGACCGTTACGGGGTCGGCGTGCAGACGCGTGCCAGATCGCAGGGACCAGCATCGCAGGCAGACGCGAACCGGGCGCCCACGCCGCCTGACCGCAGGCCCATGCAAGAAGCGCCCCTCCCTCGCGGAGGGCCGTTTGCTGCCCAGGGCACATGCGAACAATGCCCGGACACGTCCGACGTGGCCCGGCTCAGGTATCCGTCACCCGGTCAATCAAGGCCCAGTGCGTCTGGAAGACCCCGGATCTAGGTGGCTCGGTCCCGGTCTTGCGAGGCCACGCGTTCCAGCGCCTCGAGGAACTGCCGGCGCTCTCCAGAATCCATCCTGCCGAGCTCAGAGGCGATGCCTTCCAGGGTGCTCAACGCCATGTGCGAGTCGTGCCCCACCGGGATGAGATCCTCCAAGGTCGCCATCGCCGTCAGAAGGGCCTTGACCACTTCGTCTCCCTGAGTCACGGCTTCACCCAACTTCAACACGACTGATCAGGAGAGAATGCTGTCACCCAGAGGTGTCCAGGACACCACCGGTGCTAGAGCTCCACGACCGCTCACGCCTACTTGGGGATGCCCGGTGCTTTGCGCCTCCTGACGGCAGAAGATGACGGCAACAGAGGCGTACGCGCCGGAACCTTGGTGGTAGCAGGGGGACTGCCTTGAGCCCTTGGAGTAGCAATGCGGCAGCACGCGCGTAGCTGTGAATGAACTCCTAAAGCGGATGTCGCAGGTTCGATCCTGCCGGAGCTTTTGACATCTGCCTCTGCCGTCGATGCGGGCGGTCCCGACCGGGACGCCTCCACAGCAGATCCATGTGCCTCATGGCTCGCGCACGACGTGCGTGTTACACGTCCAGGGCGATGATGATCTGGGAGTCCCCAGGGATCTCAATCACGATGGCCGCCTCACGACCATGGGCTATGCCGTGGCGCTGCTGAACCACTCGGCGGGACGCCATCCCTCGCCGTGGCGATTGCGCTCTCAATCTCCGTCTTAAGGTGTTCGATTTCACGGTTGGCGCGGCGCGTGAATGACATTGAGTCTGGGTCTTCCCGGTGTGGTCGTCCGCTGGCCATGCTTAGGAGTTGGTCAGGCGCAGGGGGGTGGTCTCGTACGACAAATTGAATGTAGCCGTGAAACATCGCCGTAGCTGGCTTGACGATGACGTGCTCAATCTCTCGGACGGTGAGCGACCGAATGCCTTTCATGCGTGGGCCGTAGCCCTCCTTGCGGATGGTGACGGTTTCGCCGTCGAAATTGATGCTCCCGAGGACGCCTTTAACGGTGGTTAGCCTCTTCTGATCGCTGCACACAGCCGGCGGTGTGACAGCCTCTCCAGGAACTGCGCGTGAGGGCCGCTGGCCTCCTGCTGGTGCTGTAGGTGCGGCATCAGCGCTGCTGCTCTGCTGCTCTGCATGGTTCCGTGCGGTGCTGGCACCGGAGGTGGGTGCAGACTGTGGGCTGGCAGATTGCTGCTTGGGCGATATACCGCCCGGAATGGTCGCACCTGCGTCCTGCCACACCGTGCGAAGCCCGGCGACGAAACCGTCGATGTATGCCCTGCTCGGAGTAAAAGACCACCGCTCGTAGCCGATCGGGTCCACCAGGGCTCCGAGGTGATCGGCGAGCAGTGGAAGCCACGTTGGCCTCGTGGTACCCGAGGGGGCTCGTCCCATCTGAATGTCTAGCCACCCATTGCGCCAGCCTTCCAACCAGCTTTCGAAGTCGAAATCTCGGTTGGCAAGCTCATCGAGAGCAGACCAGCCAAGGTGAGGAGCTAGGCGCACTCCGTCCTGGTAGCCGCGCTCTCGTGCACGATGGCGATCGGCCTTCAACGCAGCGACTGCCGCGTCGAGGCCGGATGTCGGACCTGTCCGGTTTGGCTCTGCAGTGACGGTGCTCCTCTGCTTCGACTCCGGACCGGGTGACGTAGCCTCCGACAGGGTTGGCGGGGTGGTGAGTTTCAGTTTTCCCTTGGAGGACTCACCGAGTGCGTCGGGTGGTTGCCCTTCCGTCTCGTCTTCGCTGCCGAGCCACATACCCTGCGCATCGATGAACCCCTGAAGCTCAGCGATAAATCCGGGGAGAGACCCATCGCTCAACTCATTGGCCCGCGGAACCTGAATCCACGTCGCTTCGTTACCACGCCGCAATTCCTTCGTGAGGTTGACCCAGAAGAGTCGCTTTTCGTCGCGGTCATAGACCACGCCCACCACAGGGAGACGGCTCTCCTTCCAGTCATCCCGATGGTCGGCGACAGGGATGGCGTACCCGTTGGCTCGCTTGTACTTCTGGCCGCTCTTCACCTGGATAGCGATGACGTGCCCGGTACGCCGGCCCTCACTGGCGAACCCGACGTATAGGTCTTCGCCGTGATCAGCGCCCCCGTCGATCTCCTGGACGAGATGGTCATGTTCCTCAAGCAGCGTCCGCAGAGCGTTGACTCCGGCACGCTCGATCTTCCGGCTCGCGCTGATGGTCGCCACGAAGGGCACCTCCCCCGACACGTCCCGCTACCCAACGCAGGGTAGCTGCAGAGACCGACCGTCATGCCCGATCGTCGAGCATCGCCGAGGAGCTCGGCCCAGCCCCACGGCCGGAGGGCAACCGGGGCACTCCATAAGCATGCTTTGATCACCGGGTCCATCTCGGAAGCTGCACTGGCTGCGGCACAGCAGCGAGTACAGCAACCTCCGCGACCGCGGCCGACCATCAAGGAACGTCAACGGCCGAGTGACCAGCCCAGCGGTCCTCAATGGCCCTGCGGCCGATAGTTCGGGACGAAGAGGTCAGTGCCAGCCACTGTGCGCGCCGATGGAGCGAGCGGCGGCGGTGCAGCAGGTAGGTTGACCGTGGCCGTTCAGAACACAGTGGCTGGCTTGGGGGACTCCGTGGACGAGGACGAAATCAGGCGCGCGGTAGCACGAGGGATGCAGGACTACGAGAAGTCCCGCCCGAAGCCCAAGGGGATCGTCGCGGAGGCGGAGAGCGCCATTGGCGGTTGCGTAGCGATGTTCTTCGTGGCCTTGGTGGTTCTGGGCATCGTCGCTGCGTGCAGCAGGTGATGCATCTTCCCGGCACGTACCACCGGCGCGATTTCTGGGCCGTCCCTGCGCCGTGCGAGGTCAACCGACGCCAACTGACAACGACAGAAGCCCACGGCATCCGACCTGGTTAGAGCCGTGGGCTTCTGCTGTCCCGCTGGTCAGGGAGACCCGTGCTTAAAAGACCGCCAAGTCAGGCCGCACTGAGCAGGCTGTAGCCGCCAAACGCGCCGTCCCCCGTCAGGAGCGATGAGGGTCGCTCGCTGTCAGGAGGTGACCGCGGCTGGTTGCAACGCGGAGTACGTCTCGCAATGCACCGGTCAGTTCCTTGGCCAACCGTCGCAGGTCCTCCGGGCCCTGGTCCTGGTCGTCGAGGATGTTCGAGGCTTGCTCCAGCAGCTCGGCTGCCGTTCCCAGTTGTACCGCTTTGAGCTGCCCCGAGTTTCGTAGAGTCCGGTGATCTTGTTTCAGGCGGACTGCGGGGTTTGCTCCTGGCTCTGCCAGAAGGCTTCCTCGTACTC